>DATEZE010000305.1:0-13490 GCA_035255845.1 Burkholderiaceae bacterium | reverse complement strand
CGGGAACCCACGTCCCAACGCAGGTCTCAAGATGCCGGTCGGCCCACCGCAGGCAAAGTTGAGTCATGGGGCGCCATCAGAACCCCTCTGGTTGCTGCCCGTCTCTACAGGGTGTCTGAACGGTCGGCAGCTTCTTGCCATCGCCTCCACCAAGTTTAGATAGCAGTGGTGCGCGTTCCCGCTCACGCGCCGCGCTCGCACACCTCGCCGGCCGGAAGCAGCCGTACATTGCGAGTCCGCGGACCGGCCCGCAATCTTGGGGCGTTTTGAGCTGCCAAGGAGGCATGAAGTATCAACAATATCAGCCGCTTGCGCCTAATACATGAAGTCCTTGTTTAGATAATCGTCATTTGACATAATACACATTATGCGCACTTATTCATCATCGTTTAAAACCCCCAAATCCGACTTCGCAACCTCGTAAAGCTCGGACGCCCGGAGTTCCTTCATCGTGGGCGCCGGACCACACGGCGTGATGCGACCGACGCGCGAATCGAACGTCGACGACCTCGTCCAGCGCAATTCACGCAGCACCATCT
This sequence comes from Burkholderiaceae bacterium, assembly GCA_035255845.1. GTDB lineage: Bacteria > Pseudomonadota > Gammaproteobacteria > Burkholderiales > Burkholderiaceae_F > JALORV01. The sequence goes on along the minus strand of DATEZE010000305.1, from coordinate 12,951 downwards.
CCATCGCATCGAGGTCGTTACACACCAGCGCCAGGTCGCAGCCCGCCCTGAGCGCTGCCTGCGCGCGCTCTGTGACGCTGCCGTGCGTGCTCGCGCCTTCCATGAGCAGGTCGTCGCTAAACACGGCGCCGGCGAAACCGAACTCTCGCCGAAGGCGCTGCAGCCATTGCGCTGAGAATCCGGCCGGCGCAGCATCGACTTGGTCGTAGACCACGTGCGCCGGCATCACAGCTGTGAGCTGCGGGCCGAGCCAGCGGTACGGCGCCGCGTCGGACTGCAGCAGCGCGTCCAACGACCTCTCGTCAAGCGGCAGAGCAACGTGCGAGTCTGCGAACGCCCAGCCGTGTCCCGGGAAATGCTTGCCGCAGTTCGCCATGCCGGCCATCGCCAGGCCGTGGATCAGGTGCGCCGCGAGCATCGCGACGACCCGGGCATCGGCGTGGAAAGACCTGTCGCCGATGACCCCGCTCCGGCCCCAGTCGATGTCCAGCACCGGTGCAAACGTGAAATCGACGCCGTGGGCGCGCAACTCGGCCGCCAGCACGTAACCTGTGGACGCCGCAACTCGACAGGCCTGCAGTACGTCGCGCTCCCAGAGTCGACCGAGGCGCCGCATCGCCGGCAACCGTGTGAACCCCGTCCTGAACCGCTGCACGCGGCCGCCTTCATGGTCAACCGCGACCAGCAAAGGCGGGTTGCGAATGCCGTGAATCTCTTCAGTCAATTGCCGCAACTGTTCCGGGCTTTCGAAGTTTGCGCTGAACAGTATGACCATGCCGACGCGCGGATCGATCAGCCGTCGTCGGTCTGCAGGCGTGAGCTGCTTGCCCTCCACACCGATCACGACCGGACCCAGCATCAGCTGCTTCCCTGCACTTCGGCAATCGCATAGGCCATTGCGATTTCCCTCTCATCGGTTACCGACACATGCAGCCGCAGGCGTCGGCGCTCGGTGAATTGCCGCAGCTCGACGCTGCTGACGAAGGCCACCGGGCGGCCGGACGGATCGTTGACGATCTCGACGGCCTTCCACGTCATGGGCATGCGCATGCCGAGACCGAGCGCCTTGGAGACCGCCTCCTTCGCGGCGAAGCGCGTCGCCAGGTACTTGATGCCACGCTCCTCGGAATGGGCACGGCGGTAACGGTATCGCTCCAATTCGCGCGTACCGAGGATCCGGTGTGCGAAGCGGTCGCCGAACCGCGAGACAACGCCACGGATGCGTCCGATTTCGACGATATCGGTGCCGATGCCGAAGATCATGTCGCAGCTGCCGCCTTACGGATCTCGGCAAGATAGCGGCCGACTGCGTCCGCCAGCCCGAACTCGAGGGCATCTGCGATGAGCGCGTGGCCGATCGACACTTCATCGACCCCCGGTACCGCGCGCAGGAACCGCGCGAGGTTCTGCAGGTTGAGGTCATGGCCCGCGTTGACTCCAAGCCCCGCGGCGCGCGCAGCACGCGCCGCGTCCACGTAGCGCTTGACCACGGCGCCCTCGGCAGGCGTGCCGAATGCGCGTGCATAAGGCTCGGTATAGAGCTCGACGCGGTGCGCGCCGAGCTGGGCCGCATGCGGCATCGCGTCGGGCAGCGGGTCCATGAAGAGACTGACGCGCACGCCGAGATCGCGTGCGCGGCTGATAAGCGACGCCAGCCGTTCGGCATCGTCCGGCAGGTTCCAGCCGTGATCGGACGTGAATGCGCCCGTCTCGTCCGGCACGAACGTGCATTGTTGTGGCCGCGCCTGCTCGACGAAATCGAGCAGTCCGTGAAAGGGATTGCCCTCGATGTTGAACTCGCATGTCGGCCAGCCTCGCAGCAACGCGGCCAGCGCCTCGACATCAGGGGCGCGCATATGTCGACCATCGGGCCGCGGGTGCACGGTGATGCCATCGGCCCCGGCTTCGAGCGTGATGCGCGCGGCGCGCTCGACACTCGGTACGCCAAGCGCGCGCGTGTTGCGCAGCAGGGCCACCTTGTTCAGGTTCACGCTCAGCGCCGTCATCAAGTTGCTGGCAGGAGGGCCTAGAGCTGGTGCAGGTCGAGCAGGATGCGGCGGGTGTTCAGGGGTTTGCCGTCGAGATGGTAGCGAATCAGCTGCCGCAGCATCAGCTTCGCTTCGGAGGCCACGCGCGGGTCGTCGAAGTCGCCGCGCGCCATCGCCAGCAGCGTCGCCCCGGAGATCGTCATGTCGCCTGCGTCCCCCTCACCCGCCCTGAGCCGGTGGGCCCCGGCTTCAGCCCGGAAGAGGTAGCGTGTCGCCGCGTCGATGGGCTCGCCGCTGCTGCACTGGTCGAGCGGCACGGCATAGCCCACCTCGCGCAGGAGCTCGAGCTCGAACGTGCGCAGCGTCGCCTCGTGGCGCGGCTGCGCCAGTCCGCGCAGCAACTCGAGATAGCGGTCGAACAGCCGCTCGTGCGGATCGGCGCGGGCCATCAGCCGCACCAGCAGTTCGTTTGCATAGAACGCGGAAAGGAGTGCCTGGCCGCGCAGCGGCGGCGTGCCGCCGATCCACTCTACCCGCACGAGGTTCTTGATCTCACCGCGCCCGCTCCAAGCGAGCGCGAGCGGGGCAAATGGCGACAGCAGGCCGCGAAACTGTGACGTCGGCCGCTTGGCGCCGCGCGCCACCAGTGGCAGCCGACCGAAGTCGCGCGTGAATACCTCGACGATCAGGCTCGTTTCGCGCCAGGGCATGGTGTGCAGCACCGCCCCCGGCTGATGATCGACCCGCAGTTCCGACGCGCGCCGGCGCGGGCGGACGCTGCCCTGCCCTGCCACGGTTTCAGGCATAACCGAGCTTGTGCAATGCGGCCGGATCGTCGCTCCAGCCCTTCTTGACGCGGACCCAGACTTCCAGGTGCACAGGCTTGCCGAGCATCTGTTCGATGTCGGCCCGCGCAAGCCGCGAGATCTCGCGCAGCTTGGCGCCTTCCTTGCCGATCACGATGCCCTTGTGCGCGTCACGCTCGACGATCAGCGTAGCGACGATTTCGACCCTCTTGTCATCTTCCTGCCAGCGGTCAATCGCGACTGCGATGCCATACGGCAGCTCATCGCCCAGCAGCCGGTACGCTTTCTCCCGGATGCGTTCGGCCGCGAGGAAGCGGGCGCTGCGGTCGGTGTACTGCTCGGCGTCAAAAAGCGGCATGCCCTCGGGCAGCAACCCGCGCACCTCCCGCAGTAGGTCATCGAGCTGTCGTCCGGCCTCGGCGCTGACCGGAACGATCGCGTGGAATGGATAGCGCTGCATCGAATCTGCCATCAACGGCAGAAGCCGCTCGCGTTCGGCAATCAGATCGGTCTTGTTCAGCGCGAGGATCACGTGCCCGGACACTTGCGGCAGTAGCTCCAGCACCTGCATGTCAGCAGACGTCCAGCCCGAGGCTGCAATGACCAAGATGACGGCGTCCACCCCGGCGAGCGCGCCCGTGACGGCCTCGTTCATCCGGCGGTTGAGCGCATTGCGATGCCGGCGCTGAAATCCCGGAGTGTCGACGAAGATGTATTGCGCGTCCGCGTCAGTGCGAACGCCGAGCACCCGGTCGCGAGTCGTCTGCGGTTTGCGCGATGTGATGCTGACGTGTTCGCCGACCAGGGCGTTGATCAGGGTCGACTTGCCGACATTCGGCCGGCCGATGACGGCGACCACGCCGACGCGCCGCACTGCGTCGTCCATTAAGCGGGGTCGGTGGAGATGGCGGCGTCCGCCGACTTCTCGTTGGCTCGCTCCGCAAGCGCGACTGCATCGTCTGCGGTCGCGGCCGCGGGCTTCTTGCGCGTGCGCCTGCCCTGATGAATCGCGTGCTGGGCTGCCTCGAACGCCTGCTTTGCCGCGGACTGCTCAGCGGCACGACGGCTGCGGCCGGTGCCGCGCACGCTGATCTCGAGCTTCGGAATCGAGCACTCGACCTCGAACTCCTGGTTGTGCGCGGCGCCACGGGTTTCGACGACGCTGTAAACCGGCAGCGCGATGCGCTTGCCCTGCAGATATTCCTGCAACAGCGTCTTGCTGTCCTTGCCGAGCGTTTTCGGGTCGACGCCCTTCAGCACCGGGTCGAACAGCTTTCCGATCACTGCGCGCGCCGACTCGAAGCCAGTGTCGAGAAAAATGGCGCCGAAGATCGCCTCCATCGTGTCCGCCAGGATCGACGGACGCCGGAAGCCACCGCTTTTCATCTCGCCTTCGCCGAGCCGCAGGAAGTCCGAAAGCACGAGCCGCTCGGCAATGTCCGCGAGGGATTGCTGCTTGACCAGATTGGCGCGCAGCCGCGACAGGTCGCCTTCATCGAGGCGCAGGTACTTCTGGAACAACAATTGCGCGATCGCGCAGTTCAGGACCGCGTCGCCCAGGAACTCAAGGCGTTCGTTATGAATGGCGCCGTGACTGCGATGCGTCACCGCCTGTTCGAGCAGCGCGTGCTGGACGAATCGGTAGCCGAGGCGCTCTTCAAGCGCCGGCAGTTCCATCACGTCCGGTCCCCGGCCCGCAGTTCAAGGCGCCGCCCGGCGCTGGCGATCCTGCGTCGTGCCCGCGAAATCGATGACCAGCGACACGTTCTCGACGAGCGGGATCTTCTTCTGATACGCGTAGCTGATCACGATCTGGTCGCCTTCCTTGGTGATGTCGAGGTCCTTCGAGTTGATCGAGGTGATGTCGTCGATGGTGGCATGGCGGTCGAACGCCGCCCGGATCTCCCCTACCGTCTTTCCTTCGTTCTTGATCTTCTGCAACGCACGCTCGATCGCGATGTACTCGACGACCGCCGGTACCGCCCTGAAGCCTATCGCCAGCAGGCCCACCACGATCAGCCCGATGAAGATGAGGCCGATGATGCTGAGTCCGCGTTGACTCCGGCGAGTTCGTCTATTTTTCATTTTTCCTTTCTTTTCAGGCACTTGGCCAAAAATGGCAATCAGCGGAAGCTGCCGATGCGCCCGATATTGCCAAAGTTCATCCAGATGAGAAAGGCTCTGCCGACGATGTTTTCGTCCGGTACAAAACCCCAGAAACGACTGTCTTCGCTGTTATCGCGATTGTCGCCCATCATGAAATAGTGCCCTGGCGGGACTGTACAAACGGTGCCGCTGCCGCTGTATTGACAGGCTCCGGGATGGGTATTCGGGAAGCCGCCCGCAAAGCCGGCCGGCGCGGCCTCGTTGATGATGATGCGGTGGTTGACGTCGCCGAGGCTTTCCTCGAACTGCGCGTAATACTGCATCCGGTCGGCGTCGTAGTAGTTGTCGAGCCGGCGTGTCGGAACTTCCTTGCCGTTGATCGATAGCCGCTTGTTGAAGTACTCGATCCGGTCGCCGGGTAAGCCGACGACGCGCTTGATGTAGTCCTGCGACGGATTGAGCGGAAAGCGGAAGACCATCACGTCGCCGCGCTTCGGCTGCCCGACCTCGATGATCTTCCTGTTGACGACGGGAAGGCGGACACCGTACTCGTACTTGTTCACCAGGATCAGATCGCCGACCTCCAGCGTCGGCAACATCGACCCGGATGGAATGCGGAACGGCTCATACAGGAATGACCGCAGCAGGAATACGAGCAGAATGACCGGGAAAAAGCTTGCTGTGTATTCGAGCCAAGCTGGCTGCCGCACCGCGCCCTCTTCGAGGCTGCGCCGCTCCTGTTCGACGATTGCTTCGCTGCGCGCCAGCGCGGCCGCGTTGCGGGCGTCGAAGTCCGCCAACAGCTTCGTCGCACGCTCGCGCCGCTGGCGCGCAAACACCAGTTTGTCGGCGACCCACAGCACGCCGGTGAAGATCGTCAGGACGAACAGGATCAGGGCGAAATTCATTTGAACTTTCGGGGGCTTTTCATCATTTGTCTTCGACCTGGAGGATCGCGAGGAACGCTTCCTGCGGGATCTCGACGGTGCCGACCTGCTTCATCCGCTTCTTGCCGGCCTTTTGCTTTTCGAGCAGCTTTTTTTTGCGCGTGATGTCGCCGCCGTAGCATTTGGCAAGCACGTTCTTGCGCAGCGCCTTCACATCCTCGCGCGCGATGATGCTCGAGCCGATGGAGGCCTGGATCGCGACGTCATACATCTGCCGCGGGATCAGTTTGCGCATCTTCGCCGTCACCTCTCGGCCACGATGCGTCGCGTTGGCCCGGTGCACGATGACTGACAGCGCGTCGACCCTGTCGCCATTGATCAGCATGTCTACCTTGACGACGTCGGCCGCGCGGTATTCCTTGAACTCGTAGTCCATCGATGCGTAGCCGCGCGAAACCGACTTCAGCTTGTCGAAGAAGTCCATCACGATCTCGGCCAGCGGCAGCTCGTATTTGAGAATGACGTGGCGGCTGTGATAGGTGAGATCGGTCTGCACGCCACGCTTGCCGATGCACAGCGTAATCACCTGGCCAACGAACTCCTGCGGCACGAAAATGGTGACATCGACGATGGGCTCGCGGATCTCCTCGATCCTGGCCGGGTCCGGCATCTTCGACGGATTCTCGACTTGGACGACCGTCCCATCGCGGAGCAGCACCTCGTAGACCACGGACGGCGCCGTGGTGATGAGGTCCATATCGTATTCGCGCTCAAGCCGCTCCTGCACGATATCCATGTGCAGCAGGCCCAGGAAGCCACACCGGAAGCCGAACCCGAGTGCCTGCGACACCTCAGGCTCGAAGTGCAGCGAAGCGTCGTTCAACTGCAGTTTGGTCAGCGCCTCGCGCAACGCCTCGTACTGGTTCGACTCGACCGGAAACAGGCCGGCGAACACCTGCGACTTCACTTCCTTGAAACCGGGAAGCGGCGCGGCGGCGGGCTTGCCCGCGTGCGTGACGGTGTCGCCGACATGCGCGTCGCGCAGCTCCTTGATGCCGGAGATGATGAAACCGACATCGCCCGCGGATAACTGGTCGCGGCCGCGCGACTTCGGCGTAAACACGCCGACCTGCTCGACCAGATGCGTCGCGCCAGTGGCCATCAGCAGGATCTTGTCCTTCGGCCGGATCACGCCGTTGACGACGCGAACCAGAATCACTACGCCGACGTAGTTGTCGAACCAGGAGTCGATGATCAACGCCTGCAGCGGCGCGGCCGGATCGCCTTTCGGCGGCGGAACGCGCTCGATGATGCGCTCGAGGATTTCTTCGAGCCCCATGCCCGTCTTGGCGCTGGCCAGCACGGCATCGTGCGCGTCGAGCCCGATCACATCCTCGATTTCGGCGCGCGCTTCCTCGGCATTCGCGGAGGCAAGATCCATCTTGTTGAGGATCGGCAGAACTTCCACGCCGAGCTCGATCGCCGTGTAACAATTGGCAACCGTCTGCGCCTCGACGCCCTGCGAGGCATCCACCACCAGTAGCGCCCCTTCGCAGGCCGATAGCGACCGGCTGACTTCGTAGCTGAAGTCGACGTGTCCCGGCGTATCGATCAGGTTCAGCTGATAGGTCCGGCCATCACTCGCGATGTATTCGAGGGCGGCGGTCTGCGCCTTGATCGTGATGCCGCGCTCGCGCTCCAGATCCATCGAGTCCAGTACTTGCGCCTCCATCTCACGGTCCGACAGCCCTCCGCAGCGCTGGATCAGCCGATCCGCGAGCGTCGACTTGCCGTGGTCGATGTGAGCGATGATGGAAAAGTTGCGGATGTGCTGCATGCGCTTGGGAAGGGATCGCCGTTCGATGTTCGCGGGGCCGGCCGCACTGGGCGGCCAGTCCGGGACAAAGAAAAGGGGGTGAGCGTCTGGCGCACCCCCTTTTTCCGGCAGGGCCGCGGATTTTACCGCGGCGGGACGACCGCCCTTTCAGCGCCGGATGATGACGAAGCGCGAGGCCTCACCACGCCGGACGAGAACCGCGACATCCTTCTTCGGATCGAGCTTCGCGACCGCCTCGTTGAATTGGCGGGCATTCTGCACCTCAACACTGTTCATCTGCGTGATGATGTCGCCGGGACGCAGTCCCGCACTGGCGGCAACGCCGTCGACGGCGTCGACCTGCACGCCACCGCGGACGCCAAGTTCTTTCAGCTTGTCCGCCGCCACGTCAGACACTCCGAGCCCCAGCGCGTTCGCGGGCACGGCAGGCTTGGGTGAATCCGGTGCGCGTGCGGCGCGCGGCCGGTCCTGCGGCAGCTCAGCAACCTGCACCTTCAGCTCGCGCTGCGAACCCTTGCGGTACACGGTCATCGTCGAGTTCGTGCCCGGCTTGGTGCCGCCGACGATGCGCGGCAAGTCAGTCGACCGTTCGATCGTGCGCCCGTCAAAGCGCAGTATCACGTCGCCGGGTTCGACGCCGGCTTTCGATGCCGGGCCGTCCTTCTCTACAGAGTTGACCAGCGCACCGCGCGGCGGCGCACCGAGACCGATCGCCTCCGCAACTTCTTTCGATACGCCTTCGATCCCGACGCCGATCCGGCCTCGGATCACGCGCCCGGACGAACGCAGTTGCTGCTGGACGTTCATCGCCTCGTCGATCGGGATCGCGAAGGAGATGCCGTTGTAGCCCCCAGAGGTCGTGAAGATCTGCGAATTGATGCCAACGACCTCGCCGCGCATGTTGAGCAGCGGACCACCGGAATTCCCGGGATTCACGGCCACGTCGGTCTGGATAAATGGCAAGAACTCGCCTGTGTCGCGCGCCTTCGCGCTGACGATGCCGGCGGTGACCGAGTTATCGAGGCCGAACGGCGAGCCGATTGCGACGACCCATTCACCAACCCGCAACTTGTTCACGTCGCCGATCTTTACATTCGGCAACCCGGTCGCGTCGATCTTCACGAGCGCAACGTCGGTGCGGCGGTCTGTCCCGATAACCTTTCCCTTGAATTCGCGCCGGTCGGTCAGCGTCACGGTGATGTCGTCGGCCCCCTCGACAACGTGCGCGTTGGTCATGACGTAGCCGTCGGGCGAGATGATGAATCCCGACCCCAGCCCGCGCGGGACGTCACGGCGCGGACCCTGCTGCGGCCCCTGGCGTGGCCCCTGCTGCGGCGGATTCGGAAAAAAACGCCGGAAGAATTCATACATCGGGTCGTTCTCGTCGATGTCCGGGAACGGCAGCGCCCCGGCATTGGCGGCGACGCGAGCCGTCGTGCGGATGTTGACGACCGCCGGACCGGCGCGATCCGCCAGGTCGGCAAAGTCCGGCAGCACCTGCGTGGCCTGCGCGCGCGCGCTCGGAGTGACGAGCGGAAGGCTCAGCGCAAGTAGCGGCGCAAGCAGGACTGCAACCACATTTCTGATCATTTCCTCTTCCTCAATGAATTGGCGGCCTGCTACTTCGGACCGCGAAACTCTACCGATTTCGCGACCGTGCGCACCGCCAGCGGCGGCACCTCGCCGATCACCGTGACGAGTGCATCGCCGAGCTTGCGCGAATACGCTGCAGTCGGCCCCACCATCTGCACGTCGTCAACGGTGGTCTTCGTTGCTGCGGCCGCCGATGGTTCGATAAACACCGAAATTGTCGTCAGGCCGTCGCTGAACACAACCTGCATCGCATCCGCTGTGCCCAGACGGCGCAACACTTCCTTGGTGCGCCGGAATCCCTCGGGCGTCGGAATAACCCAGCCGGCGCGATCGACATCAGCACGGGTGTACTCGCTGCGCTCGACGGTCCAGCCTTCGGTTGGCCATTCCGGCTTCAGGCGCGAGCGGTCGATTTTTTCGCCGATCCTGATGTCGGTGAACGCGACCTGTTCCAGCACCTCGCGCTGCTCACCTACCGTCTGCGCCCGCAGCAACAGGCCGGTGCTCCGATCGACGCACAGCCGATAGCCGTAGCGCAGCGTGTCGCGCGGCTCGAGCGTCAGCACTTGGCACTTGACGCCGGCGACGCGTTCCAGTTCGCCCGTTTTCAGGTCATAGCGCTCGAGCACAGCTTCAGCCGGCGCGCCGATCAGGCCCGGAAATGGGTCCTCGATCGAACGGTGCTCGACGATCACGCGACGCGACTCCGGAATCAGGCACCGGACCTCGTCGTTGCTCTCAGTGCGCAGGCGGATGTACTCGCGCGGCTTGCCATCTAGCGTCTGTACGCGTTCGTGCGAGTGGGCACCATCGAACATGTGGGTGATGCGTGAGGTGCGCATCTCACCACCGGCCTGATAGACAATCGTTCCGCTGTAATTGACGCGCACTGCAGCTCGCTGGATCGCCTCGATCCACTGCAGTGGCGAGCGCTCCGCCGACGCGGCGGGCGTCCGGCCGCGTTCCTCCGCGGCAGTCGAAAAACAGGTGACTGCACCACCTGCGAGAAGCAGTGTTGCAAGCCAGCGACGGATCGTCGCCGCGGCGGGCGACACAGAACAAGCCGGCTGCATCAACGACTTTCGGACTGGTCGGTGGCCGTACGCAGGTACGGGGTCGCGCGCGGAAAGGCCGCGCCGGTCGTCAGTTCCCGATGCGCGGCCAGATACGCCTGCAGCGCCCGCGCGTTAGCGACCGTGGCCGCCGCACGCCGTGCGGCGAGCTCGTCTGGGTGTTCCGTCGTCACTACAGCAGCCGATGGGGGCTGAACGGCAGCTGCCTGCACCAGCGCCGGTGTATTGGCATTGCGCAGCAGTGGGACCGCGACGAAGCTGATTACCGCGGCTGAAGCAGCAACCGCGAGCCCGGGAAGGATGTATCGCCGCAACCGCGCGCCGTGCCTCATCCATGGGCGCGGTGCAACAATCGCCGGTTCACGCGCAATCGCCGCGGCGACGCTCATGCAGAACGAACTCGAGTGTGCCGAAGCGACCTCGGTGGAACGCAGCGCGTCGCCGGCCAGGTGAAATGCGATCCATTCCGCGCGCAGTTCGTCGTCGGCACAAAGCGCGGCAATCAGCGCTGCCGCCTGCTCTGGATCCAGCTCACCATCCATCAGGCTGGACAGGGTCTCTGCATCGCAACGGGCGGCCGCAACAGGTGCTTTCATCATGACTTTACCTACCAACGCTGGTCTTTGCTCGTGTTCAGAATCGGGCGCAGTTCCTCGGCGATTGCCTCACGCGCCCGGAAGATACGCGAACGCACGGTGCCTATGGGGCAATTCATCGTTTCGGCGATTTCCTCATAACTCAGTCCTTCCAGCTCACGCAAGACAATCGCCGTCTTAAGTTCCTCGGGCAGCCGTTCGATCGCCCGGTTCACCGCATCGGCGACCTGCCGTGTCAGCAGCATGGAGTCGGGCGTGTTCAGGTCTCTTAGGTGCTCGCCATCGTCAAAAGTTTCCGCATCCTCGATGTCGGTCTCGGTGGTGGTCGGCGCCCGCCTGCCCTGGGACACAAGCCAGTTCTTCGCGGTATTGATCGCAATCCGGTACAGCCACGTGTAAAAGGCGCTGTCGCCACGAAAATTGGGCAGTGCGCGATAGGCCTTGATAAAGGCCTCCTGGGCGACATCCTCGACCTCACCGGGGTCACGGATCAGCCGCGACAGTAGCCGGAAGATCTTGCGCTGATACTTGATGACCAGAAGGTCAAATGCGGCCTTTTCACCGCGTTGCACCCGCTCGACCAGCTGTTGGTCGATATCCCGCTCAGACATAGTGGCGCTTTGAACGGGGGCCAGGGCGGATCCGGTCGTGAGCGCAGGACGCGCAGTGCATTCGAGCTTCAGCCCGCAGTTTCATCGTTCGATTGTGCGCGTCGACGGCCAGTCGGCGCCCCCGCCGAGGAATCCCAGCGGGTGCAGGCATGCAGTCGGCGGAAGGCCGGCGCAGGCAGGGAATCCGGCCAGATCGGCAGCACCACGCCGCCGCAGCGCAAGGTTATCAACCACGGCGCGACGAATATGCAGTGTGCCGGCGCCGGCGGCTCATCGGCGCCACCCTCGCAGCGCCGCACCTGTAGCGCGCCGTCCGCACCGATCGCGATTTCAAGACCGGGCTCGCTCCGTGGCACCGACCGGACGGTCCAGATCGCGGCAGTGGCGCTGAGCAGCACGGCCGTCCAGACGGCAAGCGGTTGGCGCGGATCTCGCATCAGGGCCGCGAACACCAAGGCGCCGCAGCACACGATCATGAGTACGGCGGCCGCGCTCCACAGTTGCCGTTCCCGCTTTGAGCGCTGCAGGACGGTCCAGCCGATGATCACTCAAAGCCGCTTGAAGACCAGGGTGCCGTTTGTTCCGCCGAAACCGAACGAGTTCTTCAGCGCGACGTCGATCTTCATCGACCGCGCCGTGTTGGCGCAATAGTCGAGATCGCACTCGGGATCCTGGTTGAATATGTTGATCGTCGGCGGCGAGATTTGGTGGTGCACCGCCAGTGCGGTAAACACCGACTCGATACCGCCGGCGCCGCCGAGCAGGTGCCCCGTCATCGACTTTGTCGAGTTGACGACGATCGACCGCGCGTGGTCGCCGAGCGCCGCCTTGATCGCCTTCGTCTCGTTGATGTCCCCCAGCGGTGTCGACGTGCCGTGCGCATTCAGATAATTCACCTCGTCGCCGTTGACACCGGCATTGCGCAGGGCTGCAAGCATGCAGCGGCGCGGTCCGTCCATGTCGGGGGCGGTCATGTGATGCGCGTCGGCACTCATGCCATAGCCGACGAGTTCACAGTAGATGCGCGCACCGCGTGCCCGCGCGTGCTCGTAGTCTTCGACCACCACGACGCCCGCGCCCTCGGCAAGCACGAAGCCATCACGGTCACGGTCAAAGGGTCGACTCGCGGTGGCTGGATCGTCGTTGCGGACCGACATGGCCTTCATCGCATCGAAGCCGGCGAAACCGAGCGGCGATGTAGACGATTCCGCACCGCCGGCGATCATCACGTCGGCATCGCCGTACTCGATCAATCGGCCGGCTTCACCGATCGAATGCAGTCCGGTGGTACACGCGGTGACAATAGCGAGATTCGGTCCGCGCAATCCGTAGCGGATCGACACCGAACCCGCGATCATGTTGATGATCGACCCGGGCACGAAGAACGGAGACACGCGCCGGGCGCCGCGATTGACCAGTTGCGTGTGGTTCTCCTCGATCATCGGCAGCCCGCC
>DATEZE010000304.1:0-3645 GCA_035255845.1 Burkholderiaceae bacterium | reverse complement strand
GACCATCACATCGAAGTGCGTCTCGATGATGCGCTGACCCTGATCCATGGAGACGCGGTGCTGCTCGAGCAACTGCTGTTCAATCTGCTCGAGAATGCGTCGAAATACACGCCACCGGGCAGCCGAATCGAGGTCGCCGTGCAACAGCGTGCCGGCCAGGTCGACCTGCGCGTGCGCGACGACGGTCCAGGCTTTCCCGACGGGATCGAACCGGAGTCGCTGTTCAACAAGTTCCAGCGCGGGCGCACGGAAGGCGCTGTCGGCGGCGTCGGGCTCGGTCTGGCGATATGCCGAGCGATTGCGCGCGCGCACGGCGGCGAGATCCGTGCCGAGCGTGTCGAAGGTGGAGGCGCGCACTTCATCACGACACTGCCGCTGCCCGCCGACACCCCTGCGTTGCCGCCGGAAGAGACCGAGCGATGACCGACGCGGCGCATGCGGTCCTGGTGATCGACGACGAGCCGCAGTTGCGCCGCCTGCTGCGAACCACGCTCGTCGCCGAGGGCTTTCGCGTCATCGAGGCCGAGACGGCGCAGCGCGGCCTGATAGAGGCGGCGAGCCATCGGCCGGACCTGGTCATCCTCGATCTCGGACTGCCTGACGCCGACGGTCAGACCGTCGTGCGCGGCATCCGCGGCTGGTCGTCGCTGCCAATCGTCGTGCTGTCGGCGCGTGTCGACGAGCGGGAAAAAATCGCGGCACTCGATGCCGGCGCCGACGACTACGTCACCAAGCCTTTCGCGATCGGCGAGTTGCTGGCCCGCGTGCGCTCGGCGCTGCGGCGTGCGGCTCGACCGGCAGAGGTCAACCGGCCGTTGCAGCTCGGCGCGGTGACGATCGATCTGGCGCAGCGGACCGCGACAGGGCCGGACGGCGCAATCCATTTCACGCCGCTCGAGTACCGGCTGCTCGCGGCGCTCGCCCGCCAGAGCGGCGCAGTCGCGACCCAGCGCCAGCTGCTGCGCGAAGTCTGGGGTCCGGACCGCGTCGAGCAGCCGCACTACCTGCGCATCTACATGAAGCAGCTGCGCGGCAAGATCGAACCGGACCCAACGTATCCGCGCTACCTACTGACCGAGACCGGAGTCGGCTACCGGCTGTTTTCGGACGGCGACCCGGGCGCCTGAGTCGGGGTTCTGTGCGACTTCGATAGCTGAAGGCAGCTGTTCGGCGGACCAGACGAGCAAGGCCTCGAACCGACCGCCAAAGACGCGCGTGAGCAGCGTTTCCTGGCCCACCGAACACGCGGCGATCTCCTCCTGGCCCAGGCGGCGTTGTTCCGACGCTTGGGCGCAGCGCAGATGGAGTCGCTTCAGGTCCGTGTCCGACATCCGGCGGATCTGGTCTTCCATCGTGACGGCTGGCTCGGGTCCCGCGGCGGCCCGCAGCGCGCGATGCTCCAACGCTTTGTTCTGCTGCCACCACGCCAGCATCGCATTGAAGTCGCCTTCGAATCGCGCCATCCGCAGCGCCTCGGTGGCGCTGCTGCAGACTGCGGCACCGCTGATGTCGAGAAGACCTTGCGTGGTTTCGTAGTCACAGCGCCAGAAGACGGCTTCAAGTTCCCCCGTGCTCTTTGCCGCCTGCGCCGAGGCATGAACGCCGCCCATCAGTGCACCTGCAAAGGCGATCCTTGCGAATCCTGCAGAACGGGACGGTGTGATCATCTGGACCTCCTGTGGGTGGACGCTCCAAGCTAGGCGGTGACACTCCGGATGTCTGTGGGATACCCTTGATTTTTCCTTGAGATTTTCCTGCGGTCGCCCATGGCGCGTTGGCGTTCCGCTTGGAAGGTGGCGAGCGGTGAACTACACCTTTGCCGGGCATTGCCTCGATCCGGAGCGACGCGAGTTGCGCCGGAACGACGAGGTCATCCCGGTCGAGCCCCAGGTCTTCGACCTGCTCCACTACCTGGTGCAGCACCGTGATCGCGTGGTCAGCAAGGAGCAGCTGTACGCGGCGATCTGGACCGAGAAGGTCGTCTCCGAATCGACGCTGAGCAGCCGCATCGCAGCGGTCAGACGTGCGATCGGCGACACCGGCGACGGCCAGCGCCTGGTCCGGACGTTTTCCCGCAAGGGCTTCCGCTTTGTCGGCGAGGTGCGCGAGCAAGAGGCCACGCGCCAGGAGACGCGTGACGCTTCATCGACTTCGGTGAACGTGGCGGGCACGGCGGAGCGTCGCCAGCTGACGATCCTCAACTGCAGGATCGCAGATTTACTGCCAGCCCGGCCCTCGCTCGATCCGGAGGATCTGAGCGCCGACGTGACCGCGCTCTGGCGTGCGGTCGCGACGATCATCGAACAGTCTGGTGGCTATGTGGCTCACCGCACCGCCGAGAGCCTGCTCGCATATTTCGGATTCCCCGCGGTTCACGAACACGACGTCGAGCGTGCGGTGCGCGCGGCACTCTCCATCGTGAATGTGACTCCTGCTCTCCCGCTGACGGCCCTGCGCGAGCCCGCGCGTGTTGCCGTCGGAATCGCGACCGGGATCGTCATCGTCGAAGAATCCACCGGGGACCACAACGCCGTGCCGCAGGTCATCGGCGAAACCCCGTTCACCGCGGCGCGCATCGTGGCAATGTGCAATCCCGGCGCGGTGATGATCTCCAGAGCCACCCGGACGCTGCTCGGTAGCCTGTTCGAATACCGCCAGCTCGATGGAGCGGACGAGGGCGCAGCCCTCGGTGGTGCTTTCGTGGTCCTCGGCGATAGTGCGATAGCGAACCGCTTCGAGGCATTGCGCGCAGGGGCCACGCCGCGCGTCGGTCGCGACGAGGAACTCGGACTGCTGCTGCGCCGGTGGCAGCAGGCCGGCAGCGGGGAAGGGCGCGTTGTGCTGCTGTCGGGAGAGGCCGGCATCGGCAAGTCCCACCTGGTGGCCGCGCTCCACGAGGCGGTCCAGGCTGACGATCACGGCTGCCTGCGCTACTACTGCTCGCCGCACGGAACGCAGAGTGCACTGCAGCCGGTCATCACGCAGCTGGAAGACCTCTGCGGCATTCAGCGTGCTGACGTGGAGCGAGTCAAACTGGACAAACTCCAGCGCCTCGTCGGTGCCGCCTTCGACGGCACACCGAACAGCGTGGCCCTGCTCGCCGACCTGTTGTCTATTCCGACATCGGGTCGTCACGCGCCGCTGTCCATCAGTGCGCAGCGCCGCAAGGAACTGCTGCTGAACGTACTTGTGGCGCAGGTTGAAAGACTCGCGGCACGCCAGCGAGTTCTGGTCGTCGTCGAGGACGCGCACTGGATCGACCCGACAACGGCCGAATTTCTCGATGTCCTCGTGGAGCGAGTTCGTAATCTGCCGGTGCTACTGGTCATCACGCATCGCCCGGATTACGAACCGCCGTGGCTCGGACAGTCGCACGTCACCGGGCTGCTGCTGAATCGACTCGGGCCGCGCGAAAGCGGAACGCTGGTCCGGCAGGTCGCTGCGGGTTACGAGCTGGCGTCAGCGCTGGTGCAACAGATCGTGTCGCAGACCGATGGCATTCCGCTGTTTGTCGAAGAAGTCACGAAGGCGGTCCTCGAAACCGGCGCCGCGAACGGCGATGCTGCGCAGGCCAGCGGCGCGGGGCGCGCACTGCCGATGCCGGCGACCGTGCGCGGGTCGCTGACGGCGCGGCTGGAGCGGCTT
>DATEZE010000303.1:0-5181 GCA_035255845.1 Burkholderiaceae bacterium | reverse complement strand
TGCAGGCCGCGGCCACCGAAGAGGGCGTGATTCTTTCGCTCGGCGGCGCGCATTCGTTTCCGCTGGAAGACGTATTCCGCTATCTGCACCCGAAGACCGTGCGCGAAACACTGGTGCAGGCGATCCTGGACTCGCCGATCTTCGAGACGCGCTGGCGTTGGAGCACGACGCTCGCGCTTGCGGTACCGCGCAATCGCGGCGGCGCGCGGGTGCCGAACCAGCTGCAGCGCATGTACGCGGAGGATCTGCTGCAGTCGGTGTTCCCTGACGCGGTGGCCTGCCAGGACAATCTACCGGGCGCACGCGAAATTCCCGACCATCCGCTGGTCGCCCAGGCGCTGCGAGACGCGCTCGAAGAAGCGGTCGACCTGCATGGCCTGGAATACCAGCTGCAGAGGCTGCAGCGGGGTGACATCAGGGCGGTTGCGCGCGACACGCCCGAGCCGTCGGTGCTCAGCCACGAGCTGCTCAATTCCGCCGTCTACACGTTCCTCGACGACGCGCCGCTCGAGGAGCGGCGCACGCGCGCCGTCTATACACGGCGGGCCACTGAAGTGCGCAGTGCCGATGATCTCGGCGCGCTCGATCCGGCAGCTATCGAGCGCGTGCGTCGCGAAGCCTGGCCGATCGCCAATAGCGCCGACGAGATGTACGACGCGTTGATGGTCGCGGGCTACATCCGCGAATCGGAGCTTGACTCGGGCTGGCCCTCACTGATCGAGCGACTCGGTGAGCGCGCGGTCAAGAGCGGAGACTCGTGGTTTGCGCTGGAGCGCCACGCCGATGCGCCGCTGGAGCTCATCGCGAGCCGGATGGAAGTGCTCGGTCCCGTCAGAGCGCGGGAGCTCGGCGGTCAGGAAGCTGACTCTAGCTTGCTCAGCCTCGAGGCACAGGGACGGGTCTTGCGCGGCCGCTTCACGCCGGGCGCCGCCGAGCTCGAGTGGTGCGATCGCCGCCTGCTCGCGCGCATCCATCGCTATACGTTGAGCCGCCTGCGTGCAGAGATCGAGCCCGTCAGTGCCGCCGATTTCTTACGCTTCCTGCTGCATTGGCAGCATGTGACGGGCGAGGATCAGGTCCGCGGCGCCGAAGGGCTGGCCGCGGTTGTCGAGCAACTGGAAGGATTCGAGATTGCCGCGGCCGCCTGGGAAGGCGATGTCTTGCCGACGCGGGTGGCCGACTACGTGGCAGAACAACTCGACAGCCTGTGCTTCAGCGGCCGGGTGACCTGGGGTCGTCTGACTCCGGGCAGCAAGGCGCCTCTACGCAGTTCGCCGATTGCGCTGCTGTTGCGCGAGCACGCGTCGCGCTGGGGATCCTCGCCACAAGATTCCGTTTCGCTCGGCTCCGAAGCGGCAGCGGTTCGCGAGGCGCTGATCAACAAGGGCGCATCGTTCTTCTATGAACTCACCGCGGCGACCGGACTGGTGCCGGCCTTCGTCGAACGCGGACTCGCCGAGCTGGCGGGTGCCGGCGTCGCCACGGCGGACAGCTTTGCGGGACTGCGTGCGCTGCTGGCACCGCCCGACAAGCGCCGGCGACTGGTCGAAACCGCCGGCCGCTGGTCGCTGCTGGCTGCGGACGGAGTCGATGACATCGAGTCGATCGCGCGTACGCTGCTGAAACGCTACGGTGTCGTGTTCCGCTCGGTGCTGCAGCGGGAATCGCGGCTTCCGCCGTGGCGCGATCTGGCGCGCGTCTATCGGCGGCTGGAAGCACGCGGCGAAATTCGCGGCGGGCGTTTCATCGCCGGTTTCGGCGGCGAGCAGTTCGCTGCGGCCGACGCCGTCGGCCGGCTGCGCGCGGTACGCAAGATGGAAAAGATCGGCGAACTCGTCGTGCTGAGCGCTGCCGACCCGCTCAATCTGATCGGTGTCGTCACGCCCGAGGCGCGCGTGCCGGCAATCCAAGGTAATCGTCTACTGTTCAAGGACGGCCTCGCGGTCGCCGCGCTCGAAGGCGGGGCGCTGAGACATCTCGCACCTTCCGAACTCAGTGACGAGCAACTGC
The DNA here is from genome assembly GCA_035255845.1 of Burkholderiaceae bacterium. Classification (GTDB taxonomy): domain Bacteria; phylum Pseudomonadota; class Gammaproteobacteria; order Burkholderiales; family Burkholderiaceae_F; genus JALORV01. The sequence goes on along the minus strand of DATEZE010000303.1, from coordinate 3,171 downwards.
GTGCACTGCTCGCGCGGGGCTCGTTGCGCCATGCTCCGCGACCACATCTGCGCGTGGCCACCGCGCGCGAGGCTCGCGAGCTCGCCAAGGTCTTGCACTAAAACGGGCGCGCCGCGTAGCGCCTCGGTGCGGCAAGGGCCGCCTAGTAGCGCCCGTGCTGCTTGTAGATGTAGTTGGCAAGCTCGACCGATTGGACCGACAGACGGCGCTGGATGGCGTGCGCGGCGCGGATGATCGCGCGCATCGCGCGATACACGATCTCGGAGTCGGATTTCAGCAGTGACTCGAGCTGGGGCCGCCGCAGCGACATCACCCGTGTCGGCCCGACTGCCTGCAATGAGGCGTAGCGCTCGGTGCCGTCGATGAACGACATCTCGCCGGCAAAGTCACCCGCCACCAGCGTATGCAGCGTCAGCGCAGGCTCGCCCGCCGGGTGCCGCACCACGCCGAGCGCACCGCTTATGACGATGAACAGGTGATCATCGGACGTGCCTTCGCGCACAAGCACGTCGCCGTCCTTCAGTTCGAGCAATTCCGTCAGTGCCGCCAGCGTGCGGCATTGCGCGTCGTCCAGTTCGGCGGCGAGGCTCGATCCTCGCAGCGCTTCAAAGCGCGGGTCTGTCATCATGTCCTCTCGGCGCGGTAGCGCAGCGCGGCTGCGATCCCGACTGTAACGTGGTCCGTAACACTCGCCAACGACGACATTGTCGGACCGGTATCTGCAGGCCACTTGACGTGCATCACCCTCTGTAAAAGACGAACGCGCCGCTCGGCACATCAGTTGCTCCGGCAATGATCGCCAACACCACGGAGCAGCTCATGGCCACAGCATCCCGCTCGATCACGGTGCGCGCGCCGCTGCGCAGCGTCTATAACCAGTGGACCCAGTTCGAGCAGTTTCCACAGTTCATGGAAGGCGTGCGGTCGGTGCAGCAGATCGATGACACGACCTTGCGGTGGACCGCACAGGTCGCCGGCAAGGAGATCTCCTGGACCTCTCGAATCACCGAACAGGTCCCCGATCAGGTCATCGCATGGCAGAGCACTTCGGGCAAGCTCAATCACGGCCGTGTCCTCTTCAGCCCGAACGGGGCCGATAAGACGACGATCACCGCGGTGATCGAGTACGACCCGGAAGGCATCGTCGAGAACGTCGCCGATGCGCTCGGCTTCGTCGAGCGCCGTCTCGAGGGTGACCTGGAACGTTTCCGCAACTTCGTCGAGCGTCTCGGCCAGGAAACCGGCGGATGGCGCGGCGAAGTCCACGCGGGAAAGGAAACGAGCAACACCTAGCACGCGATGCGGTCCGCTAGCGTCGCGCGCCGACCCTCGTCTCACGCGCCGCCCGCATAGCCTCCGAGTCGTACCGCGGATCCCCGCGCAGGAAAGCGCGCAGCATCGGTAGCGAGTCGACGCCCCAGAAGAGACGCCCGTCGACAACCACAGTCGGGACCCCGAACACGCCGTCGGTGGCCGCTGCTTCCGTGTTTTCTCTCAGCGCCGACTTGATATGCGGTGCGGCGATGTCGAGCGGCTCGCGTTCGAGCCCCAGCCGCACCAGAGCCGCGCGCCACGTCGCATCGCTCTCAGGATCCGCGCCGTCCGAGTAAAGGACGTCGAATACGGCGGAAACGACCCGCGGCGTACCGCCACAAGCGAGGATCAGGCGCAGGTAACGAATCGGATTGAACGGGTGGGCCGCCGGCATGCGGAATGGGATATCGAGCTGCTGTGCAGTCCAGGTGGCGAGCTCGTAGGTGAACTGGCGCTTCCGCTCGATCTCAGCCGGCCCCTTGTGGCCGAAGTGATTGAGCAGCCCGGCGAACAGCACCGGCCTTAGCTGCAGATCGACCGGCAGCGGTTCACGCCGCAGCATCACGTCGACTAGGTAGGACCACGGGGAGATCACATCGAAATAGAAGGTAGCTCGCACGGACATAGGTTCGCTGCAGCCGAATCTCGAAACACCCTTCAGTACAACCGGACGGCGTCGTCAAAGTGCCAGGTTCGGCGGATTTCGATCACGTCGTACTCGCGGGCGAGTGCGGGCGGGAACGCCTGGTAGTGCTCGTGGCTTTGCACGATGCGCCGTATCGCCTCATCGACTTCCGCCACGCCACTGGAGATCACGAAGGTCACCGATTCCACCGATCCGTCGCTTCGAATAGCCACCGTCAGCATCGGATGGGTGTGAGGTTTCTTCGCCACTTCGCGCACCGTTTCGACCGGTGTGCTGGACTGGATCTTCCGGGCCCATCCCTCCGCGTACAGGACGAGTTCGACATTGGGGTCGCCACGCCCCCATAGCCTGGCGCGGCGCGCGGTGCTCAACGAGAGGGGTAGTTGGCGGGTGGCATTCGACGCTGTGTCACGCTGGGCGGCTTCCTCATCGAGCTGACGTCCGATGGCTCGACGCCGCGCTTCGCGTCTTGCGTCCTCCTCGGCCTCGACGCGCGCGACCTCCTGGCGAGCCGCGGCCTTTCGTGCGGCTTCCTGGCTTTCGACATCCGGTCGTGAGGCCGCGCCGCGATCCGCTTCCTGGCGCGCGGCCTCTTGAGTCTCTGCCTTCGGTTGTACCGCTGCCAATCGCGCGGCTTCGCGGCGTTCGGCCTCCAATCGTGCGGCTTCGGTGCGCGCAGCTCCTTCCTGACGCGCGGACTCTTGACGCTGCGTCTCCAGTTGTGCCGCGCGCGCTGCATCGACACGATCCGCCTCTTGACGAGCTGCCAGCAGACGCTCCGTCTCCAACTGTGCCGCAAGCCGTCGCGCAGCTTCGATGCGCGTAGCTTCTTTCTGACGAGCGGCTTCCTGCTGCTGCGTCTCCAGCTGTGCCGCCGCCAGCCGCGCGGCTTCGCGGCGTTCGGTTTCCAGTCGTGCGGCCTCGATGCGCGCAGCTTCTTCCTGACGAGCGACCTCCTGTCGCTGCGCCTCCCCCTGTGCCGCTGCCAGTCGCGCGGCTTCCCGGCGTTCAGCCTCCGATCGTGCGGCTTCGATGCGCGCGGCTGCTTCCTGACGAGCGGCCTCCTGGCGCTGCGCTTCCAGCTGTGCCGAAGCCAGTCGCACGGCCTCCTGGCGTTCGGCCTCCAATCGTGCGGCCTCGACGCGCGCCGCTTCTTCCTGACGGGCGGCCTCGTGCTTCGCGGCCTCAACCCGGGCCGCCTTCGACCTGTC
>DATEZE010000302.1:0-11257 GCA_035255845.1 Burkholderiaceae bacterium | reverse complement strand
CGATCCAGCCTAGCGAGCTGCTGAGAGAGCGACCGGTCAACTTCATGCCGGTGATCGACCCAAAGGCGAGACCACACTCCGCATGTCGGCTCGGTCGCTGCGCGGCGCTAGGTATCGGTTCCGTGCACGCAGGGCCATCACTCCCGCTCTCGTCGAGGTAACGCCTCAATATTCAAGGCCCACGGCAGCGCGGACCGACACCAGATTTGTCTTCGCGGCTCAAGTTCTTCACGTTGTTCGATGCATCCCACTCTAAGGCCGTACGTGTCGGGATTCTCGATGTCGTAGGTGTAGAGCGGCGAGCCGCACGTCGGGCAGAAAGCCTGGGCCCGCTGGGCGCCGCTTTCGGCGATCTTGACGTACACCGCCGGCGCGCCATTCAGGAGCTTGAATGCTTCCTTTGCGGCCGCCACCGAAACTCGATACGCGGAGCCGGTGAGCTTTTGACAATCTCTGCAGTGGCAAATCCCTACGCGAGTCGGATCGACGTCGGCTTCGTAGGCGACTGCACCACAATGACAAGAACCAGTGACTCTCATTGAGGACCCTTCCCGCGCCAATGGCTCTCGCCGTGCCTCAAGTAGCGCGAATCCGCAGGCCGGCCGGAACGACCCGTTTCTCCAGCAGCTCGAAAGCGCCCTGTACTGCCAGCGCGAGCACTGCGACCGGTATCGCACCCGCCAGCAGCATCGTCTGATCATTCAGCGCCAGCCCCGTGACGATGCGCTCGCCGAACCCGCCAGCGCCGATGAACGCGGCAATGGTCGCCGTGCCGACGTTCACAACAGCAGAGGTCTTGATCCCGGCGAGCAAGGTGGGCATGGCGAGTGGCAGCTCAATCTTCCGCATGATGGTCGCGGGTCGAAGCCCGAGGGACTCCGCTGCTTCGATCATTGCGCGTGGGATCTGGGTCAGTCCAACCTGGGTGTTGCGCACGATCGGCAGCAGCGCATACAGAGTGAGGGCGATGAACGCCGGCACCAAACCGATGCGTCCGGTCATCGGGATCAGAAATGCCAGAAGTGCCAGCGCCGGAATCGTCTGGATGACCCCGGTCACACCAAAGACGACCGGCGCGGTCGGCCGGCGCCGCGCAGCCAGCAAGCCCAGCGGGATGCCGATCGCACAGCTCGCCGCCAGCGCTGCAAACACGAGTCCAATGTGTTCGAGCGCAAGCCGTCCCAGGTCGGGCGCAAAGAGTTGCTGCCAAAGCGTCAGCCGCGTCGCGGAGCCCGACGCGGATGTTGAGCCTGTAGCCTGCCCCGGCCGCGCGCTTAGCCAGTCTGCAGCGACGGCGGCAATGTCCTTGCCGTCGAGTTCGGCGGCCGCATTCAGGCGCCGCATTGCTGCGTCGTCAAGCCTGCCCTCGAGCTGCGTCAGGGCAGCCCACGCCTTGGGAAACCGCACCGGCACGTCCGAGCGATACAGCAACACGGCGTCGTATCGCGGGAAGAACCCTAGGTCGTCCTCGAGCACAGTCAACTGGTACTTGTCGAGCTTGGCGTCCGTCGTGTAGATGTCGATCACATCGACCTGGCCGCCGGCGATCGCCTCATAGGCGAGCCCGTGGTCCAGTCCCTTCGGTGGCGGAAAGCGCAGCCCATAGGTGCGTTGCAGATTGGGCCAGCCGTCCGCGCGGCCGAGAAACTCCTGCGACAGTCCGAGTCGCAGCTCCGGGTGCTGCTTGAGATCTGAAATGCGCGCGAGGCCCTTTTCCTTTGCAACGCTCGAACGGACCGCAACCGCGTAGCTGTTGTTGAACCCCAGAGGCACCGCTACGGCCAAGCCACGCTGCGCCAAACGCGTATTCAGCTCCGCCAGCGGCGGCACGTCGGGCAGTTTGAGGATTTCGCGCGCGATCGTGCCGGTGTATTCGGGATAGACATCAATGCTGCGACTTTCCAGCGCATTGAGCAGGATGGCTGTATTGCCCATTCCGCGCTGGTGCGCGGCCGCCGTCGCCCCGCGCCCCTGTGCGGTCTGCGTAATGATCTCGCCCAGGATGTAGGACTCGGTGAAGCGCTTCGAACCGACTTGCAACGGTGCCTCCGCCGACGCTGTCGCCACGGTCAACGCGCCCAGCAGTGGCGCAAGCAGCTTGTTCGCTGACGTCATTGTTCGGTCACCGTCCTGGCATGGCCCTCGAGCGCTCCGTTCGTCGCGGGCAGGTATCGGCCGACCCACGCAGCCATGACTTGCGCCGCGTAGCGTGCGTCCTCGGCACGCGAAAGCAAGTGGTCAGCACCATCGAGTGCGATGAAACTCTTCGGATGCCTCGCCGCCGTAAAGATGGCGGTCGCATTACCGATCCCGACGACTGCATCGGTCGGCCCGTGCATGATCAGTAGCGCCCGTCGAAGATCGCCAATCCTTTCCGCCTGGCGTTGCATAGTCAGGTCCATTAGGAACTCGCGCTTCACCTTGAATGGCCGCCCGCCAATGCTGACAGTGGCCTCGCCTTCGCTCTCGATCTGCGCGCGACCATCCGCGAATAAGTTTGTCACATGCTCCGGCGAAAACGGCGCGTTCATGGTCACGACTGCGAGCGACTCCGGAATTCCGCCTGCCGCCGCCAGCACTGCAGCACCGCCCAGGGAGTGGCCGATAAGGACCGACGGCGCGGCGTACTCTCGCCGCAGCCAATCGGCGGCGGCTACAAGATCCGTGATGTTGGAACTGAAAGTCGTGTTCTCGAACTCACCCTCGCTGCCTCCGAGGCCGGTGAAATCGAATCTGAGCAATGCGATACCTTGCTCGACCAGAGTCTTGCCAATATGCGTTGCCGCCCGACTGTCCTTCGAACAGGTGAAGCAGTGGGCAAAAAGCGCGAAGGCGCGCGGCTGCGTGTCGGGAAGGTCGAGTCTCGCGGCCAGGGGCCCACCGAGGCTTCCCGGGAACTCGATCCTGAGGCTTGGCATCGACGGCTCCTGATTCGGGTGCTACTTGTTCAGCGGCAGTTAACCGGCAGCCAGCCCTTGGGGAGGTTTGTCTTGTTGACCGCCGTCACTGTCATCTTCTCGGGCGCTGCCGCAAAACCGCAGACCCAGGCCACGGGCACGATGGGCGCATCTTCGACCACCGCGGGGCGCAGGCTCAACGTCATGCCTCGCAGCCCGCCGTTGGCTTGGTTGCCGAACACCACGTGGATGGCACCGGCCTCGACCGTCAGCGACTTGACGTAGTTGCTGACAATCTTGTCGGGCGTGGGCAACCCTGCCGCGGCATTGTCATCGGGAAATGTCTTGGTGGCAGCCCAGGCGGCAGCGATGGGCCCTTTGGCGATGTCGGTCAGTCGCATTGCCTCGATGACCTGCTCGCGGATGTATTTGTCGCGATAGCTTGGAACAGCCATCAACGCCAGGATGGCGATGATCGCAACAACCACCATCAGCTCGATCAGGGAGAAGCCAGGCAGTGGCGGCGTCGTTCTTTGGGACTTGTTCACGTGAGCTGCACGCAAGGTGGATCGAGGTCCAACGTCATAACGCACGTGCGATCAAAACTTCGTTGAGCACGCGACCAGGTCACGAATATCGCGCGATCGTCAGGCCATCCAACGAAATCTCCGGCTGTCGACCGCCGAGCAAGTCCGCAATCACACGTCCGGTGCCGGCCGCCATTGTCCAACCGAGCGTGCCGTGGCCTGTGGCCAGGTAGAGATTGGGGAAGCGCGTCGGCCCTACGACCGGCGTGCCATCCGGCGTCATTGGACGTAGGCCGCACCAGAACTCCGCGCGCGCGACATCACCGCCGCGCGGAAACAGATCAGTCACTACATGCTCGAGTGTCCGCCGGCGAGCGTCACGCAGCGTCAGGTTGTAGCCTGCCAGCTCCGCCGTTCCCCCAACGCGAATCCGGTCGCCCAAACGCGTCACGGCGACCTTGTGCGTCTCGTCCATGATCGTCGACTCCGGCGCGTGCGCGGCCTCGGTGATCGGCACGGTGATGGAGTAACCCTTGACCGGATACACCGGCAGCTTGATACCGATCGCACGCAGCATCTGCGGAGAAAAGCTCCCGAGGGCGCAGACATAGGAGTCGGCCCGGAACGAGCCGGCGGCGGTTCGCACGCCGCTGATACGGCCGCGCTCCGCCTCGAATGCCTCGATCGGGGTGTTGAAGCTGAACGACGCGCCGCGTTCGCGCGCCAGCACGGCGATGCGCTGCGTGAACTTGTAGCAATCTCCGGTCTCATCGTTGGGCAACCGCAGGGCGCCGACAAACTTCTGCTGCGTATGGGCCAGCGCAGGTTCCACGCGGCAGAAGCCTGCGCGGTCGAGCACCTCGTACGGGACCTTGTAATCCCTAAGGATCTCGATGTCCTTGGCGATGCCATCGAGTTGCTTCTGCGTACGAAACAATTGCAGCGTGCCCTGCGTCCGCTCGTCGTAGGTGATGCCGGTATCGGCGCGCAATTGCTTGAGGCAGTCGCGGCTGTATTCGGCGATCGGCACCATGCGGCTCTTGTTGAGCCGATAGGCTCGCTCAGTACAGTTCATCAGCATCGACCAGCCCCAGCGCCACATCGCCGCATCAAGCAGCGGCCAGATCACTAGCGGGCTGTGGGTCATCAGCATCCACTTGATTGCCTTGACGGGGACACCCGGTCCTGCCCATGGCGAGGAGTAGCCGGGGGAGACCTCGCCCGCATTCGCGAAGCTGGTTTCGAGCGCGGGCCCTGGCTGACGGTCGAGGACAGTGACCTGGTGACCGTCACGTGCGAGGTAGTAGGCGATCGTAGTGCCGATGACGCCACTGCCGAGCACGGCCACATGCATGAAGAATTTCCCCGTCTGTCCAGTGATCGTCAACCGCGCAGACCGGCTCAGCCTGCTCGGACGCGGCCGCCGGGGTCAGAGCTGTCCCTGGCACAGGTACTTCAATTGCAGGTAGTCGTCCAGGCCATGCACAGATCCTTCGCGGCCGTAGCCCGATTCCTTCACGCCGCCGAAGGGCGCGGCCTCGGCCGCCAGCGCGCCTTCATTGATGCCGACAAGGCCCGCCTGCAGTGCGTCGGCGACGCGCCAGATGCGACGAACGTCGGTGGAATAGAAGTACGCGGCCAAGCCATACGGTGTGTCGTTCGCTACCGCAATGACCTCGTCCTCGGTCTCGAAACGAGTTACCGGCACGACCGGGCCGAAGGTCTCCTCGGAGGAACAGGCCATGTCCGCAGCGGCCCCGACGAGCAACGTTGGCGCGAAGTAGTTCGAGCCGAGCGAAGCCAGTCGCGACCCGCCAACGACGACACTTGCACCCCTCTCGAGTGCGTCACGCACGTGGCGTTCGATTTTCTCGACAGCGCGGGCATTGATCATCGGCCCGATCTCCGAAGACGGATCCGAGGCCGGACCAACCTTCAGCGCGCCGATCCGTGCGGCGAGTTTCTCGACGAACCGCTCGTGCACCGTCGACTGCACGAACACCCGGTTCGGGCACACGCAGGTCTGGCCGCCGTTGCGGAACTTCGAAACCATCAGGCCGCTGACCGCCGCGTCCAAATCGGCGTCGTCGAAGACGATGAACGGTGCATTGCCGCCCAGTTCGAGCGAGAGCCGCTTCAGCGTGTCCGCCGAGCGGCGCGCAAGATGCTTGCCCACGGGCGTGGAACCGGTGAACGTGATCTTGCGCACGCGCTCATCGTCGAGCCAGACGTCGACGACTTCGGGCGCGCGCTCGCGGGAAGCCGTCACGATGTTCAGGACGCCGAACGGCACGCCGGCTTCCTCGGCCAGTTTGACGAGCGCGAGCGAGGTGAGGGGAGTGTCTTCCGCTGGCTTACATACGACCGTGCAGCCGGCGGCCAAGGCCGGCGCGATCTTGCGCGCGATCATCGCCGCCGGGAAGTTCCACGGCGTGATTGCCGCCACCACGCCCACCGGCTCCTTCAGCGCGAACATGCGGCGGCCAGCGATAGGGGCGGGAATGATGTCGCCGTTGGCGCGAGTCGCCTCCTCGGCGAACCACTCGACATAGCTCGCTGCATAGGCGACTTCGCCGCGCCCTTCAGCGAACGGCTTGCCCTGCTCGCGCGAGATCAGCCAGCCGAGGTCATCCTGGTGCGCGAGGATCAGGGCGTTCCAGCGCTTGAGGATCTGTGCGCGCTGCTTGGCGGGCACGGCACGCCAAGTTTGGAAGGCCGCATGGGCGGCATCTACCGCGGCGCGGGCGTCGACCGCGCTGCTGTCGGGCGCGCTCGTGATCACAGCATCGGTGGCCGGATCGCGGACGTCGAAGCGCCGGCCATCGTGCGAGTCGCACCAGGTACCGATCAGATTGCGACCAGGGAGCAGGTTGAAGTGTTGCAGGTCGAGAGGCATGAGCTTTCGCTGTGCGCAACGCAACGCGATGATGGGTTGAAAGGCGGTCAGGCGGCAGCGACGAGCGCGGTGATCGCCTTCCCGATATCGGTTGTTGAAGCTTTGCCGCCAAGATCCGCCGTGCGCGGACCCTGCGCGAGCACGGTCTCGATCGCGCGCAGGATCGCGTCGTGCGCGGCGCGTCCTGGGCCCTGGCTCTGGGTCAGGAAGTCCAGCATCAGTGCGCCGGACCAGATCATCGCGATGGGGTTGGCGATGTTGCGCCCATAGATATCCGGCGCGGAACCGTGCACCGGTTCGAACAGCGACGGATAGCGGCGCTCCGGGTTCAGGTTGGCCGAGGGGGCAAGGCCGATCGTGCCGGCCGTGGCTGGACCGAGGTCGGACAGGATGTCGCCGAACAGGTTGCTGGCGACCACCACGTCGAAGCGGCCCGGCTGCAGCACGAAGCGAGCGGACAGGATATCGATGTGCTGCTTGTCCACCGTGACGTCGGGAAAGTCCCGAGCCGCGACGTCGGCGCGGCCATCCCACCACGGCATGCTGATCGCGATGCCGTTGCTCTTGGTGGCCACGGTCAGGTGCTTGCGCGGGCGCGCGCGCGCCGCCTCGAAAGCAAATCGCAGAACCCGGTCGGTGCCGTGGCGCGAGTAGACCGACTCCTGGATCACGATCTCGCGCTCGGTGCCCTCGTACATCACCCCGCCCAGCGCGGTGTATTCGCCTTCGGTGTTCTCGCGCACAACCAGGTAGTCGATATCACCGGGTTTGCGGCCGGCGAGCGGGCAGGGCACGCCTTCGAAGAGCCGCACCGGTCGCAGGTTGACGTACTGGTCGAATTCGCGCCGGAACTTCAGCAGCGAGCCCCACAATGAGACGTGGTCGGGCACGATAGCCGGCCAGCCGACCGCTCCGAAGTAGATGGCATCGATGCCCCGTAGCTGCTCCTTCCAGTCCGCCGGCATCATGCTGCCGTGCGCCTGGTAGTAATCGCAGCTCGCCCAGTCGATATGACGGACTTCCAGCGCAAAGTCGAAGCGCTCGGCGGCCGCCCGCAGCACGCGCAGGCCCTCGGGCAGGACTTCCTTGCCGATGCCGTCGCCAGCAATCGCGGCGATGCGAAAGGTGGGTGTCATCGTTCGAGCTCCGCGATCCTGTCAGGCTGCCGCACGTTGGCGGTCGATCTCGTCGAGCCAGCCGCGACGCAGCTCGGGCACGGCGCGAGCCAGTTGCTCGTAGTACGGATGATGCGGCCCGCGGTCATAGTCGGCGCGTGCGACCTGCGCCAGCTTGCGACCGTGCTGCATCACGACGATCTCGTCGCAGACGGCGCGCACCGTATGGAGGTCGTGGCTGATGAACAGGTACGACACTCCCAGTTCGCGCCGCAGTTCAGCGATGAGATCCAGCACCGCTGCACCCACGACCGTATCCAGCGCCGAGGTGACCTCGTCGCACAGGATCAGGTCAGGCTCGGCGGCCAGTGCGCGCGCCAAGCTCACCCGCTGCTTCTGTCCTCCAGATAGCCCGCCCGGCAGCCGTCCGGCCAGCGCACGCGGCAGCTGCACCAGATCCAGCAGTTCGCCTATGCGGCGCTTCAGCGGCGCACCCTTCATGCCCTTGTAGAACTCGAGCGGCCGCGCCAGGATGCTTTCGATCGTCTGCGATGGATTGAGCGCGGTGTCGGCCGACTGGAAGACGATCTGGATGCGTCGCAGCTCGTCGCGGCTGCGTTGCGCGAGCGTTGGCTTGAGTTCGTGACCCGCGAACTCCATCGTGCCCGCGCACGGCGCAAGTAGTCCGGCCACTGCACGCGCCAGCGTGGTCTTGCCGGAGCCCGACTCGCCGATCACACCGATCGCCTGGCCTCGTTTGAGCTGCAGGTCGATGTCCTCGACGATCATCTTCGCTGGCCGGCCGTTCCCATCGCGCGGCCCGTAGCCGGCAGAAAGGCCACGAACCTCGAGCAACAGCTCAGTGTCGGAACCCGACCTGGCCGGTGTCCTGACCGTTGGCCGCGCAGCGGCGAGCAGGCTCTTCGTATAGTCGTTTTCCGGTGCGGTGAGAAGTCGTTCAGTGGTTTTCAGCTCGCGCATGCGGCCATCGCGCAGCACCAGAATGTGGTCGGCCATCTGCGCGACAACCGCCAGATCGTGGCTGACGTAGACCGCAGTGACCTGGCGTTCGCGTACGACGCGGCGGAAGGCCCGTAGCACCTCGATCTGCGTGGTCACGTCCAGTGCCGTGGTCGGCTCGTCGAGGATGACGACTTCGGGGTCGGTGATCAGTGCCATCGCCGCCATCAGCCGCTGCAGTTGACCGCCCGAGACCTGGTGTGGGTAGCGCGAGCCGATCGATTCCGGTTCAGGCAGCGCGAGTTCGCGAAACAGAGCGATCGCCTTCAACTCCGCCTCGGCCCGACGCAGCACTCCGTGCACACGTGCGGGCTCGACGACCTGATCGAGGATGGTGCGCGAGGGATCGAACGACGCGGCCGCGCTCTGCGCGATATAAGTGACCGTGCGGCCACGCAGCGCACGCAGCTGCCGCGGGGCGAGGCCGAGCACCTCGACATCGCCGATGCGCACTCGGCCACCAGAGATGCGGCAGCCGTGTCGCGCGAAGCCCATCAACGCAAGTGCCGTCGTGGTCTTGCCGGAACCCGATTCCCCAATCAGCGCCAGCACCTCGCCGGGCCGTATTGAGAAGCTCAGGTTGTCCACCAGTATCGCAGCGCCAGCGCTCACGCACAGACCTTGGACGTCAACGGGGCTGCCCATCACCGCGCTCCGCGCTCGCGGGCGCTGCGGCCCGGCAGATTGTCGATTACAAGATTGACCGCAATCGTCAGGCTGGCAATCGCGAGCGACGGCGCGATCACCGAGGCGCCGCCATCGGCCAGCGCGCCGATGTTCTCGCGCACCAGCGAACCCCAGTCGGCCATTGGCGGTTGCACGCCCAGGCCAAGGAAGCTCAGACTGGCCAGCAGCAGCACGATGTAGACGAAGCGCAGCCCAAGGTCGGCGAGCATCGGCCCGGCAATGTTGGGCAGGATCTCGCGCAGCATGATGTATGCGGTGCCTTCGCCGCGCGTGCGCGCCACCGTCACGTAGTCGAGCGCGTTGATGTTGACCGCGAGCGACCGCGCGATGCGGAATGCGCCCGGCACGTAGATGACCGCTGCGGCAACGACCAGCATCGGAATCGATGAGCCGAAGCCGGCCACCAGCAGCAGCGCGAACATCTTGCTCGGGATCGCAGTCAGCGTGTCGAGGCCGCGGCTGAGCGCCGCATCAATCCAGCGGCCGCTGGCGGCCGCCAGCAACGCCAGGACAGTCCCGGTACCGCTTGCCAGCAACGTTGAGACGAAGGCAATGCCGAGGGTATATCGCGCGCCTTCGATCACACGCGCCAGCATGTCGCGCCCCAGGTAGTCGGTGCCGAGCCAATGCGCCGCGCTGATCGGTGCGAATACGTCACCGCCCCCCATCGCGCCAGTGCGCGACAACAGCGCCGGGCCGACCATTGCAGCGAACATCCAGAACGCGACGATTGCCAGTCCGATCGTCCCTGAGACGCCGAAAAGCGCGAGCCGCCCGAGAAGTGCTCTGCGGGTGGGCGGCGGAACCACGTCGGAGGCAGGGAGTGAGGACATGGCCAATGGGGTCCTCAGCGGTGCCGCAGCCGAGGGTTGGCCAGGATGCTGCAGACGTCGGCAGTGGTCACCAGGATCAGATAGGCGACGCAGAACAGCATCGCGCAGGCCTGCACCAGCGGCATGTCACGCTGGGTGACGCCATCCACCATCAGTTTGGCGATGCCAGGGTAGTTGAAGATCGTCTCGACGATGATGACGCCGCCCAGCAGGTAGGACAGGCTGAGTGCTACCGCGTTGGCGATCGGGCCGACCGCATTCGGCAACGCATGCGCCAGCACCATGCGCAGCGGTGAGGCACCCTTGAGGCGCACCATTTCGATGTAGGGTGCCTCGAGCTGATCGATCACCGCGGCGCGGGTCATTCGCATCATTTGCGCGCCGACGACGCAAGTGAGCGTCAATACCGGCATCGCGAACGCGCGCAGCAACTGGCCGAGCGATTCGATGTCACTGACGTAGGACAGTGCCGGCAGCCATCTGAGGTGTACCGCGAATATCAGCACCGCGAGCGTCGCGACCAGGAACTCAGGTACCGAAACGATCGCCACCGCGCCGGTTGAGGCCAGACGGTCGAACCAGGAACCGCGCCAGACCGCTGCAGCGATGCCATGCGCGAGCGCAAGCGGCACCGCGAACAGTGCAGTCACGGCGGCCAGCAGCAGTGAGTTCGGCAGCCGGCTACCGATCAACTCCGCCACCGGAAGCTGAGTGGTTGAAGAGACGCCGGGGTCGCCGCGCAACAGACCGGTGAGCCAGTGCAGATAACGCTGAGGCGCCGGCACGTTCAGTCCCATCTTGGCGCGCAGCGCCGCGAGGGCCTCCGGCGTGGCGTCCTGGCCGAGTTGCTCCTGCGCGGCGTCCCCGGGAAGCACGGCGGTGATCGCGAACACGATCACCGACACCGCGAGTAGCGACAGCAATGCCAGCGCAATGCGCTGCGCGAGGAGCTTGACGAGGAGGGCGTTCATCGCCGTCGTTTCAGGTACCGCGCTCGCTCAGGCGTCGAGCCAGACGTGCTCGGCGAAGTTGTAGCCCATCAGGCCGCCGAGCGGGATGGGCGTCATCCCTTTGAGCTTCGTAGTATGACCGTCCAGACTGGCGAGGAACAGCGGAATGCCGATTCCGGCCTCGGTGTGGATCATCGTCTGCAGATCGGCATACATCTGCTTGCGCTTGGCGAGATCGGTCTCGCCGCGTGCGGCGACGAGCAGCTGGTCGAACTTCGGGTCCTTGAAGCGCGATTCGTTCCACTGGGCGTCGGATTTGAAGAACTGAGTGA
>DATEZE010000301.1:0-9476 GCA_035255845.1 Burkholderiaceae bacterium | reverse complement strand
TTGCGACATCGACATTGTTCAGCACAGGAATTGACGGCGCTGCAAGCCGGATCTGTGCCAGCGCGCCGCGTAATCGCTCGGCTGCCGGCTGCATCAGCGGTGAATGAAACGGCGCCGAAACTGGCAGCAGCACTGCGCGCTTGGCCCCGCGCTGCCGCGCCGCGGCGCAGGCCCTCTCGACGGCAGCCTTGTGGCCACTGATCACGACCTGCGACGGCGCGTTGAAGTTCGCGGGACAGACGATTTCGCCGGCGGCCGCCTCAACGCACGCCGCCGCGACATCATCATCGGCGAGCCCGAGGATCGCGGCCATCGCACCGACGCCGACGGGCACCGCGTCCTGCATCGCCGTGGCGCGGAAGCGTACGAGCCGCACGGCGTCCTCAAGGTCGAACACGCCGGCGGCGGTCAGGGCGGTGTATTCGCCTAGGCTGTGTCCAGCCACAAGTTGCGGCTGCGCTCCGCCGGCGTCGCGCCAGGCGCGATAGATCGCCATTCCAGCGAGCAACATTGCCGGCTGCGTATTGACTGTGAGGTTCAATTCCTCGGAGGGGCCGGCATCGATCAGCGCGCGCATGTCCTGGCCCAGCGCCGCGGACGTCCGGCGCAGCGTGTCTTCGACCGCCGCGTTGCCGGCGAAGCTCGACAGCATCCCGACCGACTGCGATCCCTGTCCTGGAAAGACAAACGCGATGTTCATCTCGTCACCACCTCAGAAGTATTGAGCCCCAGGTGAAGCCGCCGCCGACGCCCTGCAGCAGCACGTGATGGCCGCTGCGGATGCGCCCGTCGCGTACGGCGGCGTCAAGCGCGAGCGGAACCGAGGCGGCAGACGTATTGCCGTGCCGGTCAACCGTCACGACGACCTTGGAATCGGGCACGCCGAGGCGACGCGCGATCGCCGCCATGATGCGGATGTTCGCCTGATGCGGGATGAACCAGTCGAGCCGCTCGGTCGGAAGCCCCGCCGCCGTCAACACGTCAACCGCCGACGTATCCAGCACCGACACCGCGAGCTTGAAGACAGCTGGGCCGTCCATCGTCAGGAACGGCTGCCCCTCGATCGCGCCGTGACTCAGGCGTCCGGCCGCGCACAGGATGCCAGCCTGGCTGCCGTCAGCGCGCAACTCGCTCGTCAGCACACCGGGCTCGTTGGCCGCCTCTAGCACGACGGCTCCCGCGCCGTCGCCGAACAGAACGCAGGTGGCGCGGTCTTTCCAATCGAGGATGCGCGAGAACACTTCGGTTCCAATCACCAGCGCGCGCCGGTGCCTGCCCGAAACGACCATTGCTTCGGCTACCGACAGCGCGTAGACGAAACCGCTGCAGACCGCCTGTACGTCGAAGGCGGCGCAGCCGGAGATTCCGAGTCGCGCCTGGATCAGGCAGGCGCAGCTTGGGAAGATCTGATCCGGCGTCGACGTCGCAACGACGATCAGGTCGATGCTGCCGACGTCGACCTGTGCCGAGTCGAGCGCGGCCAATGCCGCCCTCGCTCCGAGTTCTGCCGAACCTACGCCCTCCTCGGCGATGTGACGCTGCCGGATGCCGGTGCGAGCGACGATCCATTCGTCGGACGTTTCGACACCGCGGCTGGCGAGGTCACGTGCAAGTTGCTCATTGGTGACGACACGATCCGGCAGCGCGGATCCGGTGCCGATGATGCGCGCATGGCGCCGCTTCATGCGTCGTTCTCGACCGCGACGGGACGTGCCTTATGCATCTGCTCGAGTTGCGCCACAAAGGGCTGCATCGCGGCGACCGTGCGATCGAGGACGCGGTGGCGCGCCTCTTCGTAACCTCGCCTCAGCGCGGAGCCGAACGCCACCTCGTCGGCGGAGCCGTGGCTTTTGACGACCAGCCCCTTCAGGCCGAGCAGGCTGGCGCCGTTGTAGAGCCGCGGGTCAACGCGGTTGCGGAAGCGCGCAAGCACAGGGTAGGCCGCCAGCGCCATCACCCGCGACAAAGCGTCGCGCTTGAATTCCTCGCGTACGAAACCGCCGAGCATCTGCGCCAGACCTTCGGAAGCCTTCAGTGCGACGTTGCCGACGAAGCCGTCGCACACGACGACGTCGGTCGTACCCTTGTAGATATCGTTGCCCTCGACATTGCCGTAGAAGTTGAGCGGGCTCGCGCGCAGCAGGTCGGCCGTCTGCTTAACGACCTCGTTGCCCTTGATCATCTCCTCGCCGATGTTGAGCAGGCCGACGGTCGGACGTTCGCGCTCCTCTATCGCCGCGACCAGCGCCGAGCCGAGGACAGCGAACTGCAGCAGGTGGTCGGGCCCGCAGTCGACGTTGGCACCGAGGTCCAGCATCGTCGTCGCGCTGCCCGAGAGGTTTGGAAGAACGCCGGCGATCGCGGGCCGATCGATGCCGTCCAGCATCTTCAGCACGAAGCGCGAAATCGCCATCAGCGCGCCGGTGTTGCCGGCACTGACAACGACGTCTGCCCTACCCTCGCGCGCCAGGTTGATCGCGACTCGCATCGACGAATTGCGCTTGCTGCGCAACGCCGTCGCCGGCGGGTCGTTCATCTCGATGACTTCCTCGGCATGCACGACCTCGATGCCGGTCGTGGCGTGGCCAAGCGCGCGCTCTATTTCCGCCGACCGGCCGACAAGCAACAACGCAGCGTCGGGCTGTGCACCGGCGAAGCGGACGGCAGCCGGCACCGTGACGGGGATGCCGTGATCCCCGCCCATGCAGTCGATGGCAATGCGAACGGTCACCGCGCAAGACCGCGCGCGGCGCCAGGGCCGCGCCACGTGCTCGAGTCAGATGAAAGTGGAACGCGCGAAACGGCGCGCACGAGGGCTGGGACGATCAAAATGCCGATCGGACAAGCTTACTCGTCGTTCTTGGTCTGAAGAACCTTCTTACCGCGATAGACGCCGTTCGGGCTGATGTGATGGCGACGATGGACTTCACCCGTCGTCGGCTCGATCGCCGTCGGCGGGTTGGTCAGGAAGTCATGCGCGCGATGCGAGCCCCGCTTCGACGCCGACTTCTTGTTCTGTTGGACAGCCATGGCTAACCCCGCAAAAGAAAACAGGAAATTGTAGCCGAGAGCGCCTCAAACTGAAACTGGTCAGCTGGGTTTTCGGCCAGCCTTCAGTGCCGCCAGTGCCGCAAACGGATTTGGTCGATCCGGTGCCGCCTCCTCATCAGTGATTTCCGAGGCCACCAACGCCCGACAATCTTCGTGGCGCGGCACGACCGGCAGGGACAGGATCGCCTCGTCTTCGAGCCATGGCGCGACCGCCATCGAGCGCGAACCGACGATGATCTCGACCTCATCGTCGACGATCGGGATGGCGGCGAGTTCCTCGTCGCTGCCGACGAAGCGGAAATGCACGTCGCGCCGCAGCGGATACCGAATTTCGTTACTGCAGCGCTGGCATTGCAGCACGAGGTCCGCCCACAGATGCAACTCGGCCCCGGGATGCGATTGCGCATCGATTTCGCCGCGGATACGGAAGTGCAATGCGCTGTCGGCGCGCAGCAGCGACGACGCCAGCCGCGGCAGCGCATCGAGGGGCAAGTCGCCTTCGATGACGCCACTCTCGCGTGCGAGCTCGAAGACGTCGACGGTCAGCGGTTTGGGCGAGCGCATGAGCCGGTGCACAGGGCCATGCGCCGCTACACTGCGCGCGCCATGGCCCGGCCACCGATCGTACTCGCGTCGACGTCGCGTTACCGCCGCGAACTGCTGCAGCGCCTGCGCATCAGCTTCGATGTCCATTCACCCCCCGTGGACGAAACCGCGCTCGGTGGAGAAGCGCCGCGCGATACCGCGCTGCGCCTGGCGATCGCGAAGGCGAGCGCCGTCAGTGCCATGCGGCCCGGGTCCGTCGTCATCGGCTCGGACCAAGTCGCTGAGATCGACGGCGAGGCACTCGGAAAGCCTCTCGAACACGAAGCTGCGCTGGCGCAGTTGCTCCGCATGCAGGGACGCGCGGTGGTGTTCCATACGGCCCTCGCGGTCGCGGGTCCCGATGCCGGTCGCATCCAGGCCGACAGCGTGCCCACGGTGGTCCGCATGCGCACGTTGCCGAGCAATGCCCTGGAAGCGTATCTGCGCGCAGACGAGCCATACGACTGCGCCGGTGCGGCCAAGATCGAGTCGCTCGGCATCGCGCTGGTCGAACAGGTGCTGTCCGATGACCCGACGGCGCTGATCGGCCTGCCATTGATCCGTCTGACTGCGATGCTTGCGAGCGCCGGAGTAGCGGTACTGCCAACGGAATAGGCGCGTGGCCGGAACGCTCTACCTGATGCCTTGCCCGATCGCAGTCGGCCCGAT
The DNA here is from genome assembly GCA_035255845.1 of Burkholderiaceae bacterium. Taxonomy (GTDB): domain Bacteria; phylum Pseudomonadota; class Gammaproteobacteria; order Burkholderiales; family Burkholderiaceae_F; genus JALORV01. The sequence goes on along the minus strand of DATEZE010000301.1, from coordinate 5,171 downwards.
CGACGAGGTGATGCCCGACGGCGTCATTCGCATTGCACGTGGCCTGTCGTACTTTCTCGCAGAGAACGCAAAGTCCGCGCGCGCAGTCCTGAAGCTGTTCGGCCATCCACGGCCGTTACGTGAACTGGACATCGTCGAAATCGGCCATGATCCTGCCGTCGAATCGATAGGTGTCTGGCTTGCGCCCGTGCTCCACGGCCGGGATGCAGCACTACTGTCCGAAGCGGGCTGTCCCGGCGTCGCCGACCCCGGTGCCAGTATCGTCGCCGCGGCCCATCGCGCGGGACTGCGCGTGCGCCCGCTGGTTGGGCCTTCGTCACTGCTGCTGGCGCTGATGGCCTCGGGCCTGAACGGCCAATCATTCCGATTTCACGGCTATCTGCCGATCACACCGAGCGAACGCGCGGCCCGCCTGCTTGATCTCGAGCGACTCGCGCTTCAGGGCGAGACACAGATTTTCATCGAGACACCGTATCGAACCACCGCGATGTTCACGGCGATAGTGGCGACCTGCGGTCCGAAGACGCGGCTCGCCGTCGCAGTCGACCTCACTGGCGTGACCGAGGTCGTCACCACGCACTCGATCGCCGAATGGCGTCAGCGCGGTGCGCCTGCGCTCGACCGCCGCGCTGCGGTGTTCTCGCTTCTCGCCTAGACCGGCGCCTGCGGCGCGTCGGGCAACGGGACGGCCTGCGCGTCAGGGATCCATGACACGGTGCGGTTGTGCTCCAGCAGCTGGATCGGCCGCAGACCGCCATGGCCCGCACAGGCGCCGCCGCGGCACGCTCCGGTGGCCGGGTCGTACAGGGCGCCATGGGTCGCGCAGATCAGGAATTCGGCATCTGGCTCGAAGAAGTCGCCTGGCTGCCAGTCGAGTTGCATCGAGACATGCGCACAGCGGTTCAGGTAGGCGTAGGCAACACCACGATGGCGCACGGCGAACGCCGGCATGACCTCGCCGCGGAAGAACACCTCGAACCGCACGCCCCGTCCGCCGTCGACGAGGTCCTCGGAGCGGCACAGCGGAATCACCGGGTCCGCACCAGCCATGTGCGCAGTTCCGCGACATCGTCCACCAGCGCAAGCGCGCCCCCGCCCTCCAGCTGTGCACGCGGGTGCGCGCCATAGGTGACGCCGATCGACGCGGTACCGGCCGAACGTGCCATCGCCAAATCGTGCGTCGTGTCGCCGATCATGACCGTGCGTTGCGGCGACATGGCGAGTGCGCCGGTGATTTCATGCAGCATCGCCGGATGCGGCTTCGGATGCGTCTCGTCTGCGCATCGCGACGCAGCGAAGAACATGCCGAGGCCCGTCGCTGCTAAGGAACGGTCGAGGCCGCGCCGACTCTTGCCCGTCGCGACGGCCAGCACCGCGCCCGACTCCGTCAGTTCGACGAGCAATTCGCGGATGCCGCTGAAAAGAACGATCTCCTGTTCGATCGCAATGTAATGGTGGCGGTAGCGCTCGGTGAAAGCCTCAATACGGTCGGCGGCAAGGTCGGGCACCGCCGCTGCCAGCGCGTCCCTGAGTCCCAGTCCGATGACATGGCTCGCCCGCTCCAGACTTGGTACGCGCAGGCCCAAATCGGCCGCGGCTTTCTGGATCGAGCGGGCGATCATCGTGGTCGAGTCGACCACGGTGCCATCCCAGTCGAAGACGACGAGGTCAAACGGCCGTGGCATGGCTGCGCGCGGCCAGCGCCTGCACTAACAGGTTGCAGTCGTCCGGCAGCGCGCTGACGATCGCCAGCGGTTCTTCGCTGATCGGATGCGCGAACCGGGTCGAGAATGCGTGCAGGAACATGCGTCCGAATCGCAAGCCGAATTCCCCGCGCACAAGGCGCCGGTTGAGCTCAAAGTCGCCGTACTTGTCGTCGCCGGCGATGGGAAAACCCAGATGCGCGACGTGGACGCGGATCTGGTGTGTGCGCCCGGTCTTCAACTCCGCTTCCAGCAGCGAGAATGCGCCCAGCCGCCGCTTCAGCGTGAAGATCGTGTGCGATGCCACGCCTTCCGGATCTATCGCCACGCGCCGTTCGCCGGTGCGGTTGATGAATTTCGTCAGCGGCAGCCTCACGTGCTGCCGATCGTTGACCCAGTCTCCGGCAACGAGCAACAGATAGCGTTTCTCGACATGGCCTTCGCGCAGTTGTTCGTGCAGCGACTGCAGGGCGCGGCGCGTCTTAGCCAGCATCAGGACGCCCGAGGTTTCCCGGTCGAGCCGGTGCGCGAGTTCGAGGAAGGCCTGGTCCGGCCGCGCCGCACGCGCGCGTTCGATCATCCCGTGGAGCACGCCGCTGCCGCCGTGCGCCGCGACGCCGGCCGGCTTGTCGACGACGATGATGTCATCGTCCTCGTACAGGATTGGCGGCATAAGTGGCGGCACCGTACGCGCGCCTGTGGCTTCCTTGCGTTCCCCGGTGCGCAGCGGCGGCACCCGAATGTCGTCCCCAGCCTGCAGCCGGTAATCAGCTGCGACACGGCCGCGATTGACTCGCACTTCGCCGCTGCGCACGATCCGGTAGACGTGACTCTTCGGAACGCCCTTGGCGAGCCGGATCAGGAAATTGTCGAGGCGCTGGCCAACGTACTCGGGGTCGACCCGGACATGGGCCACGCGGTCCGCACCGACGGTGGTTGGGGCGGCATCTTCCGCGTTCGCATGCCGCTTAGCTGTTTTACGGGCCGCACCCATCTTGCATATACTTGAGCGGTCGAGGTTTTTCGGGGCTCCCGGAGGACCCCGGGGCCGCTGCGGCTCCGGCGGGCGCCAAGTGGCGCGCCTGGGAGTATGCGAGGCGGAGTCCAGATCGCAGACCTACGGAACCTCACACGCGAGGAATTGTAGACCTTGCCATTGCCGGTGCTCGGCGCGGCTTGGAAACCAGTTCGAAGCAATGGCGCCCGTATCGGCGGTAAGGCGGCACGGGTTTCGAGGCAATCGCCTCTTTGAATTCGCAGTCGGGCTGCCGCGAGGCAGCCTCGGCGGTCACCGCCGAACTGCGTGGACCCGCGTGTTGCGGGTCCCGCCGAAACGATCGAGTGGAAGATTCCGGCGATGCAACGGCATCGCCGCGTTTGAGGATCATTGCGGAAGCTCCCGAAGTGCTACGTGATTGTGTTCATGCAGGTCTCGCAGCGCCGGTCACCCGGCGCCGCAGGCGCGCGTGCGCAGCCGTGGGAGTCCGCCGGTCACCTGTCGGGACGGCCTCCGGCCTGCCCGAGGGCGACCGCAGTACCTGATCCAACCGCTCGTACGTTCCGGCACCTGCAAGCGCCCCTCAGAAGGCGCAAGGAGTGCTGAATGAAACGAATGCTCTTCAATGCCACGCATGCAGAGGAGCTGCGCGTGGGCATCGTCGACGGCCAAAAGCTGATCGACATCGACATCGAGACGGCCGGGCGCGAACAGCGCAAGTCGAACATCTACAAGGGTGTCATCACCCGGGTCGAACCTAGCCTCGAGGCTTGCTTCGTCGATTACGGCGAGGAACGCCATGGCTTCCTGCCATTCAAGGAAGTCTCCCGCACCTACTTCCGTGAGGGCGTCGACGTCCGCAGTGCCAGCATCAAGGAGGCCCTGCGCGAGGGTCAGGAACTGCTGGTTCAGATCGAGAAGGAGGAACGCGGCAACAAAGGCGCGGCGCTCACGACCTTCATTTCGCTCGCCGGCCGCTATCTGGTACTCATGCCGAACAACCCGCGCGGGGGCGGAGTCTCGCGCCGCATCGAGGGCGAGGACCGGCAGGAACTGCGCGAGGCGATGGACCAGCTCGAGCTGCCCGCCGGGATGTCGATCATCGCGCGCACGGCCGGCATCGGCCGTACGGCCTCGGAGCTGCAGTGGGACCTCAACTACCTACTGAAGCTGTGGACCGCGATCGACGGTGCGTCGCGGCCACAGTACGAGCTTACGCAGGACGATCCCGAAAACCCCGGCAAGAAGCGGACGACCTACGTCGACACCGCGACGGGCGCCGACGGCCAGCGCCTGAAGCGGGCCAATCCGGCGCCGTTTCTCATCGTCGAGGAATCGAACCTCGTGATCCGCGCGATCCGCGACTATTTCCATCCCGAGATCGGCGAGATCCTGGTCGACACCGACGACATCTACGAGCAGGCGCGTCAGTTTATGGCGCACGTGATGCCGGACAACGTCGCACGGGTGAAGCGCTACAAGGACGATGTCCCGCTGTTCTCACGCTTCCAGATCGAACATCAGATCGAGACCGCGTACTCGCGCCAGGTGCCGCTACCGTCGGGCGGCGCGATCGTTGTCGATCACACCGAGGCGCTGGTCGCCGTCGACGTCAACTCGGCGCGCGCCACTAAGGGCTCGGACATCGAGGAGACCGCCACCCGCACCAACCTCGAGGCAGCGGACGAAGTGGCCCGGCAGTTGCGCCTGCGCGACCTCGGCGGTCTCATCGTCATCGACTTCATCGATATGGAGGAGTCGAAAAACCAGAAGGCGGTCGAGAACCGCCTGAAGGACGCGCTGCACTATGACCGCGCGCGCGTGCAGATGGGCAAGATCTCGCGTTTCGGGCTGATGGAACTGTCACGCCAGCGGCTGAGGCCGGCACTTAACGAAGGCAGCCACGTCACCTGCCCGCGCTGCAACGGCGTCGGCGTGATCCGCGACACCGAGAGCTCGGCATTGCACATCCTGCGCATCCTGCAGGAAGAGGCGATGAAGGAGAGCACGGCCGCGGTGCACGCCCAAGTACCGGTCGAGGTCGCGGCGTTCCTGCTGAACGAGAAGCGCGGCGATATCGCAAAGCTCGAAGCTCGGCTGCGCGTGTCCATTGTGCTGATACCGAACAAGTTCCTCGATACGCCGCACTATCACGTCGAGCGCCTGCGCCACGACGATCCGCGGCTCGACGAGGCCAAGGCCAGTTTTGAGCGTGCAGCAGAACTGGCTCCCAGCACTGACACACCGTACACGCGCGGCAAGGCCGATGAGGAGCGCAGCCGGCCGAAGCAGGAAGCTGTCGTCAAGGGCATCGTGCCGGAGACACCGGCCCCGATCGTGGTTCCTCCGGTCGCCGCGCAGGTTCAGGCAGCAGCAGTTCCTCAATCGGGCGGTTTCTGGCGCCGCGTCGTTGCGTTCTTCACCGGCGAGACCGCAGCCCAGCCCGCGCCCTCGGCCGCCTTGCCGACGCC
>DATEZE010000300.1:0-10626 GCA_035255845.1 Burkholderiaceae bacterium | reverse complement strand
CAGTACCTCCCGCACCGGCTTCTCGGCCGGCGCCGCTGCCCGCTTCGACTGCCCCTGACGCTTCGAGCCGCACCGCCGAGGCCGCGGCGGCAGCCGTGCCGGCTGCCGGCAACGTTGCACCATCAGCACCGAACACCCAGGATCCGCTGAACCAGCTGCTGGATCGGCTGCCGGCCACAACGCCGCCTGACGCTCCGCTGGCGGAGCCCGCCGTCGTTCCGGCGCCGCAGGATCTTTGGCAGCGTGTCCGCGCCGGGTTCCGCATTCCCGATCTCGACACCAAGCTCGCAGACCAGCGCACCCGCTGGTATGCCGAGCAGGTCGAGTACTTCGCGCGCATGGCCAAGCGCTCGAGCCGCTACATGTTTTACATCGTCGAGGAGGTGGAACGCCGCGGCATGCCGACCGAACTGGCACTGCTGCCCTTCGTCGAAAGCGCGTTCCAGCCCGAGGCGGTATCGAGTGCGAAGGCCGCAGGCCTGTGGCAGTTCATTCCGTCGACCGGCAGGGACTACGCGCTCGCGCAGACCATGTGGAAGGACGAGCGGCGCTCGGTGATCGACTCCACGCGCGCTGCGCTCGATTATCTGCAGAAGCTTTACGACATGTTCGGCGACTGGCATCTCGCGCTGGCGGCTTACAACTGGGGCGAGGGCTCGGTTTCGCGCGCGATCGAGAAGAACCGGCGTGCCGGCCGCGGTACTGCGTATACAAACTTGAAAATGCCGCTCGAGACGCAGCACTACGTGCCGAAGTTGCAGGCCGTCAAGAACATCGTCGCGGAGCCGGAGCGCTACGGTATCGAGCTGCCGCCTCTGGCGAATTCGCCGTATTTCGTCGCCGTGCACAGGACGCGCGACATCGACGTCGGCACGGCGGCCCGCTTGGCCGAAATGACGCCCGAGGAGTTCAGCGCGCTGAATTCGCAGTTCAACCGTCCGGTGATCGTCGGGGCAAACTCACCGACGCTGCTGCTGCCGGCCGACCGCGTCGACACCTTCAATGCCAACCTCGCGGCGTGGGAGGCCACCGGTCAGCCGCTCGCCAGCTGGACAACATATCGAATGCAGCCCGCCGACACGCTGGCGACCGTGGCCAAGCGCATCGGCATCAGCGAAGAACAGCTGCGTGAGGCGAACCGTGTTCCGCCGCGCTACAAGCTCGCGCCCGGCTCGACGATCCTGATCCCGCGCGACGAGACGATGGACGACATTACGGCCGAGAACGCCGACGCGCGCTTCGCTCTGGTGCCCGAAGCGTCGAATCTGCGCAAGGTGACCTACCGTGTGCGGCGCGGCGACACGTTGCATTCGGTCGCGCGCCGCTACAACGTCAACGAGCGCGACGTCATCCTCTGGAACAACCTCACCGGCCCTGCGCTCTTCGCCGGTCAGCGCCTCGAACTCACCGTCGTGGCTGCGAAACCGAGATCTACTGCCAAGGGCGGCAAGCCGGCGGCCGGGGGCGCAGCGCACAAATCGTCCGCCACGCAACCGGTCGCGAAGGCGCCATCCAAGGTGACAAAGACCGGTGCCTCGCACGGCAAGGTCGTCGCGGCCACGCGCTGACCGCCGCGGCGGTCACCTATACTGCAAGCCCGGCTGCCAGACGCGATGCTGCGCGCCGGCGACCGTTCACTGCACTAAGCCAATTCATGGGATTTCTTTCCGGCAAGCGGCTGCTGATCACCGGCGTGCTGTCGAACCGTTCGATCGCCTACGGCATCGCGCAGGTCTGCCGCCGCGAGGGCGCTGAGCTCGCGTTCAGCTACGTCGGCGAGCGCTTCAAGGATCGGATCAACGAGATCGCCGCCGAGTTCGGCTCGGACCTCGTCTTCGACATGGACGTCTCCGATGACGCGCAGATCGCCGCCGCATTCGACGCGCTAAAGCGGCACTGGCCCGCGCTCGACGGACTGGTGCATTCGATCGGGTTTGCGCCGCGCGAGGCGATCGCCGGCGACTTCGTCGAGGGGCTGTCGCGCGAGGGTTTTCGCATCGCGCACGACATTTCAGCGTACAGCTTTCCGGCGCTCGCGAAGGCCGCCTTGCCGCTGATGGAGGGACGTCGCGCCGCAATGCTGACGCTCACCTACCTTGGCGCTGAGCGTGCAGTACCGGGCTACAACACAATGGGACTCGCGAAGGCGAGCCTCGAGGCCAGCGTGCGCTACCTCGCCGCAAGCCTCGGTCCGCGCGGCATCCGCGTCAACGGGATTTCCGCCGGTCCAATTAAGACCTTGGCCGCCGCCGGCATCAAGGGTTTCTCGAAGATCCTTTCGGTGGTTGAGAGCACCGCGCCGATGCGTCGCAACGTCACCATCGAGGACGTCGGCAACGTCGCGGCGTTTCTGCTGTCCGATCTGGCCGCTGGTGTGACCGCCGAGATCACGCACGTCGACAGCGGTTTCAATGCCGTGATGGGCATCCCGATCGGCGTGGAGTAAGGCTCGGGAGGCCGACGCCGGCACCAGCGCGTGCAGTCTCAACCGCGCTCGCAGGTCTTCAGGCACGTTGCACAGCCGATTCCCGGGAACGTCGATTGCGGCCGGCAGGCTAGATGACGTTCGACCGGGCAGTTGATCCGATTGCCCGCGCTGGATCGATCGACCCTCTTCTATACTCGATCCGCCCCTTGGGAGATTCAAGATGGCTACTGCCGCCGAACAGGACATGAAAATGGATCTCGCGACGCTGTATCGCGAGGAGATCTATACCGATCGCAGGGTCGGAACGATCCGTGCGCTGGTGCCGGTCACCGGCAGTGGTGCAACCGATGGCTCGCGACCGATCGTGTACACCGGTGAGGCGCAGATCATGACGCAGATGGGACCGCTGCCGATCAGCTTCGAGATCGAGGCGACCACGCTCGCCGAAGCTGTCGAAGGCTATGGCGGCGCCGCCAAGGTCGCTGTCGAAAGAACCGTCCGGGAATTGCAGGACCTGCGACGCCAAGCAGCCTCGTCGATCGTGCTGCCGGGACAGGCCGGCGCAGGCTTCCCGCCCGGAGGCCTCGGCGGCGGCGGCAAGCTCCAGATGCCGTAGCCTCTGCCGCGACGACGCGACTCGGCATGTAGCGTGTCCGCAACGGGCGCGCTAACGTCGGCGCCTCCGGGGGGAAAACGACGATGGCCGACATCATTCACATCAGCCTCACGGGCATCAAGGGTGAGTCGACGTTCCAGCGGCACAAGGACGAGATCGCGGTCGAGAGCTGGAACTGGGGCGTCAGTGCGCCGCAGCCGTTAGGCGGCAGCGCTGCTGCCAGCAAACCGGCCTTCGCGCCGCTCGGCTTCGCCCACCGCGTGGATCTGTCATCGCCGCCGCTATGGCGCCACTGCGTCACCGGACAGCACATCCAGGAAGGCATTCTGAGCGTCGCGCGACCGATGGCGACTGCCGGCGACTACATCACGCTTAAGTTGAGCGACGTGCTCGTGACCTCGGTCAGTCTCGCTGACGCATCCGCCGATACCCAGCCGCCGCTCGAGAACGTCACGCTCACCTTCACACTGTTCGAGTACACCTACCGGCCGCAACTGGCCAACGGCAGCTTCGGGCCAGCCGTTACGCTGAAGTTCGACATCCGCCAAAACCGCGTGCTCTGATCTCACGCGTTGCGTGGGGCTGTCGAGCGGCCGACTTGCGCCTCAGCGGTGACAGCGGTCCTCGCCTTGGTCGCGCACGCTTCCATCGACCGCAACGAATGCCCATCGGTATGCGGTCGGCATTAGCGTCAGGCGCAGTACGCCATGGTGGCTGCCGTCGCGGAACTCGCTGTTCGGTTTCGGCGTGCGGATCGAATACAACCGCGCGCCACCGGTTCCGGCAGTGAACGCGCGCACGCCGCGCTCGGGATCGGCGTCGCCGTGAGCATCCTGCGGCGCGAAGCGCTCGTAGACATGGTCGTGGCCGGCCAGTACCAGCTCGACGCCGGCAGCGTTCAGCAGCACCCAGATGCCTGCCATCTGCGGATCATCGCCATGCGGCCCGGACGTGAAGACCGGGTGATGCCAGTAGGCGATCGTGCACAGCGTATTCGCCGTCGCCGCGAGATCAGCCTGCAGCCACGCGTACTGCGGCGAGCCCGGACCAGCGTCGACATTGCTGTTCAGTGAAATGAAGTGCCAGCCGCCGATGTCGAAACTGTAGTAACCGCGGCGGGCGGGTCCAGCGGCGGCGCCGAAATAGCCGAAGTAGCCGGCCGCGTCGGTCGTCAAGTAGTCATGGTTGCCCGGACTCGGCCGCAGCCGTTCGCGGAGCTGGCCCCAGGTCGGCTGGAAGCAGTTCTCGAATTCGCTCGGCGCCCCGACCGGATACGCGTGATCTCCGAGCGTCAGGACCGCGACATCGGTCGGCAGAATCAGCCGGGCCGTGCGCGCGGCATTCAGGAACATCGTTCCGTCGCTGCCGCAGTCGGCGATGTCACCGGCGGCGACGACGGTAAACGCTGGTGCCCGCGCATCGGCCTGTTCAGTGGTCTGCGCGCTTGCGGCGCCCGCGATCGAGAACGCCAGAGTCGCCGTAAGGGCGCGACTGAACAACCACGATGCGTGCAGCAGACGGCTCAACTGACGAAGCGCATGTGGATGTAGAGGTAAAACGGAGCGCGCGGCGGCGCGGGGAAGCGATCGAACAGCAGCTTGCCGCGCACGCACTGGTATACGTTGGTGCTGCGGTCGCTCCACAGGCGAATGACTCGGCCATCTGCGCCGATCGCCGCGACGAAGGAAAACGGCGTCGACGCTGGCTCCGGCACCGTGGCAGTGCACTCCCTGAAATGCGCGCGATAGCGCTGGCTAAACTCGGGCAGCAGGACATCGCGATGGTAGTCGCGCGTCGCATCGGCGGATTCGTCGCGCCGCCCTAGTTCCTGCGCCTCCACGTAGCTCGCCGCCAGGCCGTCAGTCGCCGGACCCTGCGCCGACAGGTTCATCGATAGGGCCGCACCGACAAGTGCAAAGGTTTTCAACAGCGTTCTCATGCCAGCGCACAGGTGCGGAAGCCGACGAAGATGTCGTGGCGTTCCGGCAGGTAGAAGTTGCGGAACTTCGGATGCAGCAGGCGCTGCGGCGTCGCGGTCGAGCCACCGCGCACGCTGACGTGCGTGCCGAACCACGGCGCTGAATACTCCGCATACGGATCGGGCTCGAAACCCGGATACGGCTCGAACGGACTTGCAGTCCACTCCCATACGCCGTCGGCCTCGATCGCGCCCGACAATGCGGCGTATTCCCACTCGCTTTCGGTCGGCAGCCGGCGCTGCGCCCAGCGGCACCACGCTTCGGCTTCGTGGCGGGTGACGTGAACCATTGGCGCATCTGGCGTGATCGGAGACCAGCGGTCGAAGCGACGCGCTTCCCATTGGCCGTCGGGCCGGCGCCAGTAGCGCGGCCCAGTGGCGCCGGTGTCTGCAAGCCAGGCGCGTCCTGCTGCTGTCCACAACTCAGTGCGGTCGTATCCGCCGTCGTCGACGAACGCGGAGTACTCGCCTTCGGTCACCGTCGACCGGCGCACCGTAAGCGGCTCCACCGTGGCCGGATGGCCCCACTTCTCGTTGTCGAAGACGAAGCCGTCGCTGTCCCGCGGTGCACCGCGCTCGAATGTCGCGCCGGCAACGCGGACATCGTCGCGCGACGCGCGCGCTGGTGGGCGCAGTGCGAGCGGCGCCGGATACGCGCAGGTCTGTCGCGTGTAGGCAAAAGCCTCGCCGTGCATGTCTTCGTGATAGAGCGCAAGCTGGAAAAAATATAGCGACGGGTCGTCGGCGTGCTCGAGCCGTTCGAGAGTCGCATCGAGAACGTTGTCGAGGTAGCGCAGTGTGTCGTGACGCGATGGCAGTCCCAGCTCCCAGCGCGTGTCGTGAGCGACACGGGCCGAGTCGTACCAGCGGTCGGCGTGCTCGAGCATTGGAGCTCCGGGCTCGCGACTATTGCCACGCCAGCGCAAGCACCAGTGCTCCATGAACCAGCCGACGTGACCGACCTCCCAGAGGATCGGATTGACGCACGCGATTCGCGGCACACGCCACTGATCGTCGTCGAGGTCATCGACCAGCGCCCTCGTATACTGGCGCGCCTGCCGCAGCGCGCTTTGCAACTCGTTCCTTTCCAGCGTCCTCATGGATCCTGTGCGTAAGCGGGCGAAGCGCCCGGCCATCTGCATTATCACGCCCACGCTGCGTGATTCAAATTCGGGCAACTGGCATACGGCGGCGCGCTGGGCGCGATTTCTTCGACCGGTGTGTCGCGTTCAGGTGCTGCAGCAGTGGCACGGCGAGCCCTGCGATGCGCTGATTGCATTGCACGCCCGGCGCTCGGCCGCGTCGATCGCAGCCTTTCACGCCACGCATCCGCAGCGTGGGCTCGCGCTGGTGCTGACCGGCACGGATCTGTACCGCGACATCCGTCGCAACCGTGTGGCCCAGCGCTCGCTTCAACTGGCCACCGAACTTGTCGTACTGCAGGAACGCGGCCCCGCAGCGCTGCCGGCCCGGCTGCGCCGCAAGGCGCGAGTCATCTTCCAATCGGCTCCGCAGCTCGGGGCCTCGACCGGCCACCAACGCCGCTTCGACGTCGCGGTCGTCGGCCATCTGCGCCATGTGAAGGATCCGTTGCTAGCGATGCGTGTTGCGCGTGCAGTCAAACCAGAGACGCGCGTACGCGTGCTGCACGCAGGTGCAGCGCTCGAGCCGCGCTATGCGGCCGCTGCACGCCGCACCGAAGCGGCGACACCGCGCTACGCGTGGCTCGGCGAACTGACGCGATCGCGCGCCCGCGCGTTAATGCGTCGCGCTGCAGTGCTGCTGCATCCGTCGAGGATGGAAGGCGGGGCACAGGCGATCATCGAAGCAATACGCAGCGGCACGCCGGTCATCGCCTCCGACGCCGATGGCAATCGCGGACTGCTCGGAAAAGACTACCCGGGCCTGTTTCCGGTCGGCGACGCTGGCGCAGCCACCCGGCTGATCGAGCGCGCAGCGACCGACGCCAAGTTCCTGAGACTGCTCGCCGCACGTTGCCGCGAGCGTGCGCGGCTCTTCACGCCGGAACGCGAGCGGGCTGCGGTCCAACGGCTACTGCGTACGCTCCTCCATAATCGACGCCTGACCGACGGCCGCAGGATGCAGCGATGAATGCCCCCACCGAACTTCCGATCAAGCTCACTTCGTTTGCCCATGGCGGCGGTTGCGGCTGCAAGATCGCGCCCGGACTGCTTGGTGAGATCCTGAAGGGCGCGAAGGGGATCGTGCCGCCGCAGTTGCTCGTCGGCATCGAGACTTCGGACGACGCTGCGGTGTACCGGCTCAATGACGAACAGGCGTTGATCGCGACGACTGACTTTTTCATGCCGATCGTCGACGACCCGTATGACTTCGGCCGGATAGCGGCGACTAATGCGATCTCCGATGTCTACGCAATGGGCGGCACACCGATCCTGGCGCTGGCGCTGCTCGGCATGCCGATCAACAAGCTGCCGGTCGAGGTGATCCGCCGCATCGTCGAAGGCGGCGAATCGGTCTGCGCGGCCGCCGGAATCCCGATCGCCGGCGGGCACACGATCGATTCGATCGAGCCGATCTATGGCCTGGTCGCGCTGGGACTGGTGCATCCGAGCAAGGTCAAGCGCAATTCGGGCGCACGCGTCGGCGATGCGCTCGTTCTGGGCAAGCCGCTCGGTGTCGGCATCTATTCGGCCGCACTGAAGAAGGACGCACTCGAGCCCGGGCACTACGCACGCATGGTCGCCAGCACAACGCAACTGAACACGCCGGGACGCGCACTGTCAGAACTGACCGAAGTACATGCGTTGACCGACGTTACCGGATTCGGCCTGCTGGGCCATCTGAACGAGATTGCGCTCGGCAGCGGGCTCGCCGCGCGCGTGCATGCACGCGACATCCCGCTGCTGCCGGGTGTGCGGGAACTGGCTGTGCAGGGCTATGTCACCGGTGCGTCCGGGCGCAACTGGGCGGGCTACAGCCGCCACGTGACGCTGCGCAACGTTGATGACACGATGAAGTCGCTGCTGACCGACCCGCAAACGAGCGGCGGGTTGCTCGTGGCATGCGAGCGCGGCGCTGTCGATGGCGTGCTGCAGCTCTTCCGTGCCGAGGGCTTCGGCGACGCGGCTGTGATCGGCGAACTCGCCGCAGGCAGCGGCATCACCGTCCTGGGTTGAGCTCGACCGTTGCGACATCGGTTCTGGCCTCTTGTTGTCGCGTCGCTTGCCGCGGCGCTTCAGGCGGGCGGCGCAAGCGCGGCTGCGCCGCTCGAGCCCATCGTCGGCGAGGTGTTGGCGCCCGCACTCGACCTGCTGCGTGTCGACGGCTCTCCACTTTCGCTGCGCTCGCTGCGTGGCAAGGTCGTGCTGGTGAATTTCTGGGCCACCTGGTGCGAGCCATGCGTCGCCGAAATGCCAGCACTGCAGGCTTTGCGCGATGCACTCGCGCCCGCCGGGTTCGAGGTGCTCGGCGTGAATTTCCAGGAGGGTCCTACCCGTATCGACGCCTTCGTGCGGAAGACCGGCATCTCGTTTCCGGTCGTGCGTGACACCGATGGCGCCGTTGTCCGCGCCTGGAATGCGCGCGTGTTTCCGTCGAGCTTCGTGGTCGACCGCGAGGGTCGCATCCGCTATGTGATGGTGGGTGAGGGCGATTGGACAAGCCCAAACCTCGTGAGCACAATCCGTTCGTTGTTGGGACCGCAACCTGCTCGCTAGCCGAGCCCGCAAGACTCTTGGCGCGCGCCGCCACATCTGTCCGGAGGTTCTCCATGAAACGCCGCACGCTGCTGAAGGCAGCCCCGGCCGCAGGCTTCATTGCCGCGACCCCACTTGCCCTCCGCGCCCAATCGGCCGTCGACAGCACATCGAACTGGCGCGCGTTCGAAGTCGTGACCCGGCTCGAGATCACCGAGCCGACCGGCCAGGTCGAGGCCTGGGTGCCGCTGCCACTGATGCAGAAGACACCTTGGTTCGAAACGCTGTCGAACGATATCGGTGGCAACGCCGAACAGGCGAAGGTCGCTGTCGACTCCGTCTACGGTGCCGGCATGGTTCACGCGCGCTTCAGGAAGGGCGAGCCGCAGCCAGTGGTCGAGGTTACGAGCCGCTTTAAAACCCGCGACCGGTTCGTGTCGATGCAACCAGTGACTGGCAGTCCGGCAGCCCCGCCCCAGGAGCTGACGCTCTACCTCAAGCCGACCGATCTGATGCCAACTGACGGTATCGTCAAGGAAACAGCGCTCAAGATCACCAAAGGCCAGGGAACCGATGTTGAAAAGGCTCACGCGATCTATGACTGGGTCGTCGAAAGCACGGAACGCAACCCCAAAACCCGAGGCTGCGGTGTCGGCGACATCAAGGCGATGCTGGAAACGGGCACGCTGAATGGCAAGTGTGCCGACCTGAATGCCCTTTTCGTGGCGCTGGCGCGCGCCTCCGGAGTTCCCGCGCGGGACGTTTACGGCATCCGGGTCGCCGCCTCACCACGTGGCTACAAGAGCATGGGGCGGGCAGGCGACATCACCAAGGCCCAGCACTGCCGCGCAGAGTTCTATGCGCAGGGCATAGGTTGGGTGCCGGTCGACCCGGCCGACGTGCGCAAGGTCATCCTCGAAGAGGCTCCGGGGCTCACCCTCGCGGACGACCGCGTCAAGCAGGCCCGCACGATGTTGTGGGGCGGCTGGGAAGGGAACTGGCTCGCCTACAACACCGGCCACGACATTCGCCTGCCCGGCTCCAGCCGAGCGCCGGTGCCGTTCCTGATGTACCCGCAGGCCGAAAACGCCCACGGGCGGCTGGATTCGCTCGATCCGGAGACGTTCAAGTACCGGATCACATCGAAGGAAATCACCACCTAGCGGTGGCTGACGTCCGCGCGGCGCACTGCTAACGCTGGGTTTAGGCGCCGCGAACCGTCCGAACGGCGGATTCGCGCGGGATTGGCAACGCCGCGCGGCGAGGCGAATACTTGCCAACATGAAGCAGGTGAGCCTCGAAATCGGCGAACGATCCGAACTCAGGCTGAACGCGCTCGCCCACCAATGGGGCGTGCCGCCTGGGCGAGTCGTGGACCTGCTTTGCCAATCGATCGACCACGACCTTATGGCCCGCCTAGCGGTTCATGCCGTTTCCGGTTCGATCGTCTGTAAGGAAGACGGCGTAGCGCGGGTTCCGGCGCGAAAGCTGGTCCGTAAGGACGCCTGACTCTTCCCGCGCGACGTTTCTGGAAGTCGGCCTGAGAAACGCGGCGGACCCCGCCAACTTCGGCCGCGAGCGCCCTGAGAACGGAAGCGGACGCCACCTGCGAGGAATGCGGTCAGGCGTGACTGGGGCCAGAGACAGCGTCCTCAGCAGGGTCGGAAACAATACCTATGAACGCATGCGGATCGTGTCTAAGAGGCCGTTTCGGCGAAGGCTGACACGCGGGTTCACCGCTAACGCCAGAAGCGATTTCATCAGCAAACAAAAAGGGCGCCGGAGCGCCCTTTTTGCTGAAGTCAGATTTGGCTTAGTGAAACGAACACCCGGCCGTCCCACCACCGACCTGGGCGAGTTCCGCCAGTGACAACTCGACAACTTCTTCTTTGGTTTCAATGGCTTGCTCAATAACTTGGTCCATGGG
>DATEZE010000299.1:0-13158 GCA_035255845.1 Burkholderiaceae bacterium | reverse complement strand
GAAGAATGCGGCGGTTGCCGCGGCCTGCGAGTCGAGCACGAGCGGCACGTAGGCGATCTTTCGAGTGGCAAATGCGTCTTCGAGGTGGGCGCCATGCGTCGTGCCCTTCACGGCGCAGATCGTTGCACCTTTGAGATCCTCGAGGCGGCGCGCCCCGCCCGCGCGCGGCACCATGAACGCCTGATTGTCATAGAAGTAGATGCCGGGGAAGGACAGTCCGATGCCGCCCTCGCGCGCGAGGGTCCAGGTGGCCGTGTGCGACAACAGGTCGACCTGGCCCGAAAGCAGCAGCGGAAATCGCGCCGCGGCGTTCACCGGCGTGTAGGCGACCTTGGTCGGATCGCCGAGTACGGCCGCCGCCACGGCGCGACAGAAGTCGACGTTGAAGCCGCGATAGCGCCCGGAAGCATCTTTCTCGGAGAAGCCGGCGAGGTTCTCACCGATACCGCAGCGCAGGACGTGATTGCTGCGCACGCGCGCCAATGTCTCACTGGCGCCTTCGGCCGCGGGCGTCAGCAGGACGCCGGCGAAAGCGACGCACACGGCCGCTATGACCGAAGTCTTCAAAGGGGCGCGCCCGGTAGGCCAAGGCCAAAGATCGCAACTCTACGCGATCCGGGTTCACGCACCCCGCGTTGAGTTCGAACACGAGCCCTCTAAGATTCCTTTATCGCGATAACGATTGTCGTGAGTAACCAAGGGAGCGTTGAAATGTCTGTCAAAAACATCGTCCTTGTGCATGGAGGCTTCGTCGATGGGTCCGGCTGGGAGCCGGTCTACAAGATCCTGAAGAAGGATGGCTACAGCGTCCGCATCGTCCAGAACCCGACGCTGTCGCTCGCAGACGATGTGGCGGTGACTCGACGTGCTATCGCGGCAGAAAACGGGCCTGTGATCCTGGTGGGTCACTCGTATGGCGGCGTCGTTGTCTCCGAGGCGGGGACGGACCCCAAAGTCAAAGCAGTCGTCTACATCGCGGCCTTCGCGCCGGACAAGGGCGAGTCAGTGTCGTCGCTGATAGCCAATCCTCCTCCGGGCGCTCCCGTGCCGCCGATTCTCCCGCCCCAGGATGGATTCCTGTTACTTGACCGCTCAAAGTTCGCCGCCTCGTTCGCGGCGGACGTCGCCCCTGAACTCGCCTCGTTCATGGCGGACTCTCAGGTGCCATGGGGTGTCGAGGCGCTCGCGGGTGCGGTCAGTGAGCCGGCGTGGCGAGTCAAGCCGAACTGGTACCTGGTCGCTACCGACGACAGGATGATTCCACCTCCGGCGCAGCGGGCGATGGCCCAGCGTGCAGGATCGCAGGTCGTCGAAACGGGCGGCAGTCACGCGGTCTATGTGTCGAAGCCGGAAGTCGTCGCTGCGCTGATCGTGCAGGCGGCTCGCAACTCCAACTAACTTGGCTGAAAGGCCGGAACGCCCGCGATGGGGCGTTTCGGCTTCTCTTCGGGCTATCCCCACACAGCCGCTACAATTTCTTTCGTCACAAAAAAGTCATCTTTGCCCGAAGACATTGAGCACCGCTGACCCGACCGTCGCCGCGCCGGCGACCCGCGCGAACGCGCCGGCGTTGCCCTGGCGGCTGGCCGATATCGACTTCTCACGTCTGCAGCCTGAAAAAGTCCGCGACGACGAGACCCTGTTTTTCACGCTCGCGACCTCGGCACTCGTCGAAGCAGCGACGACTCACTACGCCTCGAACCTGATCGAGTACTACGCCGGTGACGTCAAGCTCGCCACCTGGCTGCGCGCGCAATGGCAGCCGGAAGAACTACAACACGGCGCGGCGCTGCGCGCGTATGTCGAAACGGTCTGGCCGGAGTTCAGCTGGGAGCGCGCTTTCGGCGGGTTCTATCCGGAATACGCCGCGGCCTGCACGCAGGAAGAACTTGAACCGTCGCGCGCTTTGGAGATGGCGGCGCGTTGCGTTGTGGAAACCGGCACCTCGACGCTGTACCAGACGATCCATGATTACGCGGACGAGCCGGTGCTGCGCGAGATCACTGCGCGACTCAAGAGCGACGAGGTGCGCCACTTCTCGTATTTCTACGAAGCCTACCGCCACTACTGTGCGGAAAATGGCAGGCCGCCGCGCTGGCAGGTCGCGCGCGCGATCCTGCGTCGCGTGCTCGAAGCGTTCGATGATGACGGCGACATCGCTTTCAGGCACGCATGGAACGGCCGCTACCCGCAGCGGGCGAGCACTGCGGTGGAGTACACAAAGTTCCAGCGCGCGATGCGCAAGCGCATCACGCCTTGCATGCCGGTGACGATGTCGACCAAGATGTTGCTGAAACCGCTGGCGTTGCCGCCGAAGTTGAACGAGTGGGCCGTGGCACTGGTCGGCGCCGTCGTCCGCTTCGCGGCCGGCCGCCCGCCGGAGCGGCCTGCGTCGGCCTAGCTGCGAGCAATGCGGCCCCGCCACGGCCGAGGGGCGGCAAGTGTTGCGCCCCCGGCCAAGCTCGTTGCTTGTTGCGATTCAGGCGCCGACGCGCTCCGGCGGCATCTTCGCCAACTCCTCGCGAACTTGCTCCCGCGTCACCGTGGACTTCGATGACGATGTTGGCGCCGCGAGGATGTCCTCGACGTAATTGCGGTGCTCGCGCCGATCGAACTTCGGCGGATCCACTTTCACGCTCTCGTCAATGGCGAAGATCGTGTTGATTTCGCCTGACGGAGCGTCGGCATAAGCAGCCAGCGGCGCGGCAAGCGAAGCGATGGCAAGGGCGGCAAACAGGGCACGGGTCGTCATCTCAGTTCTCCTGGTGGTTGAGGTCTGCGGGATCGAAAGCCGAATCGCACGCCCCCGTCAGTCGGCATGACTCAGGGTCGCTTACCTATCGGCGCGTATCGATCCATCACATGGTTATGCGGTTTCGCCGTGTAATGGAAACGCGTCGAGCGCGACGTCGCAGCCCGGGAATTGCGGCCCGGACTGCGAGCTATAGCCGAGGGACGCCGCGCGGGCCCTCGGCCATTCGTACCGGCGCCTGCGTTCAAGCGCCGATGCGCTCCGGCGGCATCTCTACGAACGTGCGATCCTCGATCGCTGGCTTTGCGGCAGTTTGACCGCTCTTCGCATCCCATGTCTGCGCCGTCGTTGCGTCGACATAGTCCGCGAAGTAAAGGTTAGACATCTTGCTGTCCCAGCGTTCGACGAAGCGCCGCAGCGCATCCGGGCCTTGCTTGGCGGCATCGCAGGCGCGCTGGTCGACGGGCGTCGGCGCGGGGTCGCAGCGGTATTCGGCATGCGCGCCGGCGGCGAACGCTCCGGCGGATAACAGCACGAAGGTAAAGTGGGTGATCGTGGCGTTCATAAAGGACTCCTTTGAGGTCGACGGCGAATCCGCGACAACATGGAGTGTGTCCAACGCAAAGGCCCGATTGCCAGCGAATGCTCAGCTCAGTGACTGCTGCCTATTCACTCCCTGAGCACCGATCAGCCGAAAGCTCAGCCACGTCGCGAGTGCCGCCACGCCGATAAGCCCCGAGGAGACAAACAGCATGCTGCGCGCGCCAAATTGTTCGGCGAGCACGCCGCTGATGAGCGCACCGACGAGCGTTCCGCAGTAGCCCAGCGTGCGCACGCTGGCATCGACGCGCGCGAGCAACTCGGGCGCGGCGTGGGTCTGGCGCAACGTTCGATCCGCGACGTAGTAGCTGATCGCGCCGGCGTCGCCGACGATCTGCTGGGTGGCAATCAGCAGTGCACCACCGAGTGCGGTCGTCGTCGCCAGCGGCGTCGCGAAGGTACCGAGCGACCATATGAGCAAGCTCGCGACCAGCCAGGTGCGCGCATCGATGCGGCCGGCGCCGCGCGCGGTCAGCCACGAGCCCGCGAGAGAGCCGATGCCGCCGAGCGCGAACAGCAGCCCGAGCGCGCCGGTCGAGAAGCCGACGTCGCGCGACACGTAGATCATGTACGTCGTCGCGGCGAAACTGGATGCGAAGGCCACCAGCGTGGCGACGACGGCAAGCGCACGCAGCACGGGATCCGCCGCGACCGCGCCGAGTCCCGCTCGAACCTCGTCGGCGAGTGCGCGAACGCGCTCACGCAGCGTTGGCGTCGCCGCGGTCTCGATCGCCAGCGACGGCGGTTCAGTAACTTTGGTCAGCAGCAGAGCGGAGACGACGTAGGTGACCGCGTCGGCAACCATCACGACGATTGCCCCCAGCCACTGAAACAGCCACCCGGTCAGGCCGAAAGAGGCAGCCTCAGTGACGGCCACGCCACCCGCGAGCGCCGAATTGCGTTGCGTCAATTGCTCGTGCGCCGTGCTGCGCGCGATCCACGCCGACTGCGCCAGCTCGAATGCGACGCCCAGCGCACCGTTGACTGCGACGACGATAACGAGCCAACCGATCGAGAGTGCGTCGAGTGCTGCGGCCAGTGGAACCGTCGCGAGCATGGCGGCCCGCCCGAGATCGGCCGCGATCATCGTGCGCCGTTTGGGCCAGCGATCAACGAGCGCGCCGAAGAGCAGCGCCGCCAGTGCAGCGGCGGCGACATCGGCAACCGCGAGCAGCGCCATCGCGGTTGGCTCCGCCTTCAGCACCAGCACCGCCGTCCACGGGATCGCGAGCCGGCTCATCAGCGAGCCAAAGGTCGAGATCACTTCGGCCGCGAAGACGCGGCGAAAGGCGGCAGTCGACATGGGCGGCGATGGTAACGCCGCTCCACACTCGGGCCGAACGCGAATGGATCTCTACAAAAGGTGGCCGTTACACACGGCCACCCAGAGGATCAACCAGGAATCCTGTGGCACGGGTGTCACAGCCGCACGGCAAGCGGCATGGCCTCCGCGCCGCAAAAGATCAACGCCGTTCGTTGCTGGCAACCTTCGGTGCCTTGTCGCTAAATTCTTTCGACGCAGCGAGCTTCTTGGTCTCCCAGGACTGCACCGTTTTGTCGTCGACGTAGTCCGCGAAATACAGGTTCGCCATCTGCTGCGTCCAGCTCTGCACGAAGCGCCGCAGGGCGGCGGGCCCCTGCTGGGCTGCTTCGCACGCGAGGCGATCGTTGACAGTCTGGGGAGGATCGCAGCGGTATTCGGCATTTGCGCTGGCAGCGAAAGCAGCGGCAAAGACGAATCCGGCAGAGAGGCGTGTGATTGCGTTCTTCATGGCGCGGCTCCTGTCGTGGCAATTCGTGACATCAGCATCGAGACCTGCTGTCCCGGAGGAACGGGAAAAGACTCGAGCGCTCGTCAAAGCCGGTCAGACACCGCAACGAATCCATGGATTGCGCGGCGAGTCCCGTATCGGTGGTATCCGACTTCGTGAGCACGAGCGAATTCTGCGCGCGGTCCCGTTCTGCGAAAGCCCTACGCGACGAAGCGCGAGTCGACAGGGTCGAACGCGCGATGAGCGGGACGAGCGGACGAAATCGGCGACGGGCCGCGTCGCGCTCTGCCACAGTCATTACATTTGTTACTGGCGGCGCGCTTCAGTTGGAGTCGAAAAGCGCGGCGCGGCTGCCGCGGGCCGGGGGATATGGCGCCGCGACAGTCGCGCTGCAAAGGACAACGATCGAGGGCTATCGCTTTTCGTTCGTGGCGACCTTCACTTCCGTCGACCGGGCCTGCGACTGCTTAGCGTCCCACGCGCGCTCAGTCTTGGTGTCGACATAGTCGGAGAACTGCAGGTTCGACATCTTGCGGTCCATCCGGTGGACATAGCGGCGCAGCGCCTCGGGACTCTGGTCGGCCGCTTCGCAGGCGCCGCGGTCGATCGACGTCGGTGCTGGCGCGCAGCGATATTCAGCATGGACGGCGGTCGCGACGCCGGTCGCAAGGATGAAGCCGAGGGAAAGGCGGGTGATCTTGGCGTTCATGGCAAGCTCCTCAAGGTGGCAGGTTCGTCACGTCAGCAGGCGAAGGCCTGTTGCCGGGAGCCTCGAACTGGTTTCGCGCTCCTGTCTGTAAAGACGCCAATCCGATCGCAAACCGGACATTGGGCCGTGCGGCGAGGTCGCCGACGCGCCGACGCGGGCGCCGCGTCATCGCTCGATATCCATGTGCAAAGAGGACTGTGGCGCACTGGAGCATTCGCTCCAGTTGTGCGCGGCAATCTTGACGCCGTCTTTACGCGGCATTTCCTAACCTGCGGTCCTCGGTTCGATGAATGGAGGGCCAGTGATGGATCTCGTGTTCCTGGCGGTGACGGCCGCACTCTTTGGCACGACCGTGCTGTTGATCCGGCTGTGCGACCGACTGTCGCAGCCCCGCGGAGATTCACGATGAGCCCCTGGCATGTCGTGGGCCTCGTGCTCGCCATCTTGGTGGCGGCCTACCTGGTGTGGGCGCTGCTGAAGGCGGAGGACTTCCTATGAGTGGCATGGCGCTGACCCAGCTCCTGCTCTATTTCATCGTGCTGACGGCGCTGGCGTGGCCGCTCGGCGCCTTCATGGCGCGCGTCTATCGCAGCGAACCGACCTTCATTTCGCGCGTGCTAGGGCCGGTCGAGCGGCTGCTCTACCGGCTGAGCGGCGTGAAGCCCGAGGAAGACATGGGCTGGCGCCGCTACGCAGTGGCGGTGCTGCTGTTCAACCTGCTCGGCGCGCTGGTGGTGTACGCACTGCAGCGCCTGCAGGGCTACCTGCCGCTGAATCCGATGGATTTCGGCGCGGGGACGCCTGATTCGTCGTTCAACACCGCGGTGAGCTTCGCCACCAACACCAACTGGCAAGGCTACGGCGGCGAGTCGACGATGAGCTACCTGACGCAGATGCTCGGGCTCAACGTACAGAACTTCGTGTCGGCGGCGACCGGCATGGCGGTACTGGTCGCCTTCATCCGCGGGCTGGTGCGCCGCCAGGCGAACGCGATCGGCAACTTCTGGGTTGATCTCACCCGCTCGACCCTGTACATCCTGCTGCCGCTGGCGCTGCTGCTGTCGCTCCTGCTGGTGTCGCAAGGCGTGGTGCAGAACTTCGACAAGGCCGTCGAAGTGCCGCTCATGCAGTCCGTCGAAGCGGTTACACCGGCCAAGGACGGTGCGCCGGAGAAGAAGGAAACGATCACGACGCAGTCGCTGCCGCAGGGGCCGGCTGCGTCGCAGGTTGCGATCAAGCAGCTCGGCACGAACGGTGGTGGATTCTTCAACGTCAACTCGGCGCATCCCTACGAGAACCCGACGCCGTTCTCGAACTTCCTAGAGGCAATCGCGATTTTGCTGATGCCGGCGGGGCTGTGTTTCACGTTCGGGCGGCTGGTCAACGACCCGCGGCAGGGCTGGGCGATCTATGCCGCGATGAGCGCGATATTCCTGCTGCTCACCGCGGGAGCGATGGTGGCCGAGGAAACACCGAATCCGCGCGTGACCGCGCTCGGCGTCGAGACCGCCGCCGGCAACATGGAAGGTAAGGAGGTGCGCCTCGGCGTGCCGACCTCGGTGCTATGGGCGACGGCGACCACTGCCGCGTCGAACGGCTCGGTCAACTCGATGCACGACTCGTACATGCCGCTCGCAGGTCTGGTGCCAATGTGGCTGATTCAGCTCGGTGAGGTCGTCTATGGCGGCGTCGGCTCGGGGCTGTACGGCATGCTGGTCTTCGCGATCATCGCGGTGTTCATCGCCGGGCTGATGGTCGGCCGCACGCCGGAGTATCTCGGCAAGAAGATCCAGGCGTACGAGATGAAGATGGCTTCGCTGGTGATCCTGATCCCGCCGATGGTGGTGCTCGTCGGCGCGGCACTGGCGGTCGTCATCGAGCCGGGCACGTCGAGCATGTCGAATCCGGGCGTCCATGGCTTTTCTCAGGTGCTGTACGCGTTCAGCTCGGCTGGCAACAACAACGGCAGCGCTTTCGCCGGACTCTCTGCCAACACGCCGTTTTACAACTCGGCGCTCGGTGTCGCGATGTGGCTCTCGCGCTACTGGCTGGTCGTGCCGGTGCTCGCGATCGCCGGCAGCCTGGCTGCGAAGAAGCACGTCCCAGCCTCGAGTGGCACGCTGCCGACGCATACGCCGCTGTTCGTCGGGCTGCTGATCGGCACGGTGCTGCTGGTCGGCGCGCTGACCTTCGTGCCGGCGCTGGCGCTCGGTCCCGTCATCGAGCACCTGATGCTATTCGCCGCGAACTAAGGGTTGGAGGAAAGCAAGACATGAGCAGACAAGACCACCGGATTCGAACCTTCGAACCGGCATTGATGAGTCGCGCCGCGATCGACTCGCTGACGCGGCTGACGCCGATGGCGCAGTGGCGCAACCCCGTGATGTTCGTTACGTGGATCGGCGCGTTCCTGACTACGATCCTTGCCGTAGCTGAGGGTGACGCATTCGCAGGTGCGATTTCCTTGTGGCTGTGGCTGACGGTGCTCTTCGCCAATTTTGCGGAGGCGCTGGCCGAAGGGCGCGGCAAGGCGCAGGCGGCGAGCCTGCGCGGCGCCAAGCAGGACACGCCCGCGCTGAAGCTCGCCAGCGAACGGCGCGACAGTGCGCGCAGCACGGTGAGTTCGAGCACGCTGCGCAAGGGCGATATCGTGCTGGTCGAAGCGGGCCAGCTCGTGCCCGGTGACGGCGACGTCATCGAAGGCGTCGCATCGGTCGACGAGTCGGCGATCACCGGTGAGTCTGCGCCGGTGGTGCGCGCCTCCGGCGGCGACCGCTCGTCGGTCACCGGCGGCACGCGCGTGCTTTCCGACTGGCTGGTCGTGCGCATCTCGTCCAACCCGGGCGACAGCTTTCTCGACCGCATGATCGCGATGGTCGAGGGCGCGAAGCGGCAGCGCACGCCCAACGAGATCGCGCTATCAATTCTGCTGGCCGCACTGACGCTGGTATTCCTATTCGCGGTGGCCACGCTGCTGCCCTTCTCGGTCTACGCGGTTTCGAGCGCCGGACAGGGCACGGTGATCGGTCTGACGGTGCTGGTCGCGCTGCTGGTGTGCCTGATCCCGACGACGATTGGCGGGTTGCTGAGTGCGATCGGCATTGCCGGCATGGACCGGATGATCCAGGCTAACGTCGTCGCGACGTCGGGGCGTGCAATCGAGGCCGCGGGCGACGTCGATGTGCTGCTGCTCGACAAGACCGGCACGATCACGCTGGGCAACCGGCAAGCCGCCAAGTTCTATCCGGCGCCGGGCGTCGCCGAAAAGGACCTCGCCGATGCGGCGCAGCTGGCGTCTCTGGCCGACGAGACGCCCGAGGGGCGCTCAATCGTGGTGCTGGCCAAGTCGTACGGCATCCGCGCGCGCGACCTGAACGAACTTTCCGCCCGCTTCATTCCGTTTTCAGCGCAGACGCGGATGAGCGGCATCGACATCGGTGAACGCCAGATTCGCAAGGGCGCGCCCGATGCGATCGACGCGTGGCTCAAAGCCCATGGCAAGCCGCTGGATCGCCAGATCCGCGCCTTCGTCGATCAGGTCGCGACCAAGGGCGCGACGCCACTGGTGGTGGCCGAAGGCGATCGCCCGCTCGGTGTCGTAGAGCTGCGGGACATCGTCAAGGGCGGCATCAAGGAGCGTTTCGCGCAGCTGCGCCGCATGGGCATCAAGACGGTCATGATCACCGGCGACA
Organism: Burkholderiaceae bacterium; assembly: GCA_035255845.1. Taxonomy (GTDB): domain Bacteria; phylum Pseudomonadota; class Gammaproteobacteria; order Burkholderiales; family Burkholderiaceae_F; genus JALORV01. The sequence continues at coordinate 3,633 of DATEZE010000299.1, read as the reverse complement.
ACCGTCTGACCGCCGCGGCGATCGCAGCCGAGTCCGGGGTCGACGACTTTCTCGCCGAGGCGACGCCGGAAGCCAAGCTGAAGCTGATCCGCGAGCAGCAGACGCAGGGGCGTCTGGTGGCGATGTGCGGCGATGGCACCAACGATGCTCCGGCGCTGGCGCAGGCCGACGTCGCGGTGGCGATGAACAGCGGCACGCAGGCGGCCAAGGAAGCCGGCAACATGGTCGACCTCGACTCGAATCCGACCAAATTGATCGAAGTGGTCGAGATCGGCAAGCAGATGCTGATCACGCGCGGCTCGCTGACGACCTTTTCGATTGCCAACGACATCGCGAAGTATTTCGCGATCATCCCGGCGGCGTTCGCGGCAACCTATCCGCAGCTCAATGCGCTGAATGTGATGGGGCTGGCGTCGCCCGCGTCGGCGATTCTCTCGGCTGTCATTTTCAACGCGCTGATCATCGTCGCGCTGATTCCGCTGGCGCTGCGTGGTGTGAAGACCCGCGCCGATTCCGCGCCAGTCCTGCTCCGCCGCAACCTGCTGATCTACGGCATCGGCGGGCTCATCGTGCCGTTCATCGGTATCAAGGCAGTCGACCTGCTGCTGGTCGCCGCCAGACTCGTCTGAGAGGTTCATATGCAACGCGATTTCATGAATGCCGCGATCATGTTGCTGCTGCTGACCGTGGTCACTGGCGTCGTGTATCCGGGCGTCGTCACCGTCGTTGCGCAACTTGCGATGCACGACCGGGCGCAGGGCAGCCTCATCCTGCGCGACGGCAAGGCAGTCGGATCGACACTGATCGGCCAGCCGCTGTCCGATCCGAAGTATTTCTGGAGCCGGCCGTCGGCCACTTCGCCACAGCCGTACAACGGGCTCGCCTCGAGTGGCTCCAATCTGGGCCCGACCAATCCGGCGCTGACCGACGCCGTCAAGGAGCGCATCGAAGCCCTGAAGGCCGCCGACCCGGGCAACACGGCGCCGGTGCCGCAGGACCTGGTGACGGCTTCGGCCAGCGGGCTCGATCCGCATATCAGTCCGGCCGCGGCCGAGTACCAGCTTCGGCGCGTGGCGCGAGTTCGTGGCGTCGACGAGAACAAGCTGCGGGGGTTGGTCGCGACCTATGCCGAACCACGCCAGTTCGGCGTCCTCGGTGAGGCGCGCGTCAACGTGCTGCTGTTGAATCTCGCGCTCGACGCGATGAAATGAGCGACATGGTCACGCGGGGCGACACGCTGCTGCTTCTGATCGTTAGCGCTGTCGTCCTGGCGCTGTGGGCATTACGCGGATTTTCCTCGACGCGCGATCGTCTACGCTGAGGTCATGGAAGTCCGCCGCGCCGATCCCGATACGCTGCTTTCGCTTGTCCAGTCGGAGGAGCGCGCCGCCCACCGCGGCAAGCTGAAGGTCTTCTTCGGCGCGACTGCCGGGGTTGGCAAGACCTATTCGATGCTCGAGGCGGCGCAGCGGCGCAAGGCCGAAGGTGTTGACGTGGTGGTCGGCTACGTCGAGCCGCACGGACGTGCCGAAACCGAACGGCTGCTCGAGGGGCTGGAGACCATCCCGTTCCGCATCGTGCAGCAGGGCCCGGCGGAGGTCCGCGAGTTCGATCTCGACAAGGCGCTTGTGCGCCGACCGCAACTGCTGCTGGTCGACGAACTCGCGCACACCAATGCGGACGACAGCCGGCACGCCAAGCGCTGGCAGGACATCGAGGAACTGCGCGCGGCCGGCATCGACGTCTGGACGACCGTCAATGTCCAGCACCTGGAAAGCCTGAACGACGTCATTGCAGGCATCACGACGGTCCGCATGCAGGAGACGGTGCCGGACACGGTCTTCGAGTCCGCCGACGAGGTCGAGCTGATCGACCTGCCGCCGGATGATCTGCTGCAGCGGCTGCGCGAAGGCAAGGTCTACGTGCCAGAGCGGGTTCGCGTCGCGCTCGACAACTTCTTCCGCAAAGGCAACCTGATCGCGCTGCGCGAACTCGCGCTGCGCAAGACCGCCGAGCGGGTCGATGCGGCGATGGATCGTTACCGCGCGACCGAAGGCATCGGCGCACCGTGGGCGGCGGGAGAACGCATCCTCGTCGGCATCGGGCCCGACAGCGACGGCGAGACGCTGGTGCGCGCCGGCAAGCGGCTTGCCGCAGCACTGCACGCAGAGTGGATCGTCGTCTATGTCGAGACGCCGGATCTGATCCGCCTGCCGGAAGCCGAGCGCAACAAGCGCATTGCCTGGCTGCGGCTCGCCGAGACGCTTGGTGCCGAGAGCGTGACGCTCGGCGGACATTCCGCCAGTGCCGAGCTGCTGCATTACGCCCAGACGCGCAATGTCACACGCGTGCTGGTCGGCGAGCCGAGTCGCAGCGGGCTGGCGCGCTGGCTCAGGCCTTCGACGGTCGATCAGTTGCTGGCGCGCCTGCGCGGCATCGACCTGACGGTCGTGAAAACGACGGAAGCGATGCGCATATTGAAGAGCCCGCTGCTCGCGCGCAGCGCCGCCTACCTTTCCGCGCCTCCATCGCGCAAGCAGCGCTGGCCGCAGTACGCGTGGGCCGCAATCGGCGTCGCGTTGGCGACGGTGCTGGCGTGGTTCACGACGCCGGTGCTGAACGAACCGAACGTCGTGATGATCTACCTGCTGTCGATCACGCTGATTGCATGGCGCTTCGGCCGCGGGCCGGCGCTGTTCGCTTCGATCGCCAGCACCGCCGCGTACAACTTCTTCTTCGTGCCGCCGATTTTTACGTTCAACATTGCCGACGGCCAGTATCTGATCACGTTTGCCGTGTTGACCGCGGTCGGCGCGCTGATCAGCACGCTGATGAACAGCGTGCGCCTGCAGGCGCGGGTGGCCGGTCATCGCGAGCGACGCACCGCGCTGCTGTACGCAATGAGCCGCGAGCTGGCGTCGGCCCGCGGCGCCGACACGGTGTCGCGCGTCGCAGTGCGGCACATCGGCGAGGCGTTCGAGGCGCAGGTGGTCGTGCTGCTGCCCGGTGCCGACGGCGTGCTGCAGTTGCCGCGTGCTCTGCCGGAGCCGGCGTCCCTGCACGGTGCCGACTTGTCGATCGCGCAGTGGGTGAAGGACCACGCGCAGCCGGCCGGGCTCGGCACGAACACCCTGCCGGCCGCACCGGTGCGCTATCTGCCGCTGGCCGGCAGCGATGGGTCGCGGCGCGCGCTTGGCGTACTGGCGGTGCTGCCGGCGAACGCGCGCCGTGTCCTGTTGCCGGAGCAGGCGCATCTGCTCGAAACCTTTGCCGCGCAACTGGCGCTGGCGCTCGAACGCGCCCAGCTCGCCGATCGCGCGCAGGAGGCCACGGTCGCGGCGGAGACCGAAGCGGTGCGCAACAGCTTATTGGCCGCAATTTCGCACGACATGCGCACGCCGCTGGCGATCATCGGCGGTGCCGCAAGCGGCCTCGCGCAACCGGAATCTCGCCTCTCGGCGGCGCAGCGGCGCGATCTCGCGCAGAGCATCGTCGACGAAGCGCGCCAGATGACGCTGCTGATCGCGAACGTTCTCGACATGACACGGCTGGAATCCGGGCGGGCGTCGCTTCGGCCTGAATGGGTCTCGCCGGAGGAACTCGTCGGCTCGGCACTGCAACGGCTGCGGCAGC
>DATEZE010000298.1:0-9568 GCA_035255845.1 Burkholderiaceae bacterium | reverse complement strand
GACAAACGAGCTCCTTGTTCGGTCGGTCGCGCGAGGTCGTCCCGCGTCCGGCCTGCGATATGCGGGGCTGAAACGGCTCAACCCGAGCGCTACCGCAAATAGGCTACAGATAAACTTGCGGATTATATCTTGGACCCCCGGGTTCACGCTGTTCCGCCGATGACGCTGCTTGAAGGCCTGAAGCGCCACACGACAATCGTCGCAGACACCGGCGACCTTGCCGCGATCGAACGACTGCGGCCGCGCGATGCGACGACCAATCCATCGCTGATCCTGAAGGCCGCCCAGCAGCCGCCGTACCGGCCACTGGTCGAGGCGGCCGTCCGCAATGCGCCCGGCGAGGACGCGGGCCGGCAGCTCGACCACGTTCTCGTCGCCTTTGGGGCGCGCGTCATCGAACTGATCGGCGGCCGCGTATCCACCGAGGTCGACGCACGGCTCTCGTTCGACACGCGCGCGACGGTCGAGAAGGCGCGGCGCCTGATCGACCTGTACTCGCGCCGCGGCATCGGGCCGGAGCGAGTGCTGATCAAGATCGCCGGCACTTGGGAGGGCCTGCGTGCGGCCGAACTCCTCGAGCGCGAGGGCATTCACTGCAACATCACGCTGCTGTTCTCGATGGCACAGGCGATAGCCGCGGCCCAGGCGGGCGCAACGCTGATCTCGCCGTTTGTCGGTCGCATTTATGACTGGTACCGCAAGGCAGCCGGCGCCACCTGGGATGAAGCAGCGATGCGCGGCGCGAACGACCCCGGCGTGCGCTCGGTCAAGGCCATCTACGCGCGACTCAAGGGCGCAGGGTTCATGACGGAGGTCATGGGCGCAAGCTTCCGCAACATCGGACAGATCATCGCGCTTGCGGGATGCGACCTGCTGACGATCAGTCCAGAACTGCTCGACGAGCTGGCCTCACAGAATGGAACCGTCGAGCGGGCGCTGACGCCGCCGGCCAAGGAAGTCTCGGAGGCACCGCTGGTCGAAAGCGCGTTCCGCTATGCGCTCAATGACGACGCGATGGCAGTCGAAAAGCTGGCTGAAGGCATCCGCGTCTTTGCTGCCGACGCAGGTCGGCTTGAGTCGCTGATCCGGGCGATGAGCTGATGCTGGTCATTCCCTACCAGACGCGCTTCGCCGTTCGCTCGCTGCCGCTGGTGACGCTGGTGCTCGTCGCCGTGAACCTACTCGTCTACCTGGTGTTCCAGACTGGCGATTCGGCAGCGTATCAGCGTGCCGCGGACTTTTACTTTGGATCGTCGCTGCCGCAGATCGAGATGCCGCGGTATGCGGCCTACCTCGAGCGACGCAATGATCGCAAGGCGGGCCAGGTGTTGCGCGCAATTCGCACCGGACCGAGCGAAGACGAAGCCCGCATGATCCTCATGGCGATGCAGCGCGACCGCGAGTTCATGCGCGATCTCAAGGGCGGCGTGGTCGTGCGCAGCGACGAGGCGGCTTATGCAGAATGGCGCGAACAACGCGATCGCTTTAACGGATCGCTGGGCCAGGTGTTCAGCGAGCGCTTTGCGCTCGAGCCCGGCTCTTCTGACGCATTGCGCCTGCTCACCTACCCGTTCCTGCACGGCGACGCATTGCTCCTGCTCAGCAATATGGCGGTGCTGCTGCTCGCAGGGCCCTTCGCCGAAGCGGCGCTCGGTCGGCCGCGCTTTCTGCTCGCGTATCTGGCGAGCGGCGCTGTTGCCGGTGCAGTGCATCTCCTGGTGAGCGACCAGTTGCTGATGGGTGCTTCGGCTGCGATCGCCGGAACCATCGCGATGGTTACTGTGCTTTACGGAATCCGCCGTGTGCCGGTCTTCTACTGGTTATACGGCCACTTCAACACAGCGCGCGTTTCCGCGCTGTGGCTGCTGCCGGTCTGGCTCCTTGTGGAGGCACTGCAGTGGGCCGTCGGCGGCGACGGCCGCATCGCTTACGGCACTCAGATCGCCGGATTTCTATCGGGAGCCATACTCGCCTGGCTGCTCAAGCCGGCCGACAGCAGCAAGTTTGGCCGCATCCTCGACGAGCAGGTCGCACTGCCGGCGGAGCGCAAGTCGACGCTGCTGACGGAAGCACGCCAAGCCGCCGCGAAACTGGACACGCGGCGCGCGGCGCGCGCGTATTCAGAACTACTGCAAGAGGATCCGATCAATACGGAGCTCGCGATCGCGTATTTCAACATGGCTTTGCTCGGCCGCGACAAGGAGACGCTCGCCGATGCGGCGTTGCGCGCACTCTGGATTCGCACCCGGCACGCGCGCACGGAACTGCGTGCCGTCTACAGCCAGATGAGCCAACCCCACGTACTCGCGGTTCTGCCAGTCGACGAGCAACTGCGCCTCGCGCGTCGGCTGGTCGCGACACGCGAGGATACCGCCGCGCTGCGTGTGCTCGACGATCTGCTCGGCGCGGACACCACCCGCAACCTCTACGGACGACAACTCGCCGACTGTCTGCTGGGACTCTTCACGACCTATTCGCGCCACGGTCTGCGACAGCAGGCGGACCATGTAAGGCAGCGACTATCCGAGCACTTTCCGTCGCCGCAGACGCTCGGGGGGCTGGCTCCGAACAAGGAGCCACCTTTGACGATCCGAGGTGCGACGACGCGCGGAGCACGGGTCGGCAATCCCGGTACGGTGCCAGCTTCGGACCTCGAGCTCGATCTCGATACACGGCTACACACGCGGTTCGGTCACGAATAGCACGGCACCTGGCCAGCCAAGCAGTCGCGGCTGCGCGAATTCTCGCTGCGGGCGGGACCTTGCATTCAGGACAGGCGTGGCTGCGGCGACGAGGCTGCGGCCTGTCCGACTCCGGCCGCAAGTGCGTCCATGACCTGAAGGTAGCGCCGCGCCTCGGTGGCTGCGGGGTCAGCGGCGAACCGCTGCAGCAGGAATTCCAGGATGCGCCGCGCCTCGTCGGGCCTGCCCGCGCGTTCTGCCATCAGCTGGGCGCCGATGAAGTAGATCTGTGGGATGTCGGGATGGTTCGGGTACTTCTTGTCGAAGCCGCGGATCAGCGTCGCGGCGAGTTGCACCTTGCCCTTCTGCAATGCGGCGCGCGCCAGTGGCGCGATCGATTCGGCCCGCCGCGGCGCCCAGTCAGCGCGTCGTGCCAGTGCCTCATCGACCAGCTCAAGCGCTTCGTGCCAGTTCTGGGACTTGGCCAGCAGGACCAGGAACTTCTCGGTGTGATCCTCGATGCGTGGCGTGTAGTTCTCGGCGAGCAGCAGTTTGTGCAGGCGCGCGTGCAGCGAGAGGTCGTTCGGTCGCCGGCTCAGATCCGCGTTCAGCAGCTCGATCGCCTCCTTCACCTCGCCCAGGGTCATCATCTGGCCGATCAGCGCGTCGCGCGTCCGCGCTTTGACGTCCGCATGCCGTCCGGTCGAACTTTTCAGACGTTTGTCGCCGCTTGCGAGCAGCGCGATATGAAACGCGTCTGCGTGCTGATACAGCGCGTAGCCGAGCACGGCGCAGACCGCAAAGGCGTAGTACCAGAAGGCAACGGAGAAGAGCAGCGTGAGCAATGTACGGCCGATGCCGCCCTCGTCCGGGTCGGCGCCGCTATGGCCCAAAACGCCAAGTATGTATAGCGCGCACAGGCCGCCCAGCACGCCGGCGAAAACGAATCCGCTAAGCGCCGCATACGGCTTGCCGATCTTCCGGACCACGCCGAAGATTTCGGCAGTGCTCAGTGCGCTGCGCAGGCTACCTGTGGTGACCAGCCGTATCGATGCCGCTGGCATCAGCGCCGCGAAGACGACTCCCAGGACGATCAGGGCCGCGAGATCGAACGCACCCAACAGCCGATTGAGGATTACTGCAATGACGGCGAATGCGACGATTAACCCGGCAAATTTGTATGGCAGCAACGCCCCGACAGCCGTCTCGTCCGTCAGCCCGTAGTCCGTCGGGATTAGATAGCCCTTGGACGACCGCTCGATGATCTTGAAACCATAGCCTGAGCCGACAAACAGCAGGGCGATCACGAAGGCCGCCAGCAGTGCGAAGCCAAGTCCCCCGTGGAAGGGCAGCAGCACTAATACCAGCAGTGTGCCGGACAGCCCGAAGATCCGCAGCCGCACGGCCTTGTCGAGCGGCAGCAGGAAGAACTTCCGGATCCGCTGCCAGAACGGCTCGGCCGCCTGCTGGTTGCCGAATTCGTAAGTCGTTTCCATCCCCGATTGGACCGAATACGAGATTCCGCGCAGGGTAGCGGCCCCGGTCCCGTTCAAACGACAGCCGTCGGCGGGAAAACTAAAGCTTTTCGGTTTCCCCGGCCCGCGGCTGCCATTTCATCAGGCGGGATTCGACCCGACCGACGATGCTGTCAAGCGCCAGTGCAAAGGCGGTCAGCACGAGGATCCCGGCCATGACGGTATTGATATCGAACGTCCCCTCGGCCTGCAAGATCAGATACCCGACCCCGCGCGCCGAGCCCAGATACTCGCCGACCACTGCGCCGACGAATGCCAGCCCGACCGAGGTGTGCAGCGAAGAGAACACCCAACTCGTCGCACTCGGCAGGTACACATGGCGCAGCAGTTGCCGGTGCGATGCGCCTAGCATGCGCGCGTTTGCCAGCACCGTCGGACTCACTTCCCTGACGCCCTGGTAAACGTTGAAGAACACGATGAAGAACACCAGCGTGAAACCGAGGGCGACCTTGGAGGCGATGTCGAGCCCGAACCAGACCGCGAAAATCGGCGCCAGGATCACGCGCGGCATCGAATTGGCCGCCTTGATGTACGGATCGAGAATTGCCGCTGCCAGTGGCGACAGCGCAAGCCACATCCCGACGACCAGCGCGCCCGCAGTACCAATTGCGAATGCGAGCACGGTCTCGACCAGCGTGACCCACAGGTGGCCGTAGATGTCGCGATCGGCGACGAACCAGTCCCAGATGCGCGCCAGGATCCGGACCGGTTCGCCGAAGAAGAACTTCGCGTCGTTGTCGTTGCTGAAGAAAATGGGCGGTACGAGCCCCGGCTTGGTCATGACGTACCAGAAGACGAAGAGCACGAAGAGCACACCGACCTGCCAGATCCGCAGGTTCCGCGCACTCGGGCGGATCGCGTTCCAGAGTGTCATTCGCGGCCCAACGGTGTCGCCATCATGCGGCCCGCTTCTGCTGCGCGTAGCCCTTGAGTACTTCCTCGCGCAGTACGTCCCAGATGCCCTGATGCAGTTCGATGAAGCGCGGAGCGACGCGCACCTCGGCGACATCACGCGGCCGTGGCAAGTCGATCATGAATTCTCCGATCGGATGGGAAGCGGGTCCGGCCGAAAGCACGACGACGCGATCGCTGAGCGCGATTGCCTCGTCGAGGTCGTGCGTGATGAACAGAACCGCCTTGCGTGCGCTGCCGGCGGTATCCCCCAAGGTCGCTGCGCGTCCGTCCCCCGCGGGGGCCGGCGCCTCGCTTGGAGTGGCCCGGCGCTCGCCGCCGTGGCCGGCCCAAAGATCCAGCAACTCGTTTTCCATCAACTGGCGCGTCTGGATATCGAGGGCAGAAAACGGCTCGTCCATCAGAATGATGTCGGGATCGAGCACCAGCGTCTGCGCCAGCGACGTGCGCTTGCGCATGCCGCCCGATAGCTGATGGGGATACCGATCGCCGAAACCCGCGAGACCGACGCGCTTCAGCCAGTCATCGGCGAGCGCACCGGCATCGGTTTCCGGCACCCCGCGGAACTGCAGACCGACCAGCACGTTTTCTCGCGCTGTACGCCATGGCATCAGCGCCTCGGTCTGGAACATGTAGCCGGCGCGTCGATTAATGCCGTCGAGCGGCTCGCCGAAGACGTGGACCGAGCCAGCACTCGGAATCAGCAGCCCGGCCGCGACGTTCAAAAGCGTGCTCTTGCCGCATCCGGTCGGGCCGACGACGCTGACGAACTCGCCGGGTGCGACCGCCAGCGTGACATCGTTGACCGCCGTGTAGCGCGCGCGGTCATCCCCGCCAACGAAAGTACAGGTGATGTCTTGCAGGGCAAGTGCCGCGTTCATCGTGCCTCGGGCCGGTCGTCGTCGTTCAGCCGAGGACACTGCATGCCGCTGGGCGAAGCATCCGCATGCGTGTGGCTTGCTGTGGATCGCCCACGCGACAATTGACCTTGCTTCTATCCCTTCGGATACTTCGCGTTGGCCTTCTTCACGAACTCGTTCGTGTAGACGGACTTCAGATCGATCTTGGCATCGGCGATGGCCGGGTCGATGCTGACCAGCGCGCGCAGCGCCGTTGCCGGCCCCTGCTCTGGGATCATGCCGTCCGGCGAGAGCGCCGGTTTCGCCTTCATGAACGCATCGATGTAGACCGCGCGGTCGCCGAGCAGATAGCTCTCGGGAACCGACTTTACGATGTCCGAAGGGCCGGCCTGTTGGATCCACTTGTCGGCGCGCACGATCGCGTTCGTCAGCGCCTGCACCGTGTTCGGGTTCTTCTCGATGAACGCCACCGGTGCATACAGTGTCCCAGCCGGCATCGGGCCGCCGAAGACCTTGTCCGCTTCGGCAACGTCGCGGGTATCCGAGATGATCCTGATGTCGTTGCCGCGGGTCAGGATCGTGATGACCGGATCGAGATTCGACATCGCGTCGATCTGCCCGGCGCGCAGCGCCGCGACGGCACCCTGTGCGGCACCGACCCCGACGAACGAGACATCTGAAGGCTTCAACCCGTGTTGCGCCAGCACGTACTTGGCCATGATGTTGGTCGACGATCCCGGCGCCGTCACGCCGATCTTCTTGCCCTTCAGGTCCGCGACCGTCTTGTAGTTCGGCATCGCCTTGGTACTGACGGCGAGCACGATCTGCGGTGCCCGCCCCTGCAGCACGAAGGCGCGCATCGACTGCCCCTTGGCCTGCATGTTGATGTTATGTTCGAATGCGCCGGACACTACATCGGCGCTACCACCGACGACCGCCTGCAGCGCACGTGCGCCGCCGGCGAAGTCGGCGATCTCGACGTCGAGGCCTTCGTCTTTGAAATAGCCGCGCTGTTCAGCGATCGTGAGCGGGAGGTAGTACAGCAGGTTCTTGCCGCCGACGGCGATCGTGACCTTCTTCTTCTCGAGCGTCTGTGCCGCAACCAGTGCAGGCAAGAGCATCGTGACGGCCGCGGCAAGCAGCGCAAAGCGGCGGGTGGCGCGCAACAGCATCAGAGTCTCCAGGGTTGAAATTCACGGGCGCTCAGGCGCCTCTGTGATCGATCTTAAATCACGCCTTCGCGCCGCAGCGCCTCAATCGCGGTGGCGTCGTGTCCGAGCGCCTGCAGGACCTCGTCGGTGTGCTGGCCAAGACGCGGGCCGAGCCAGTGTGTAGCCCCGGGGGTCTGCGACAGCCTGGGCACGATGGCTGGAATCTTCAGCGCCGTGCCGTCGGGCAGTCGGTTCTGTTCGATCATCGCGCGCGCGGCAAACTGGGGGTCCGCGAACATGTCGGCCACGCTGTAGATGCGAGAGGCCGGCACATCGGCCTCCTTCAGCGCCGCCAGCGCCGCGCCGATCGGGCGTTCGCCGCACCAAGACTGAATTGCGTCGTCGATCTCGGCGGTGCGTTTAACACGCCCCTCGTTATTCGCGAGTGCGGGATCCGAAGCCAGGTCGGCCCGGCCGATGGCCGTCATCAGACGTATGAAAATTGCGTCGCCGTTGCCTGCGACGACGATCGCGCCATCGACGCAGGCATAGGTATTGGACGGCACGATGCCCGGTAGCGCGCCACCCGTGCGCTCGCGCACGACGCCGAATCGGTCGTACTCCGGCACCGTGCTCTCCATCATGTTGAAGACCGCTTCGTACAGAGCGACGTCGATCATCTGTCCTTCGCCGCGACCGCGGCCTCCGGTCGCATCTCGATGACGCAGCGCCATCAGTGCGCCGATGACCGCGTGCAGGGCCGCGATCGAATCTCCAATCGAGATGCCGATGCGCACGGGCGGTCGATCGGGGTGCCCGGACACGTAGCGGATTCCACCCATCGACTCGCCGATCGCACCGAAGCCGGGCATGTCGCGCATCGGACCGGTTTGTCCGTATCCGGAGATGCGCACCATGATGGTTGCCGGGTTGCTCGCCCGCAAAGCCTCGTAACCGAGCCCCCATTTTTCGAGCACGCCGGGACGATAGTTCTCGACGATGACGTCGGCATCCAGCGCAATGGAGCGCGCGATCGCCTGGCCGCGCGGATCCTTCAGGTTCAGCGTGATGGACCGCTTGTTGCGCGACTGCACGTACCACCAGAGCGACGTGCCTTCATGCAGGTAGCGCCAGTTGCGTATCGGATCGCCGCCGCGCGGATCCTCGACCTTGATGACATCAGCGCCGAACTCCGCGAACATCCGAGCAGCAAACGGCCCGGCGATCAGCGTTCCGAGTTCGAGGACCTTGAGGCCTGCAAGCGGTCCCGCCACAGCTAGGCTCCAAGCAGGAAGATCGTCACGCAGGCGACGAAGCCCACCAGCCAGATTAGCGAGAGGGCTGCCTGCCAGTTGCCGAGGTAGCAGACGAAGTAACCGATGCGGGCAGCGATGAAGATGATCGCCAGGATGTCGACTCGCTGCTGCGGCGCGTGGGTCAGATGCGCAACGACGACCGCGGCGGCAAAGAACGGGAAGGCCTCAAAGCCGTTTTTCTGCGCATGGTCGGCACGGCGACGCACGCCGGTCTGGCGTTCGAGCCATGCGCGCGGATCGCGATTGTTGTAGCGCTCGCCGCCGACCTTGGCGACGAGCGTGCCCGCATAGGGCAGCAGGCCGGCGATCAGCACGCACCAGAACGCGATCGTCATGGGAGGACTCTCATGCGGCCCGCCGGTCGAGCATCGCCTGAGCGATCGTGTTCACATCGGTGTACTCGAGCTCGGCGCCGGCCGGCACACCGCGCGCCAGTCGCGTGATCGCGAGCTCGGAATCGCGGCCGCGCAGCAACTCGCCGACGTAATGCGCGGTTGCATCGCCTTCGGGAGTGAACGAGGTTGCAACGATCACCTCGCGCACGATGCCATCCGTGGCGCGTTCCAGCAGTCGCTCCATCTGGATCTCCCGCGGCCCGATGCCGTCCAGCGGCGAGAGCCGGCCCAGCAGCACAAAGTAAAGGCCAGAATAGGCCATCGACTGCTCGATCATCAGCTGGTCTGCCGGCGACTCGACAACGCAGAGCAGATGCGCGTCGCGCTTGGAATTGGCGCAGGTCTCGCAGACTTCCAGTTCGGTCAGCGTGTTGCAGCGTACGCAGCGGCGGATCGCCTGTACCGCGGCCAGCAGGGACTCCCCCAACCGCACTGCTGCGTCGCGATCGTGCTGCAGCAGATGGAACGCGATGCGCTGCGCCGAGCGCGGCCCGATGCCAGGCAGACGTCTCAGCGCGTCTACCAGCTTATCGAGCGTCGGCCCGAGCTTCACGGTTTCGAAGCGGGTGTACGCGACCGTTCGGGTCGCACGTGCACCCGCTTCGCCAGGAAGTGCGCGGCGGGCTTCGGGCGGCCGGGCGCCCGCCGCGAAATCAACTGCGAGCTGTCAAGCCGCATCGCGGCGGCGCGGGTCAATCTCAAAAGGGCAGCTTCATGC
>DATEZE010000297.1:0-3722 GCA_035255845.1 Burkholderiaceae bacterium | reverse complement strand
CGTCAGCTGGCCGATGGCCTCCATCTTCTGCGCCTGGCGAAGCTGCCCTTCGAGCCGCTGCCGTTCCTTTTCGGCCTGGCGAGCAGCGGTGACATCACGCAGATAGGCGATGAAAATGCGGCCCTCGGCGCTTTCCGCTTCCGAAATCGTCAGCTCGGCCGGAAATTCGGTGCCGTCCGCACGCCGTGCGGTGGCCTGCACCTGCCGGCCGAGGTAGCGGGCTTCGCCCGTGCGGTCGTAGCGCGCCATGCCATCCGTGTGGGCCTTGCGTTGCCACTCGGGGATGAGCATCTCCGCAAGTACGCGGCCCACCACCTGATCTCGCGAGTAGCCGAAGCAGCGCTCGGCCGCCGCGTTGAACTCGATGACACGGCCTTCCCGGTCCATGCCGATCACACAGTCGAGTGACGTCTCCACCGTCGCGCGCAGCCGCGCCTCGCTGCGTCGCAGCTGCTCTTCGCGCTCACGTCGTTCGCTGATGTCACGGATCGCCGCAACCACCGTCATCCTGCCGTCGAGCAGCAGTCGATTAGCGCGGATTTCGACCGGAAAGACACTGCCGTCGCGACGCCGGTGCAGTCGCGCCGGAATGCTGATGGCGCCTTCGCCCTGCTCGATCGCGCGGCGCGTGGCGTCTGGCTCCGCCGACAGGTCGGGGGCGGTCAATTGCAACAGCTCGTCGCGCGAGCGGCCGTACATCTGCACTGCCGCCGGGTTGACGTCGACCAGTCGGAGCGTGTCGAAGTCGACGAGCACCAGCGCGTCGCTTTCAGTTTCGAACAGCAGGCGATGGCGCGCCTCGCTGGCACGCAAAGCGTCTTCGGCGCGCTTGCGCTCGGTGATGTCGCGCCCGATGTAGAGCACGTGCGGTTGTCCGCGATGCTGTATCGGCACCCCGCGCAGCTCAAGCTCATAACGCGCGCCATCGCGCCGAATCAGCGGCACCTCGAGCTCGATCGGCGCGCCGGCGACCGCGTCCTTATGAAGCGCCTGGATCGTGCGCGCGACGTCTTCTGGATTGGCGACGACGCGGTCCAAGCCGAGCACTTCGTCGCGCGTCCAGCCGCTCAGGCGTTCATACGTCGCATTGACGTCGACGATGCGAAAGTCGGCGTCGCGGAGCACGAGCGCGTCGGCCGATGCGTTGAAGATCGCCCTGTACTGCTCCTCGCTCGCGCGCATCGCCTCCTCTGTTCGCTTGCGCTCGGTGATATCGCGCGCGATTCCCAGTACGTGCAGCTCGCCTCGGTGCCGGAAGGGAATCACTCGTACTTCGAGCTCGAAGGGCGTGCCGTCCCCGCGGAAGCCAGTCGTCAGCAGTTCAGCAGCGTCGCCTTCGAGCGCATGCTGGACCAGCGCCAGCCGCTCTTTTCGGAACGGCGCCGGCACCAGGTCTGCCAGGCCCTTGCCGACCACTTCCTCTCGGCGCTTGCCATACATGCGTTCGTACGCCGGATTGACGTCAACCACCCGGCACTGCGCATCGAGCAACTGCAGCGAGTCGGTCGCAGCCTCAAAGATCGCGCGATACTGCGCCTCGCTGGCGCGCAATGCGTTCTCGGCGCGCTTACGCTCGGTGATGTCTCGCCCGATCGCCAGTACATGTGGCTTCCCGCCGTGCTCGAACGGCACGAACCGCAGTTCCAGGTCGAACGTGGAGCCGTCGCGGCGCACGCCCGTGGTCTGCAGCTCGCTGGTCTCGCCCTGCAACGCACGGCGCACGAGCTCGCGGCGCTGGTGGACGATCTGCGGCGGTAGGACCTCCTCCATCGTTTTGCCGACCACTGCTTCGCGGCGCTTCGCGTAGAAGCGTTCGTAAGCCCGGTTGACGTCGACCACTCTGTAGTTCGCATCCCACAGCAGCAGCGCGTCGGCGGAGGTCTCGAAAATGCCCCTGTACTGCGCCTCGCTCGCGCGCAGCGCCGCTTCGGCACGCTTGCGCTGGGTGATGTCGCGGGCAATCGCGAGCGCGTGTGGCGCACCCAGGTGCGGAATCGGCACGTAGCGCAGCTCGACGTGCATGCGCGTCCCGTCCTTGCGCAAACTCTCGGTCTCGAGCGAGGCCTCGCGTCCATCCAGGGCTGCCCGTATGCATGCCGTCCGTCTCGCCACTTCTTCGGCCGGCAGGCGATTGTCGAATCCGGTTCCGATCACTTCTTCGCGCGTGAAGCCGTACATTTCGGTGAACGTTCGATTGACGTCGACGAAGCGAATCTTGTCGTTCCACAGCACCATCGCGTCGACAGAGCCGTCGAAGATCGCGCGGTATTGGCGTTCGCGCATCTGCAGCGCGTCCGCCGCGGCCTTCCGCTCCGTAACATCGCGGACGAAGGCGAGCACCCGGCGATGACCACCGACCTGCGCGCGCTTGAGCGTGACCTCGTGCCACACGAGGGTTCCATCCCTGTGCTTCGCACGCCAGTCGAAGCGCAATGGCGAGTCAGACTGCTTGGCGCGTTCGATGTGCGCCATCGCGTCCGCCTCGGTGTATGGCGAAACGTCCGCGCTGAGGTCGCCGACCCGCAGCCGCTTCAGGTCATCGCGCGAGTAGCCGAACAGATCCGCGGCCTTGGAACTGACGTCGATGATGGCGCCCGTGTCCCAGTCGTGCACGAAGATCGCGTCTTCGGCAGCGTCGAGGATTTCCCGATAGCTCTGCTCCGCGCGGGTGCGTTCGATCTCGGCCGCGGCACGAGCGGAGAAGATCTTCAGCAGCGCCTCGGTTAGTGCCTGGTCGGCGAGTGCGGCGCGGTCGAGTGCGACGACGATCCCCATTTGCTCGCCGGTCGAGGACATCAGCGAGTGCGCCGCATAGCTGTCGAAGCCCATTGCAGAAAGTGCCGTGCCAGGCGCGAACTCGGCATGCACTCCGGTTCCGACGAATCGCGATACTTGCCCCACCACCGCCCCGCAGGGCGTCTTGGCGAGCTCGTACTCAAAATTCTCCATGGGCTTACCGTCCAGCCACGCCGCCAGCGTTGTCATGCGCGCTGGATCGCCCTCTTTGAAGACGGAGATGACCGCAGCATCGACGTCCAGAATTTCGGCCAGCCGGCGGACCAGGTCTTGAAACAGGGCGGCGCAGTCCGCGCTCGAGACCGCCAGGGCGGCGGCAGTAGTGCGCGCAAGGATGTCGCCGGCCCGGCCACCTTCCATGACTTCCGTCGTCAGGACTCGATTCACGGTCGCTCAGTGTAGGTAGGCGAATTACGGTTGTCGCTCGGGGTTGCACGCCCGTTACAGAGCGATACACAACTGAAACACGGCCGCTCAGTCCACCGGCGGTACGAACATGTAGCCGGCACCCCTCACCGTCTGGATCGCAAGCGGATTGTCCGGATCGGTCTCGACCTTGCGGCGCAGTCGCGCGATGCGGATATCGACCGAGCGGTCAAAAGGCTCCCACTCCCGATTGCGCGTCAGCGTGAGCAGGCGATCGCGCGTCAGCACCTTGTTTGGATGCTCGACGAAGATCTTCAACAGATCGAACTCCATCGCGGTGATCGTGATGTCCTTGCCGTCGGCGTCGAGCAGCCGGCGCGCATCGATATCGAGCGTGCAGCGACCGATGCGCGGCCGATTGCGCGCCGAAACTGGCGCAGTACCCGCGCGCTCGTCGCTCACGCGCCGCAGCACGCTTTTGAGCCGGGCACGCAGTTCGCGCGGATCGAACGGCTTGGCAACGTAATCATCCGCGCCCATCTCGAGCCCCACGACGCGGT
>DATEZE010000296.1:0-7539 GCA_035255845.1 Burkholderiaceae bacterium | reverse complement strand
AAGCCGACCCGGAGTCACATCAGTAAAGAGCGAGCATCACCGCTGCTGTCGCCGCGCCGATTGCGGCGCCCGCAGCCACATCGCTCGGATAGTGAAGTCCCAGTGCCACCCGTGACAGCCCTATCAGCAGCGCTGCCGGTGTCAGCAGCCACGCTGCTTCCGGGTAGTGGCCGATCAGAAGCACGCTGAACGCGGCCGCGTGCAGCGCATGGCCGGAGGGAAAGCTAAATTGGTCGAGCGCCCTTCCACACGCGCGGATATCCGGGCATTTGACATAGGGTCGGGGCCGGCCGATTCGAGCCTTGAGCCACAGGTACAGCGTGAGGTTGAACACGCCGACCAGCGTCAACTGGGCTGCGACGTCACGGCCGTCGGTTCCTCCCGCCAGTGCCAGCGCCACAATGGTCACGTACCACAGCGCACCGTCACCCAGCCAACTCACACCCTGCAGCAGCATGATCAGCGCGCGATGTTGCGCAGCGCGGTGCAGTCGCTCGGCCCAGCGCCGGTCGCGCTCGGCCCAGGCTGCGCGATGTGCCTCAGGAGGCATAGGCAGGCGCTGCGATCGCTCCGGCATTGCGCAGTGACAGCAGCTTCTCTTCGAAGCCGGGCAGAATTGCGTCCCAAGAGGCGGCCTGCGCGGTACGCCGCGCCAGAACGCGCATGACCTGCAGCGCCCGCAGGCTGTCGGCCGCACGACATGCGAGATCGATGAATCGCGTCGCGTCGCCCGGCGACGCGAGCAGTCCATTGACGCCTTGCCTGACGTGCACCGCCGCCGCGGCCGAGCGGTAGGCGACGACGACCAGTCCCGACGCCAGCGCTTCCATCGTCACGTTGCCGAAGGTCTCGGTCAGGCTGGGAAACAGGAACACGTCACCCGACGCGTAGCACGCGGCAAGCTCCTCGCCCTGGCGTTCGCCGGTAAAAACGACCCCGGCACCGGCCTTTGCCTCGAGCCGGCGCCGCAGAGGCCCGTCGCCGACGATGACCAGGCGCGCGGCGGCGTTGCGTGCCCGCACCGCGGCGTATGTACGCAGCACGAGTTCGACGTTTTTTTCCGGCGCCAGCCGACCAACATGCAACAGGACGGGACCGTCCGCACCCACCCCCCATTGGCGGCGCAACTCGGTGCTGCGATGGCGCGGCGCGAACTGCTCGCCGTCGACGCCGCGCCCGAGGATCGCTAGACGCTGGAAACCACGGCCGCGCAGCTCGTCGGCCAGTGCCGCCGTTGCAACGAACGTGAGGTCGGTCGAATTGTGGAAACGGCGCAGATAAGCGCCGACGACGCCACGCAGCGCACCGAAGCCGTAGTAGTCGCTGTAGAGGTCGAAGTTCGTCCGCATATCAGACGTCACAGGCACGCCCAATGTTCGTGCGGCGCGGCACGCGGACCAACCGAGCGGACCTTCGGTCGCGACGTGCACCAGCTCGACGGGTTCGACTCTCCAGCGTCGCTTCAGCCCGCCGACTGCCGGCATGCCGACGCGCAGGCGCCTGTACATCGGCAGCGGGATGCCGCGGACGCGCCACTCCTGATCGTTGTCCGCAGCGTCTTCGCCGGGCTGGCGTGGTCGCACCAGATGAACGGCGTGGCCATGCGAGCGCAGCCACGCGACCGCTCGCGCTGCGGTTCCCGAGACACCGTTGAGTTCGGGCGGGTAAGTCTCGGTGACATAGGCTATGCGCACAAGCGACGATCAAAGCAACAGCGATGCCCGCGTTTCAGAGAGGGCATATCCGCTACTTCGCGACGTTTCGGCCGGCCGCGCTAGCGCGCGACTTGAACTTCGACGAGCCGAGCGACGCTAGAGCAGGAACTCGAGCCTTTGCGCCAGCCACTCGACCAGGCGCGCGGTCCAGCCGCGCCGCATCCAGCGCTCAAGCGTCAGCTCTTCGCTGGCAGCGATGTCGACCGCAAAGAGGGCCTCGAAGCGCGCGGCGAGTTCGGCGTCGATAATGACGACGTTCGCTTCGGCGTTGTGGAGCAGGCTGCGCCAGTCCATGTTGCTGGAGCCAACGGTGACCCACGCTCCGTCGATCACGGCCGTTTTAGCGTGCAGGATCGCATTGTGGCGCTCGTAGATTCGCACGCCTGCCTGCAGCAGGCGGCCGTAAATCGATCGTCCTGCGGCCAGCGGCGCCCACGAGTCGCTGATGCCGGGCAGCGCCAGCCGGACGTCGACGCCACGTCGTGCCGCGTCGATAAGCGCGCGCACCAGCCGACGCGTCGGCACGAAGTACGCTGACGTGATGTAGACGTGGTTCTGCGCAGCGCGAATCGCTCCGAGCAGGGCGCGGTACAGTGGATTGCGGCGCCGCCCGGCGGCGCAAGCGGCGACGGCAACAGCCTGATGACCGACGACCTCGAGCCTAGGAAAGTACTGCGCAGGCTGCGGCGGAGCATCGGCGCGCGAGCGCCAATGCTCGATGTAGAGCCGCTGCAGATCACCAACGACAGGACCCTCGATCCTCAGATGCGTATCGCGCCAGGGCATCTGGCGGTCGCCTGACGCAGGTGGACGCGAATAGACGCTGCTGATGTTGACCCCGCCGATGAACGCGACGCGTCCGTCGACGACCAGAAGCTTCCGATGATCCCGCAGATGAACGCTCCAGCGTATCGGATGGCGCAGCGGATTGATCGGGCTGAATTCCAGCAGCTGCACGCCCGCCGCGCGCAGCGTCTCGAAGTACTGCGCCGGGGTTGTCCACGAACCGAAGGCGTCGTAGATGATGTTGATGCGAACGCCCTCGGACCGCTTCATCAGCAACAGCTCACGCAACTCGGTGCCGGGGCCCGCGTCTTCGAGGATGTAGCTCTCGATGTTGATGTGGTCCTGCGCAAGAGCCATCGCGTCGAACATCGCGCGATGCGTCTGCGGACCATCGATCAGGATCTCGGCGTGGTTGCCCGCCACCGGCCCCGCGCGCAGCGCCCGCCTGAGAATACGGGAATGACGGCGTTCGGCGGTGCCCCGGGGGTTAACCTCGCGCCGCCCGCGCCGTCGCGACCAGAAGTCGAGAAGCCTGCGGACCCAGCGTGGCCGCGCTTCGGCATCTCCGCCAGGTCCGAGCATGGCACGCGTGTCCGCGTGCCCGTTCATCGACGGCTGCCGCTGGCCTTGCCGCGGCCACGGGCCGCGGGCGTGCTGCGCTGGGGACCCTGCGACCGAGGCGCGCGATCCTCGCTACCCTGGTCTGCGGTGTCGCGTTCGAGCGCGCCTGCGCGGCTCGACGGCCGCGTGCCATAGGCGGGAGGAAACGGCCAGGTACGGCGCGCAGGCATGATCAGGTCGGCCGCGCGGTTCGGATGACACGCACGCGAAGCCGCCGTGTGCCGAGAGGCATGCGGGACATCGGATGCGGTTCAGCGTTCTCGGGAATACGCGCCGGATGATCCTTGGGATCGCGGCTCGGTTTGTCGAGCACGCGCTTCAAATCGTCAGCAGTCGACCCGCACATCTGAGGCCTCTTTCGGAATTCGTTCGTCGGGAATCCGGAGCGAAACAGGCTCGCGACGCGAGCCTAGGTCTAATCGGGTGCCCGGCAAACTATGTGCCCGCGTCGGCCGTGACCGTGGGCACATCAGGGAGATCAAGTCGGCGTCACTGTGTCGGCCCGACCACCTGCCCGGGCGGCGCTGTGGGCTGGAGCGCAGGCGCGACACGCGGCCGCCGGCGCAGACCGAGCAGGTGCGGGATGCTCGGCGGTTCGTCCCGCCCGCGCTCCAGGTAGGTGACCCATACGCGCAGCCTCTTGGAGCGGCGCGCCACGCTGCGAACAGCCACCAACGTGGGCACGGCAATAAAGGCTCCGGCGATGCCCCAGAGCCAGCCGGTGAACATCACGGCCAGGAATACCGCGAGTGGGCTGAGTTCGAGCCTGCGGCCAACGACCCACGGGCTGATGAAATTGCTTTCGACGATGTTGATCGCACCGAAGGCGAGCGGCGGCAACAGCCACTCGGCCGGCGTCTCGAAGGTCAGCGCGCCGGCGAGAAATAGCGTCAGCAGCACGACGATCGGGCCGAGGTACGGAATGAAAGTCATGATGCCCGCCAGACCGCCCCACAGGACCGGGTTCGGCAAGCCGATGGCCCAGCAGGCCAACCCGGTGGCGATACCGACTCCGACATTGATCACCGCCTGGGTCGCAAGAAACACAGCGATGTCGCGCTGCGCGTCGCGCACCGCGCCGATGATCGTTACGCGCCGCCGCCGTTGCGGCACGGCCTGAACCGTGCGCGTCACGAGCCAGCGTTCGGAAGCGAGCAGAAAGAACAGCAACATCAGCGTAGCGGCGACGAAGATGCCGGCATTGCCGACGCGCAGCAGCAACGCGCCGGTCAGCGCGACGCTTTCACTGGCGATTTTTTCCTTGACCGGGTCCGGCGCGGCGGGCGCCGGACTGCGGGCGGACCCGCTCGGACGTGCAGGCGTCGGAGTTAGAAATGGCACACTGCGACGCCACTGCTCGGCGCGTTCGATCAGTTGCTGGATGCCCTGTGGCGCTTTTTCCCACCACACCGCGGCCGGGGCAGCCAGCACCGACGCCAAGATGCTGATCGCTAGAACGAAACCGCCGACGACCACCGCGGCGCCGAGCGCGTCAGTGACGCCGTAGCGACGCATGCCGCGCACGAGCGGCGAGAGCAGGAACGTGAGCACCAGCGCCACGGCAACCGGGAGCAGTATCGCCTCCGCATATCTCGCGAAGAAGATCAGTGCCACCGCAGCAAGCGCCTTCATCGCGCGGCTCGCCCGGACATCCAGCGTGTTCGACAACCGCATCACTCAGTTCTCCGCATAGCTGCGACTCCGGGACCGTGGCGCGGCGAGCGCCGCGCAGGACATTCGAGCAACCAACGCGGCGCGCTCGGCGCACGCGACATCGTCGTGGCGGGCCACAGTGCGTGTCATCCTCGTCGTCGCTCAGGTCAGGGCGACGGGCGGCCGCGCATCAGTGATCAGTGATCCGCGCAAGCGGACGCTTCGCGGGTGCGGCTACGCGCGACCGAGCAATTGCGCTCCGCTCGTTCGCGCGCGCTCGCGATGGCAGCTGCCTGGGCGGTTCCGACAAGCGCCAGCGGTCGCAGCAGCGTTGGGAACAGGCTCGGAACCGGGACACTGGACGAACGGATCCCGTGTAGCGTCGAGGCGCCAAGCGCCAGCACTGCGAGCGCGAGCAGGTGGGAAGGCTGGATCACGCCGGGATCAGGCATACGGCATGCCCGCCGCCGGGCGTGATCGATGCCAACCCGCGACTGACCCGGCTGCTGCGCGTTCCAAACATGCTCTGGAGCACGTTCAGCACCTGGAGCGCCGACGGCGGTCCGCGCCTCGGCGCGTCGGTCGCGTTCTATTCGCTGTTCGCGCTTGCCCCGCTGCTCGTGATCACGACGGCGATTGCCGGTGCAGTCTTCGGCGCCGATGCGGTCCGCAACCAATTTGCCGCGCAGATGAGCGGCCTGATCGGCGAAACCGCCGCGGCCGGCCTGCAACAAATCATTGCTGCCGCGTGGGAGCCCGGCACCGGACTGCTCGCGGGCCTGATCGGCGTCGCGACACTGCTCGTCGGCGCAACAGGCGTGTTGGTCGAATTGCGCAACGCGCTCGACGCGATGCTGCACGTCAAGGCCAGCAAGCGCTCTGCGGTCAGCACGTTCCTGCGCGCGCGCCTCGCGGCGCTGGCACTGGTGCTCGGTTTCGGCTTCCTGCTGATCGTATCCCTGATGATTAGCACGCTGGTCGCGGTGTTTTCTACCTGGCTGCCTTCGCGCTTTCCCGAGTTCAAACTGCTACTCGCACTGCTCGATATCGCGGTCTCGCTGGTCGTGCTCACTGTCGCCTTCGGCGCAATCGTGCGCTGGCTGCCGAGCGAACCCCCGTCGCGACGGATCGTGAGGATTAGCGCTGTCACCAGCGCTGTGCTCTTCACGCTCGGCAAGTACCTCGTCGGCTTGTATCTCGCGCGCGCTGCCTTTGTCAGCGCTTACGGCGCGGCCGGCTCACTTGCCGTCATACTGGTGTGGATCTACTTCACATCGCAGCTGATGCTGCTGGCCGTCGCCTTCGCGCGCCAGTTCGAGCCGCTGCCTGCGACAGGGCGCGTACCACCACGAATGCTGCGCTGGCGCGCCGCTAGCGATCCAGGCTAGCGAGACAGCGGGAAAGCAGCGCGCAGCCGCCGCGGCTTCGGCGATGCACCTATGCGGTGTCGCGAGCGGTTTCAGCCGCCCTTGCGGCATCCCTTGCCGCATAGGCCTCGAGCCGGTTGTAGAGCGTCTTCAGGCTGATGCCGAGTGTCGCGGCGGCGCGCTTTTTTACACCGCCACAGCGGGCCAGTGTTGCCATCGTCACACGCCGCTCGATTTCCTCGAGCGGCGTGCCGATACGCACCGTGATCAGATCGTCGGTGTCGTCTGTCTGCGGGTCGGTCGAGACAGCCTCCCCGCCGTCGATGACGCTGCCGGCGTGAAGATAGGCACGGTGCACGTAGTTTTTCAGCTCCCGCACGTTGCCCGGCCAGCTGTGCTCCTGCAGGCGCGCCAAGGCCGCGCGCGAGAAGCGCTTCTTCGTGCCTTCGGACCCGTTGATCTCATCGAGGAAACGCTGGGCCAGCGTGCGCACGTCGCCGTTGCGCTGGCGCAGCGACGGGACATGGATCGAAAAGATCTCCAGCCGCTGCAGCAGGTCATCGCGGAACCGCCCGTCGGCCACGGCAGTGGCTGGCCGTACGTCGGTTGCGGCGATGATGCGCACGTCCGCGGACAGCGGTGCCGAGCTTGCGGCCGGCACGAAGTTTCCGGCATCGAGGAAGCGCAGCAACTTGACCTGCGCCGTCAGCGGCAGCGTGGTCACGTTCGCTAAGAGGAGCGTGCCGCCATGGGCGCGCTCGAGGAAGCCGACATGGCGGCTCTCGAACCCCCCAGCGCCGGTGTGCTCGCGTCCGAAGAGTTCGGCGTCGACCATCTGTCCCGGGAGGGCGCTGCAGTCGAAGACCAAGTACGGCGCACGGCGCCGCCGCGAGAGATCGTGGATCGTGCGCGCAGAAAGTTCCTTGCCGGTGCCCTTCTCGCCGAGCAGTAGCACCGGCGCCGAGGTCGGCGCGACGCGCGCGATACGGTCGTAAAGTTCGTGCATGACCGGCGAGTTGCCGAGCAGGTGGCCGAAGCGGCCGGCTTGCCGCAGCTCGTCGCGCAGTTCGCCGATCTCCTGCTTGAGGTCCGTAGTACGGGGCTGGCCGCGGAGGAATTGCGTCAGTCGCTCCACGTTGATCGGCTTCGTCAGGTAGTCGCTGGCACCGAGGCGCAGACCCTCGATCGCACTATCGAGCGATGCATGACCTGTGACGAGCACGATATCCGTCGCGAGCGGACGCTCGAGTTCGCGCGCGAGTACGATGCCATCGCCGTCGGGCAAGCTCAGGTCGACGAAAATGACGTCGGGAGTGCGGCGCGCCAGCTGCGCGCGCGCACTCTGCAACGAATCGGCCGCTGCGACGCTGTAGCCCTCACTCGCCACCACCCGCGTC
>DATEZE010000295.1:0-4576 GCA_035255845.1 Burkholderiaceae bacterium | reverse complement strand
CCGGCTTAATCGGCACGTAGAGGTTGGGCTGCCCGAGCCCGCCGTCGTACTTGGGGATCTCGTACTCGAAGATCGTGTGATCCCGAAACGTGTTCCAGGTGAGTTCGCAGACCAAGCGGTGATCCTGGTGACGGTCATTGCGCTCGTGCGTGAAGATCAGATCCGGCCTTCGTAGCTGTTTCAGCGACTCGACGATGTCCTTGGCCTGCGACCATTGCGCCGGCAGGTATCCGTCGCGGAGAGTCTCGATGCGCAGTTCGCGGCGGCGCGCTCCGCGCAGGAAGCGCGTCGCGCTGCGGCGCGTCTCGGCGGCACGGGCGGCGTTTGAACACAACACGACCCATGTCACGTCGACCGGACGCTCGGCCGCGAGGCGCAGCAAGGTGGCGCCGCACCCGATTTCGATGTCGTCGCAGTGTGCGCCGAGACACAGCACACGCAGCGCGCGTCGCGTTGCGAGCGACGAAAGGCTCAACATGTGGTTATCGGTCTCACCGGCTCGGATGCTTCTTCCACAGCATCCACGGACAATCGCCGCGCGCCTCCATGCGATCGAGCGTGATCTTGTCCTTGAAGGTATCCATCGAGCGCCAGAATCCGACATAGCGATAAACGGCCAGTTGCCGCGTGGAGATCAGCCGCTGGAATGGCTGCTCGACGAGTTCCTCGCCCTCCTCGATCACGTCGAAGATCGAGTTCCTCAGCACGAAGAAACCACCGTTGATCAGGAAGTCGCCGTTGTCGACCGAGCCGATCGCGGTGACGTAGCCGTCGTCGCCCGAATGGACTGTGTGGAACGTCTGCCACGACCGAACTGCGGCGAAGCTCGCCGTCGCCTTCTTGCGCTCGAAGTCGGCGATCAGGTCGTCGAGGGGCAGATCCGAGAGGCCGTCCGAGTAGTTCGCCAGGAACACATCCTCGCCCCGCAGGTGCTCCCGCACGCGCAGCAGGCGTTGGCCGATGTTCGAGTGCAGGCCGGTATCGACAAATGTGATGCGCCAGTCGTGAATGTCGCTAGAGTGCAGTTCCAGTTTTCTGCCGCCCTCGCTCAGTGTGAAGTCGTTCGACATGCACTCGTTGTACTTCAGGAAGTAGTCGCGGATCATGTCGCCGCGGTACCCGAGACACAGGATGAAGTCCTTGTGACCGAAGTGCGCGTAGTAGCGCATCAAGTGCCAGATGATCGGCCTGAAGCCGACGTTGACGAGCGGTTTCGGGATCGTGTCCGAGTGCTCGCGCAGCCGCGTGCCCATCCCGCCGCAAAACAGAACGACCTTCATGCTTCTCCTACCGCGTCGGCACCTCTCATGCCGTCGCCCTCAGGCACACGCGCTTCGCAGCGCCGATGTGACCCGCCTCCCCTCAGGCAGGGACGGCTTGGAGCAGCTTGGCCTCGACCAGTGCATGCGCCGCCTTCTCGATGATCTCCATCGGCAGGCCCGATGCGGCCTGCGCGTCCTGCAGGCCGTGCGTACCGTCCGAGAGGTTCAACAGCCATAGCATCGCATGCTCGACGTCGCCAGGGAGCGTGCCGCCGGTGCTGCGGAATAGTCCGCGTTTGCCGAGGCGCGGTTCTCCTTTCGGGCTGCGATTGAGATACAGCCGATTGCAATCCACGCGGTTGAGGATCTTCGCCACCGCCAGAATTGACTGCGCCAGGGCGTCGACGTGGAGTATCGATGGGTCGTCCGCGGAGGTGTGGTATTCGGGATACCCGTCATGCGGCGAGCGCGTGAGCCGGCCGACGGGCAGATCGATGCCAGGCGAGCAGAACTGGCGTTCATCGTATCCATAGGGCGTGTAGTCGAGCACCCTCGCAGAAGGATCGAGTTCCCGCACCGTGCGAGCCGCAATAAGGTCGATCTCGGTCCCACCCCGTCGGCTACGCTTGTACGTCAGCGAGCCCCGGTCTCCAAGCAAGCCGAGCACCAGCCCACCGCGAACGTTTGGCAACCGCGCCTCGTTGCGCGCGAGCCACACGATCGATCCGATTGTGCCGGGGCCGAAGATGAACCGATACGATAGATTCGGCCGCGATTTGCAGGCTTCCTCTGCGAGGACGGCCGCAACCGCAATGCCGCTGGCGTTGTCGTTGGCGAGGGCCGGATGGCAGGTGTGCGTGTACACGAGGATTTCGCGCTCGCTCGCACCTGCTACGCGGCACTCGGCATAGGTCAGGCTGCCCGGCTTCAGTTCCGAGTCGATCACGACCTCGTACTCCCCTTCGGGCCAGCTCGCCAGTTCGCTCTGCGCCAGGCAGAACCCCCACGCCTCCCGGTAATAGCTCGTCCGATACGGAATCCAGTCGGGGCGCTGTGGCAACGTGTGCAGGTGGGGGCGCAACTCGTCGAGCGACATACGCTGTCTCACCGGCGTGGAATACCCGAGCACATGCAGCGAATGGCGGCGCACGTCGATCAGGCGCATGCCCGATGCGTCCGCGACATAGGCGTCGCGCAGTGTCCACTCCGGGGGCACCTCCCAGTCGAATGCGGGCGTGCCGGAGGGGACCTCGGTCACCTCGAGCGGGACGCGCCGCGCGACACGCCGCAGCGTCTCCCGAACGCCCTCGCCGGTGATGCTGCGGCCGAGCGGATAGATGTCGGAGATGAACTCCATCGCCCGCCGCGCCAGCGGCGCCGCGTCGGCCAACGTCGTGATCGTCGCGAAAGGAGCGCTCACGCGGTGTCGCTCCAGCCCCCGCGTTCTTCGACGGCGCGCGCAAAGCGTTCCCGATCGAACTCGCCATAGCTGGCGTCCCGCTCGTGGATCGAACTACACGGCAGCGGCCAGGCGATGCCGAAGGCCGGATCGTTCCAACGCACCCCGTCGGCGAGTTCGGCCTTGTACACGTCCGTCATCTGATACAGGACCTCGCAGTCGTCTTCGAGCGTCTGGAATCCGTGCGCGACCCCAAGCGGCACGAATAGCGCCAGTGGATTCGCAGCACTCAGTTCGACTGTGAAGTGCGCCCCGAAGCCGGGCGAGGCGGGTCGCAGGTCCACCAACACGTCGTGGATCCGACCGCGCAAACAGCGCACCAGCTTGCCTTCGCGCGCCGGCGGCCACTGAAAGTGCAGCCCGCGCACTGTGCCGCGACGCGCCGTGCGTGAAAGACTCGTCTGCACCATCGTCCCTGCAATTCCCTGATCGCCGAATTCGCGATCGCAGTGCAGGCGGGTGAAGCTTCCGCGAGCATCGACGTGCGGAACGCTTTCGACCAACGTGACCCCGGGCAGCCTGCATTCGGTGAAGCGCATCGTGGCAGCCTAGGCGGCCCTCAGGCGGTTGCGGCGCGGATTTCCTCGCCGGTCCAGAAGAACCGCTCGTCGATCTGGCCGGTACGGGAAAGGTAGCGCAGTTGCTTCAGGCGCGTGTAGGCCCGGAACTGATAGATGCCTTCATCAAGCTCGATGCGGTCGAACAGGTGGTGCAGTTCCGCCGCGCCAGTCCTTGCCGTCCAGAGGCACGAAAAACCCGGCAGCTTCGCCTCGATCTTTTCGAACGAAACCCGGTAGCTGCGGTTGTCGGCGCTGCTCGGGCCGACGCTCAGCTCGCAGCCCGGGAACTCCGCGGCGACGGTCTCCGCCAGTTCACGGATACGGTAGTTTTCGCCCGTCGAGCCGACATTGAAGGTTTCGCCATTGACCGCGCCCGCCGGCGCCTCGAGCGCACAGGCAAATGCGCGGCAGATGTCCTCGACGTGCACCAGCGGCCGCCAGGGCGTGCCGTCACTCGTCAGTGCGATCCGGCGCTGCGTGTGGGCGCGAGCGCACAGATCGTTCAGCACGATGTCGAACCGCATGCGTGGCGACGGGCCGTACGCCGTCGAATTGCGCAGAAACACAACGCAGAAGCGGTCGTCGGCCAGACGTGCAAGATCTTGTTCGACGAGGACCTTGCAGCGTGCATAAGCGGTCTGCGGATTCACCGCCGACGTCTCGTCCAGAAACTCTCCCGATCCGACGCCATAGACACTGCACGACGACGCATAGACGAAACGCCGCGCCCCCGCCGCTTTGGCCAGTTCGGCGATATGGACCGAGCCGCGGTGATTGATCTCGTAGGTGACGTCCGGACGGTTTTCGCCCAGAGGATCGTTCGAAAGCTCCGCCAGATGCAACACCGCTTCGATGTCTTCGAAGTCGCGCGCCTGCAGTGCCCGCAGGTCCTTGCGCAGCGTCGTTATTCGCAGCTTTCGCGCTGCCGTATCCGTGTACAACCAGCCGTCGCGATAGAACCCGGTATCGAGTCCGCTGACGACATGTTGGCGCGCGGCCAGGAAGGGCGCCAGGCGGCACCCGATATATCCGTCGGTGCCAGTCACGAGAACGCGCACGTCAGGTCCTTGCGGGCGCTTCGGTTGGCAGGCCCTGCCTGATCCAGGAAACCGCAGCCAGCCATCGCAGCCGCAGCGCAAGCCCGACAAGACCGATACGATCCGCCAACTCCATGTCCTGCCACCAAGCGAGCCCCACTATTGCCCGGGCCATCACCTTCAACATTGATCGGCCTGCGGCGCTCGCGCCCAGCGGCGACAGCAATCGATATGTCACGCCCGGCGCATCAACCACGC
>DATEZE010000294.1:0-17863 GCA_035255845.1 Burkholderiaceae bacterium | reverse complement strand
GGCGATATCTGGGCTGTTTACCCCAGCCGCCGGCACCTCTCACTGAAGGTGCGCCTGTTTGTCGACCACATGGCGCGGGTTTTCGCGGCGCCAGCGGCGGCTATTGCGCCGCAGCAATAGGCCATGCCCTCTAGGAACTCGGGTTGACTCAGGGTGGTCAACTCGGAAATAGTACGAACGTTCGTTTTCTGCGGCGGCCGCAATCGCCCGCCGTCTTTCCGAATGCCGATTTCCAGCGCGCTGAGCTCGATCGCGACGGCCCTGCGTCCCCGCAAGGGTGACCAGACACGCGCGGCGATCGTTGATGTGGCGCTCGCGATGGCGAGCCGCGAAGGCCTCGAAGGTCTGACGATCGGCACGCTGGCCGACCACATGCAGATGAGCAAGAGCGGTGTATTCGCGCACTTCGGCTCGCGCGAAGACCTGCAGCTTGCCGTGTTGAAGGAGTATGTGCGGCGCTTCGTCGACGAGGTGCTGCGTCCCGCGGTGAAGAAGCCGCGTGGACTGCTGCGCCTCGAGGCTATCGCGGATCGCTGGGTCGCATTTCTCGCGCGCGAGCTGACGCGCGGATGCATCATGATCGCGGGGGCTGTCGAATACGACGACCGCCCCGGCCCACAGCGCGATGCGATGGTCGAGATCATCGCCGGCTGGAACGCCGAGTTGCTGAAAGCTATCCGCCAGGCGATCGCTGCCGGCCACCTGCGCCGCGATGTCGATGCACGGCAGATGGCTTTCGAGATGTACGGCCTGATGCTCGCAATGCATCAGGACGCGCGGCTGCTGCGCTCGGCCGACAGTGCCAAGCGCGCGCGCGCCGGGCTGCGGCGACTGTTCGACGACGCACGCGCGGCACCGAACGACAAAACCAAAGTTTCGAAACGCCGTGCCTCCCGCGGGGGGCCGGTTCGCGCCACGAAGTAAGGAGACGAAGCATGCCGTCCTACAAGGCCCCGTTACGCGACCAGCAGTTCGTGCTGCACGAAGTGCTCGGAGCGGTCGACGTGCTCCGGCAGATGCCGCGGTACGCGGAGCTTGACGCCGATACGGTGAACCAGGTCATCGAGGAGGCCGGCAAGTTCTGCGAAGACCAGTTGTTGCCGATCAATCGCAGCGGCGACGAAGAAGGTTGCATCTACGATGCGGCGAGCCGGAACGTCAAAACGCCGCGCGGCTTCAAGGAGGCTTACGACGCCTTTCGCGAGGCCGGCTGGCAGGGTCTCGCGGCTGAGACCGAGTACGGCGGCCAGGCACTGCCGCACCTGCTGCAGATCGCGTTCTACGAGATGCAGTACTCGACCAACCAGGCTTGGGCGATGTACCCCGGACTGACGATCGGCGCATACGAGTGCCTGCTGAAGCATGCCTCCGACGAGCAGAAGGACCTATATCTGCCGAAGCTCGCCTCGGGACAGTGGACCGGCACGATGTGCCTGACCGAGTCTCACTGCGGAACCGATCTCGGCATGCTGCGTACGAAAGCCGAGCCTCAGCCCGACGGCAGCTATCGGTTGACCGGAGAGAAGATCTTTATTTCCTCCGGCGAACACGACATGGCGGAGAACATCGTGCACCTCGTGCTGGCACGCTTGCCGGACGCGCCGCACGGGACGAAAGGAATTTCGCTCTTCATCGTGCCGAAGTTCGTACCCGCCGGAAGCGGTGAGAGCGCCGCGGTCGGCCCGCGTAACGGGCTGTACTGCGGTGGCATCGAGCACAAGATGGGCATCCACGGCAACGCCACCTGCCAGATGATCCTCGACCGCGCCACCGGCTGGCTGGTCGGCGAGCCCAACAAGGGGCTCAATGCGATGTTCGTGATGATGAACGGCGCGCGTCTCGGCGTCGGGGTCCAGGGACTGGGACTGACCGAGATTGCCTACCAGAACGCGGCGGTGTATGCGAAAGACCGCATTCAGGGCCGCTCCTTGGCCGGACCGACGAACCCGGAGAAGCCTGCCGATCCGATCATCGTGCATCCGGACGTGCGCCGCATGCTGCTGACGGCGCGCGCCTACGCGGAGGGCGGACGTGCGTTCGCCTACTGGGTCGCGCTAATGGCGGACACGCAGCTGTCACACCCCGACGACGAGCAGCGCAAGTTCGGCGCCGACATGATGTCGCTGATGACGCCGATCGTGAAGGCGTTCATGACCGACAATGGCTTCCTGTGCGCGTCGGAGTGTCTTCAGGTCTTCGGCGGCCATGGCTACGTCCGCGAAAACGGCATGGAGCAGTTCGTGCGCGACGCCCGCATTAACATGATCTACGAGGGCACGAATACGATCCAGTCGCTCGACCTGATCGGCCGCAAGATATTGATGGACAACGGCGCGAAACTGCGCGCGTTCGGCAAGATGGTTACCGAGTTCATCGAGCAAAATGGCACTCATCCCGACATGGACGAGTTCGTCACCCCGCTCGCCGACATCGGCAACAAGGTCCAGCGGCTGACTATGGACCTCGGCATGAAGGCGATGGCGAACCGCGACGAGGTCGGCGCCGCCGCGGTGCCCTACCTGCGTGTCGTCGGTCATCTTGTTTATTCATACTTCTGGGCGCGCATGGCCAAAGTTGCGGTCGAGCGTGTCCGCGCCGATGGCGGTAGCGTGGATCCGTTCTACAGGAACAAGCTGATGGTCGCGCGCTTCTACTTTCAGCGGCTGCTGCCAGAGACCGCGGCACTGATCCGCAGCGTGGCGGCGGGCCCGACGACGTTGATGGAACTTCCCGCCGAGGCGTTCTGAACCGGCCGACAAGGACAACAGGTGAACCGGAGAATTAGATGAGCAACTTCGTTGTACGCAAGGTCGCCGTGCTCGGCGCCGGTGTAATGGGCGCGCAGATCGCCGCGCACTGCGTGAACGCGCGCGTGCCGGTTGTCCTGTTTGACCTCGCGGCCAAGGAGGGCCCGAAGAACGGCATCGTTCTGAAGGCGATCGAGAACCTCAAGAAGCTCAGCCCGGCGCCGCTCGGCGTTAAGGACGACGCGCAGTACATCCAGGCCGCGAACTATGAGGAGAATCTCGAGCTGCTCAGAGGCTGCGACGTCATCATCGAGGCGATCGCCGAGCGCATGGACTGGAAACACGATCTGTACAGGAAGGTCGCGCCGTTTGTCAGCGACGATGCGATCTTCGCCTCGAACACGTCGGGACTACCGATCGCGAAACTCTCCGAGGCGATGGATGCCGGGCTGAAGGCACGCTTCTGCGGTGTGCACTTTTTCAATCCGCCGCGCTACATGCACCTGGTTGAGCTGATCCCGACGCCGGCGACGCGTCCACAGATCCTGGACGACCTGGAAACCTTCCTCACCTCGACGCTTGGCAAGGGAGTGGTGCGCGCCAAGGACACGCCGAACTTCATCGCCAACCGGGTCGGCGTCTTCGGCATGCTGGCGACGATCAAAGAAGCGGAGAAGTACGGCCTCGCCTACGACGTCGTCGACGACCTAACCGGCAGCAAGCTCGGCCGCGCCAAGAGCGCGACATTCCGCACCGCTGACGTTGTCGGTCTCGACACGATGGCGCACGTAATCAAGACGATGCAGGACACGCTGCCCGCATCGATCGATCCATTTGCCGCGCATTTCGCCACGCCAGCCGTGCTGAAGGCGCTGGTGGACAAGGGTGCCCTGGGACAGAAAACCGGCGCCGGCTTCTATCGGAAGGAAGGTAAGAGCATCAAGGTGCTCGATCCGAAGAAGAAGGAATACGTCGACGGCGCCGGTAAAGCCGACGAACTGATCGTCCGGATCCTGAAAAAGAAGGATCCGGCGGAGCGGCTGAAGCTGCTGCGCGAGACCGATCATCCGCAGGCGAAATTCCTGTGGGCGATATTCCGCGACGCATTCCATTACATCGCGGTCCACCTGGAGGCGATCGCCGACACCGCGCGCGACGTCGACTTTGCGCTGCGCTGGGGCTTCGGCTGGTCCACCGGGCCGTTCGAAACCTGGCAGGCCGCCGGCTGGAAGCAGGTCGCCGAGTGGGTGCAGGCCGACATCGATGCCGGCGATGCGCTCTCCAAGGCGCCGCTACCGAAGTGGGTCTTCGATGGGCCGGTCGCCAAGGCGGGCGGCGTTCATACGCCCGATGGCTCTTGGTCGGCCTCGAAGAAAAAATTCGTCGCGCGTTCGACCCTGCCCGTGTACGCGCGCCAGATCTTCCGCGCGCCGTTGCTCGGAGAACGCGCGCCGACCGGCGCCAACGGTGGCAAGACGGTGTTCGAGGACGACGCGGTGCGACTGTGGACACTGGAATCCGGCCTGGGTGCCGAGGTACTGGTGCTGTCGATCAAGACCAAGGTACATGCCATTGGTCCGGGCGTGATCAACGGACTGTTAAAGGCAGTGGAGCTCGCGGAGTCGCAGTACCGCGGCCTTGTCATCTGGTCGCCCGACGAACCATTTTCGGTCGGAGCCGACCTGCAGGCGATGATGCCGTTGTTCATGTCCGGCGGCGTCAAGGCGATCGGTGCCGAAGTGCAGAAGCTGCAGGATGCCTATATGCGCCTGAAGTACGCGCAGGTCCCGGCCGTCGCGGCAGTCAGCGGCATGGCGCTGGGCGGCGGTTGTGAGTTGATCCTGCACTGCTCGAAGGCAGTCGCTTCGCTCGAAAGCTACATCGGGCTGGTCGAAGTCGGCGTGGGCCTGATTCCCGGTGCGGGCGGCCTGAAGGAAGGCGCATTGCGTGCTGCGCAAGCCGCGCAGGCAGCCGGCATCAACGACGTGTTCCCGTTCATGCGCGGCTGGTTCATGAACGTGGCGACGGCCAACGTGTCGAAGTCGGCGTTGGAAGCGAAACAGATGGGTTACCTGCGGTCCACCGACACCATCGTCTTCAACAGTCACGAGTTGCTGTGGACGGCAATCGGCGAGGCGTTCGCGCTGCACGCGACCGGTTATCGGCCCCCGCTGAAGCCACTCGGCTTCCCGGTTGCCGGGCGCACCGGCGTGGCCACCATCAAGGCGCAGCTCGCCAACATGCGTGACGGCGGCTTCATCAGCGCGCACGACTTCTTCATTTCGAGCGGCATTGCCGACGTGATGTGCGGTGGCGACGTCGAGGCCGGTTCACTCGCCGACGAACAATGGCTGCTCGACCTGGAGCGCAAGTTCTTCATGCAACTCGTCGGGCACCCAAAATCTCAGGAGCGAATGATGGGCATGATGCAAACCGGCAAGCCGGTGCGGAACTGAGGAGCGAACCATGACCCGACAAGTTCAGGATGCATACATCGTCGCGGCGACGCGTACGCCGATCGGCAAGGCGCCCAAGGGCGCATTTCGTAACACGCGGCCGGACGATCTGCTGGTGGCGGCGATCCGCTCAGTGATGAAGCAGGTGCCCAGTCTCGATCCGGCTGCGGTCGAAGACGCGATCATCGGCTGCGCGATGCCCGAGGCCGAACAGGGCCTCAACGTGGCCCGCGTTGCGGTGCTCCTCGCGGGCCTGCCGAACACCACCGGTGGCATGACGATCAACCGCTTCTGTTCATCAGGACTAAACGCGGTGGCGATTGCGGCCGACCGCATCCGCGTCGGCGAGGCCGATGTGATGTTGGCCGGTGGCGCCGAATCAATGAGCATGGTGCCAATGAGTGGCAACAAGCCGTCGTTCAACGCGCACGTCTTCGAGAAGGACGAGAACGTCGGCATCGCCTATGGCATGGGCATGACCGCCGAGAAGGTCGCGGCGCAGTGGAAGGTAACGCGCGAAATGCAGGACCAGTTCGCGGTCGAGTCGCACCAGAAAGCGATCGCGGCGCAGAAGGCCGGCGAGTTCACCGACGAGATGACGCCGATCGAGGTGGTCGAGAAGATTCCGGATCTGGCAAAGCACGAACTCGCGGTCAAGACCCGGACCGTGAGCCTCGACGAAGGCCCGCGCGCCGATACCAGTGCCGAAGCACTTGCCAAGTTGCGCCCCGTGTTCGCGGCCAAGGGCAGCGTGACCGCAGGCAACAGTTCGCAGACATCGGACGGCGCCGGCGCACTGATCGTTGCGTCGGAGCGGGCGCTCAAGCAGTACAACTTGACGCCGCTGGCGCGCTTCGTCAGCTTCGCCGTGAAAGGCGTGCCGCCCGAGATCATGGGAATCGGCCCGAAATTCGCGATCCCGGCAGCGTTGGCGATCGCCGGGCTGAAAGCCGACGACATGGGCTGGATCGAACTTAACGAAGCGTTCGCGGCGCAGGCCGTGGCCGTGATCAACGATCTCGGACTCGATCGGTCGAAGGTCAATCCGATGGGAGGTGCGATTGCGCTTGGCCACCCGCTCGGCGCGACCGGCGCAATCCGCTCGGCCACCCTGGTCCATGCGCTGCGTCGTCGCAATCTGAAATACGGCATGGTGACGATGTGCGTAGGCACTGGCATGGGTGCGGCAGGCATCTTCGAACGCGTCTGACCGGAGGACTGCCGGGTCAACGTGAATCACGCGACGATCCGCACCAGCGATGGGGCCGAAATCGCAGCGACGACGTTTGGCGCTGCGAACGACTGCCGCGCCGGCGTGCTGATCGTGTCGGCGATGGCGGTCGAGCAGGAGTATTACGGGCCGTTCGCGCAGTGGCTCGTCGAGCGCGGTCACTTCGTGGCGACGTTCGACTATCGTGGCATCGGTCGGTCGCGCAAGGGTCCGCTGCGACGCGTCGCCGCGGATGTCGTGACTTGGGCGCGCGAGGACACCGGCGCGATGGTCGACTTCGTCGCGCAGCAGATCGGAGAACGACCGCTGCTTTGGGTCGGCCACAGTCTTGGCGGACAGATCCTCGGCCTCGTGCGACAGCGCATGCGCATCGCGGCGGTGCTGACAGTCGCGGCGGGCAGCGGCTACTGGCGCGATTACGCGCCCGGGCTGCGCCGGCTTGCACCGCTGCTCTGGTACTGCATCGTGCCGACGATGCTGACGACGTTCGGTTACTTCCCCGGGCGGCGGCTGGGGATGATCGGCGACGTGCCCAAAGGGGTGATGCGTCAATGGCGCTCGTGGTGCCTGCATCCCGACTACCTATTTGGCGTCGAGGCGCCAGACCTGCGGAGCACCTACGCCGCGCTCGGGCAGCCTATCCTCTCGCTTTCATTCACGGACGACGAATACATGTCGGCGCGCAACATCGAATCGTTGCATTCGTTTTACTCAGGTGCCGCGCGCGAACTTCGCCGCATCGCTCCGCACGATGCCGGCGTCGAGAGGATGGGGCACTTCGGGTTCTTCCGGCGCCGCCTTGCCGACACCTTGTGGCCGCTGGCCGGCGACTGGCTCGCCCAGCGCTCGGCGCAGTGAGGTTGTGATGGGAGTTGCGACCCGCTTTTACGAGGCGTTCATGGTGCGGGACCATTACACGATGGGCCTTTTGTACGCCAACCACGCCACGTTCCGCGACCCGGTCTTCCCACGGCTGACGGCACAGGGCGCGCGACTGATGTGGCAGATGTTGCTGTCGGAGGCCGAGGACCTAGAGATCGAGCCCCGTATCGTTGAAGACTCTGCGGAGCGCGCACGAGTGGACTGGACCGCGCGCTACACCTTCACGCCGACGAAGCGTGTGGTGGTCAATCGCGTCCATACTGAAATGGTCGTCGCCGCCGGCAAGATCGTGCAGCAGGTCGACAACTTCAGCTTCTGGCGTTGGTCCGGGCAGGCGCTGGGGTGGAAGGGCTGGCTGCTCGGATATACGCCGCTGGTGCGCGACAAGGTGCAGCGGCAGGCGGCGAGGTCGCTGACGGAATTCGCCCAGTTTGTCGCGCTGACCACCCGCGAAGGCAAGCCTTAGCATTCAGGAGAAATCGTGAGCATCGCGGTCGAAACCCGTAACGGCGTTGCGCATATCGGCATTGCACGACCCGAGAAGAAGAACGCGATCACTGTCGCGATGTACCAGGCGATGGCCGACGCCATCGCCGCGGCGCATGACGACAGCCGGGTACGCGCGCTCCTGATCTACGGTGACAAGGACGTCTTCACCGCCGGCAACGATCTCGAAGACTTCATGAAAAATCCCCCGACCGGAACGGATGCGCCCGTATTCCGGTTCATGCAGGCGCTTGGCCTGTCGGAAAAGCCGGTCGTGGCTGCGGTCAACGGGGCGGCGGTCGGCATCGGCACGACGATGCTGATGCACTGCGACCTCGTCTACTGCGCCGATAACGCGATGTTCTCGATGCCGTTCGTGTCGCTGGGGTTGTGCTCCGAATTCGCGTCGAGCCTGACGATGCCGCTCGCTGCGGGCTATCACAAGGCCGCGGAAAAGTTGCTGCTGGCCGACCCGATCAGCGCGGAAGAAGCGCTCGAAATGGGGATCGTCAATCGCATCCTGCCTCCCGGCGAAGTGCTGGACCATGCAGTGAGACAGGCCGAGCGCTTCAACGTGCTGCCACCCACGTCGGTGCGCGAGACCAAGCGCCTGATGAAGCTTTCGTGGCGCTCGATGACGGAGAAACTCATCGCGGAGGAGGCGAAGTCCTTCGGGAAATTGTTGGGCAGCGACGAGGCCAAGGAAGCGTTCTCGGCCTTCTTCGAACGCCGCAAGCCTGACTTCTCCCGGTTCAGCTAGGAGGCGACATGCCGCTGCGCCGCGAATTGTCGATTGAGAAACTGAACAGCCGCTCCGGCGACAGCCTGCCCAGCTGGTTCAGCATGAAGGTGATCGACGTGCGCGAGGGCAGCCTCACGATGGAGTACGTGATCCGGCCGCAATACCTCGCGCCCAACGGCTTCTTGCACGCGGCCTCGGTGATCGCGCTGGCCGACACCTCGGCCGGCTACGCGACGATCGCCCATCTGCCTGAAGGTGCGACCAACTTCACGACCATTGAACTGAAGTCCAACTTCATCGGCACGGCGACCGAGGGCACGCTGCGTTCGGTGGCGACTTCCGCGCACCAGGGGCGCACCACCCAGGTGTGGGACGCCGTGGTCTCGCATCTGGAAAGCGGAAAGACGATCGCGCTCTTCCGCTGCACCCAGATGATCCTCTGGCCCAAGGGCTGAATCGGGCGCGCCGTGCTGGATATCGCCACGCGCCTGGCGCTGGGTCCGGTGCTGCTGGCCCAGGCCGCGCGGCTGCGGCGAACCGCGCTGGAGCTGCCTGAGCCCGGCGGCCACCGTCGCGGCCTTGCAGGACGCGGCCGCACTGCATTGCGGCTGCTGGTCGTGGGCGATTCGAGCGCTGCCGGCGTCGGTGCGCGCAGCCAGCGTGAGGCGCTCGCGCAACCGCTGGCGCATACGCTCGCGCGGTGCCTCGATGGCAGAGTGCGCTGGCAGCTCATCGCGGAATCCGGTCTCACATCCGCCGGCGTGTTGCAGCGCCTGATGCTTGAGCGTCCGGCTGACGCCGATGTCGCTGTCGTTATCGTCGGCGTCAATGACATCACCAGGGATGTGCCGCTGGCGTTTGCGCTGCGCCACCGTAGCCACATCGCGAACTGGTTGCAAGTGCACGCGCGGGTGCGGCACGTCGTCTTTCCGGCGCTGCCTGAAATGGAGCTGTTTCCGGCCATGCCGAATCCGCTCGCGTGGTACGTCGGCCAGGCGGCGCGCCGCAACAACCGTGCGCAGGCGCGCTGGGCGCAACGGCATCCGGGAGTCACCCATCTGCAGATGCAGGGAGTGGCGAACCCCGATCTTTTTTGCGAGGACGGATTTCATCCGTCGGCGGCGTTGTATGCGCGCGTCGCCGAACGGCTCGCGTTGCATATCGTCGAACTCGCGCGCGACAGCGCGCCCAGATCGGAGGCCGCATGAACTTGAAGGACAAAACGCTGTTCATTTCCGGCGCGTCGCGCGGGATCGGCCTGGCGATCGTCAAGCGCGCCGCGCGCGATGGCGCCAATGTCGTCATCGCGGCCAAGACCGTCGAACCCAATCCCAGGCTGCCGGGAACGATCCATAGCGCTGCGGCAGAAATCGAGGCCGCCGGAGGCAAGGCACTGCCAATCCAGTGCGACATCCGCGACGAGCTGCAGGTGGTCGAAGCCGCACGCCGGGCCGCGGAGGCGTTCGGCGGCATCGACATCCTGGTCAACAATGCCAGCGCGATCAACCTGACCACGACCGAGGCGACGCCGATCAAGCGCTTCGATCTGATGTTCGGCGTGAACGTGCGCGGCACATTTTTATGCACGCAAGCCTGCCTACCGTATCTGAAGCAATCGGCGGAACGCAAGCACAATCCGCATATCCTGACCTTGTCGCCGCCTCTCAATATGGAGCCGCGCTGGTTCGCGCCTCACGTCGCCTACACGATGGCCAAGTACGGCATGAGCATGTGCGTGCTGGGCCATGCCGAGGAGTTCCGGTCCTACGGCATCGGCGTCAATGCACTGTGGCCCCGGACAGTGATCCAGACCGCGGCGCTGCAGATGATCCCAGGTGTGCGCCCCGAGCACTGCCGCACGCCGGAGATCATGGCGGATGCGGCGTACGCGGTGCTGACTTCCGACGCCGCAACAACCACCGGCAACTTCTTCATCGACGATGAGGTGTTGAAACGGGCCGGTGTCACGGATCTGGAAAAGTACTCGGTCGTGCCCGGCAGCCGGCAGTTGCTGGACGATCTGTTCCTCTGACCGGACGGGCCCTGTTGTCCGTGATGTGCGGCCTGGGAAGCGGCCTGCACCATGCCGCTGTCACCACGGCATTCGCATAAGCGCGGTCGCTGCCGGCTTTTTTTGGTGACTACTGACGGGTGTGCAGCCGAAGGCCTGCGGTAGATTCCGCAGTTGGGGACCGCGATGAAGACGCCACTGAACCGACTGCCAGCCGCGCAGCTTGCACGCATGATCGCCGCGCACGAGGTGAGCTGCGAGGCGGTCACGCACTCCTTCGTCGATGCGGTGCGCGAACGCGAACGGGAGGTCCGGGCATTCGCCTGGTTCGACGCCGGGCGCGCGCTCGAGGCGGCGCGCGAATTCGACCGGGTCGAATGGCGCGGCGCGCTGCACGGCCTGCCGGTCGCGGTCAAGGACAATATCGACACCGCGGACATTCCGAGCGAATACGGTTCCGCTGTGTTCATCGGCCATGTGCCACTGGCCGACTCGGCCTGCATCGCCGCGTTGCGCAGTGCCGGCGCTTACGTGTTCGGCAAGACGGTGACGGCGGAGCTCGCGAATTTCACTCCAGGCCCGACACGCAACCCGCGCGGACTGGACCACACGCCGGGGGGCTCATCGAGCGGCTCGGCGGCGGCCGTTGCGGCGCATATGGCGCCATTCGCGCTCGGGACCCAGACGGCAGGCTCGGTGATACGGCCCGCTGCGTTTTGCGGTGTCGTCGGCTTCGTTCCGACGCGCGGTCTGGTGCCGCGTTCCGGCGCGAAGGCGATCTCGGACACGCTCGACATCGTCGGCGCGTTTGCGCGGACCGTGGAAGACGTCGCGCTGGTCGCGGCGAGCCTCGCGCTGCAGCCGCAATGGCAGCACGCGCCGGGCAAAGCGCAGCCGCCCGCCATCGGGTGGACCGCCACGCCGTGGCAGACGCAGCTTGCACCGTCGATGCTGGCCGCGCTCGAACGAACTGCCAAGCTGCTCGCCACGCGCGGTGCGAACATCCGTGAAATTGCCTGGCCGTACGAGTCGGACCGACAGAATGTGCCGTTCACGCGGCTCGCTGACGCGCAGCGTACGGTGCAGCTGTTCGAGACCGCGCGCGCCCTCGGACCCGAGGCTCAGTACCGGCGCGAGCTGCTGTCGGCACGGCTGGCGACCCTGATCGACGAGGGTCGGGCGGTCAGTGCGCCGCACTACGTCGAGGCGCTCGATGTCGGCCGCCAGTGCCTTGCCGCGCTCGACGACCTGTTCGGCGATGCCGACGTGGTGCTGACGCCGAGCGCGCCGGGCGAGGCGCCGCACGGTCTCGATGCGACCGGCGATCCGCAGTTCAATCGCGCCTGGCATTTCCTCGGCGGCCCGCAGATCAACGTGCCGGTTCCGCACGCTGTGGCACATGGCGAAAGCGGGCTCCCGCTCGGACTGCAGGTGGTCGCGCGGCCAGGCAACGATGCACGGGCACTGGCGGCCGCCGCCTGGATCGAGTCGCAGCTCGCCGCCTACTGATCCGACCGCCGTGCCCGTCATCCGCGACCGACTGCCGACCTTTTCGACCTCCGTTCCCGTCGTCGTGATCGGTGCCGGCGCGGCGGGTGCGGTTGCCGCATTGGCGGCGCGCGATACCGGTGCGAAGGTGCTGATTCTCGACCGCGACGCGTCGCCGGCAGGAGCGACAGCGGCATCTTCCGGAATGATCCCGGCCGCTGGGACGCGTGCGCAGACCGCGCGCGAAGTCGAGGATTCTGCGGAGAGCTTCGCCGAAGATATCCAGGCGAAGTCCAACGGCCGATCCGCCCCGCATCTGGTCGACGCCTACACGCGTGCTTCGGCGGAAACGCTGGACTGGCTCGAGACAGGTTGTGGAGTCCGTTTCGAGTTGGTCGAGGGGGTCGCTCCGGGCCATAGAGTCAGTCGCATGCACGCGCTGGCCGATCGCGGCGGCACGTCGCTCCTGTCGGCGCTGTACCGCACGCTCGCCGCGCGCGGAGTACGCATGCAGCCCGGAGCGCGCGTCACGGATCTATACGTCGACGCCGAACAGCGCGTCCGTGGTGTGCGCTATATCCGCGGCGAACGCGACGCGGTGGACATCGGCTGCTCGGCGGTCGTGCTCGCGACCAACGGATTCGCCGGCAACGAAGAGCGGGTGAGGCTGCACCTTCCCGATGTGCGTGCGCTGCCGTTCGCGGGGCACGATGGCAGTCAGGGCGACGCATTGACCTGGGGCGAGGAACTTGGCGCAGCGATCGATGACATCGATGGCTTTCTTGCGCACAGCTCGGTCGTCATGCCGCAGCGGTTGCAACTGCCGTGGGCGTTGATGACCGAGGGCGCGATCCAGGTGAACCGGCAAGGCGAGCGTTTTGGCAACGAGCACGAAGGGTATTCGGAGAGCGCGCTTTTCGTGCTGGCGCAGCCGGAGGGCATCGCCTTCAACATCTACGACGAGCGCGTTCACGAGGTGGGGCTCGCAATGCCCAACTATCCGGAGGCCGTGGCGCGAGG
Organism: Burkholderiaceae bacterium; assembly: GCA_035255845.1. Taxonomy (GTDB): domain Bacteria; phylum Pseudomonadota; class Gammaproteobacteria; order Burkholderiales; family Burkholderiaceae_F; genus JALORV01. The sequence continues at coordinate 4,800 of DATEZE010000294.1, read as the reverse complement.
ACTCATCAAGCGCGCTGTCGCGCTTCGCGATCTAGCGGAAGCGCTGGGCATCGATCGGGCCGGGCTCGAACACACCATCGCCCTGGTTAATGCCATGGCGTTCGAAGATGACGCCGACGATTTCGGCCGCCAGTTCCACGCGTCGCAGATGCTGCTCGGCCCGTATTACGGCGTCCAGATCACGGGCGCACTGCTCGGCAGCGAAGGCGGGCTCGCGATCGACGCTGAGGGCCGCGTGCTACGTCCCGACGGAAGCACGCTGCCCAATATGCTCGCGGCGGGCGGTGCCGCACGCGGACTGTCAGGCGACGGCGGCGGCGGCTATCTCGAGGGCAATGGCCTGCTGGCTGCGGTGGTCGGCGGCCGCTTTGCCGGTCGGACTGCGGCGCAGATCGCCTACTGATCCAGCGCTCCTCGTGTACGCGACCGTGCGGGCCGCCCGTGCACTCGTCCCGGTAAGGGCCTCGCCGTTCAACACTGATCAGTCGGCTGCGCTCCGGAGCGGCCGCGCGCTCCGCCGATCTTCATCAGCAAGGCTCCCAATCTCCCTCCCTCCGCGAGGGAGGAGACTGACGCTCCTCCCCGCACCTCCTCGTCGAACGGGGACGGACAACAGCCGACTGTCGAGGGTGCGCCCGGTCAAGCAACTGGGTTCGCACCGCCCCTCACGGCGGGGCGGGACGGGGTGGGGAGCGCTTCCCTCTCGCATGGCGAGAGGGCTGGGGAGAGTGCCATGCCTTTGTGCTTTGGCGGAGCGCGCGGCCGCTCCGGAGCGCCGTCGACCACTCAGTCCTGTGCGACCGCGCAGACCGCGACCGCATCAGAGCGAGTGCACGTGCATCGGCGAAGCCGATGCGTACACTCGCGACGCCTCATCAGATCTCCGGCAGAGCACGCGGCTGGCGCCGCTCGTCGGTGGCGACGTACACCAGTGTCGCCTCGGTGACCTTGACCACGTCTTTTTCCAGACGGTTGCGCTCGGCATAGACCTCGACCTCGACGGTTACTGAGGTGCGCCCGGTCTTCACGACCCTGCTGTAGAAGCTGACCAGGTCGCCAACGAACACTGGCTGCTTGAAGAGAAACGAAGTCACGGCCAGGGTGGCCACGCGTCCCGATGCGCGGCGTGCGGCCGGCACGGCGCCCGCGATATCGACATGCGACATTATCCAGCCGCCGAAGACGTCGCCGTGGACGTTCGCGTCTGACGGCATCGGCATCATGCGCAGCACGGGTATCAGGTCAACGGGCAGCATCGTTTGCATCAGGTCTTCTCCGGGGGAGTGGCGCGCAACGGCGGGCGGGCCAGTGCCGCCTTCGCCATGCGATCGACTACAGCGGGGGCGATCAGCTTGAGCCATAGTGCGGCACGATCGCGCGCTGTCATCAAGACCTCGCGCTTGCGTTCACGCATGCCGGCAATGATATGGCGGGCGCACTCGTCGACCGGCATCGCGCGGTCTTCAGACAGGCCGGAAACACCGGCGGCTTCGCCGCGACCGTTCCAGCCGCGCCGCCGGGTCTCGGTGGCCACGACACCGGGATAGGCGACCATGACGGCGATGCCTTCGTCGGCCGCTTCCATCCGCAGTGCGTCGAGAAATCCGGTCTGAGCGAACTTGCTGGCGCAATAAGTGGTGCGCTCGGGCACGCCGGTTCGCCCGGCCAGCGACGACACGCCGACGATCAGCCCGCGCGAGCGCCTGAGATGCGGATACGCGTGGCGTACGCACCAGATCGTTCCCATCGCATTGATTCGGAACAATCGCTCGAAGGTCGAGAAGTCCTCGATCGCGTCGAAGCGCGCGTGCATCGAGACGCCGGCATTGGCGACCAGCACATCGATGCCGCCGAAGGTCTCGACGGTGCGCTCGACAAGCCGACGGCAATCATCTTCCTCGGTCACGTCGGTCGGCACGCTGATCGCTTCGCCGCCGAACGCCAGGCATTCGTCACGCACACGGTCGAGCGCATTCGCCCGTCGCGCCGCCAGCGCCAGTCGCGCCCGCTCTTGCGCCAGCTGCCGCGCCAATTCCGCCCCGATACCGTCACTGGCGCCGGTAATGACCACAACGCGTTGCTCGAAACTCATCGAATGCCGCGTGGATAATTGCGCAATGCTGAATCTGAGGCTTAGCAAGTGTACGCACCGGCGTGCTGATGAGCCCCTCCCGCTCGGCGGGAGGGCAGGGAGGGTGCCGCGCCGTTATTGGTCGGCGAAGCGCTCGGCCGCTCCGGAGCGGAGCCGACTGATTAATCGCCCCGAGTGCATGTGCGATCGCGCAGCGATCGCGTACAGGAGGGGCGGCTAGATGCGCTGGTCCTCGCCCCGAGAAGCTCTGCCTTCCACGCGCGCCGGCGGCCGCAACGACTGGCAGACGCTGCGCATGCTGCTGCCGTACCTCTGGGCCTCCCGCGGCCGCGTGCTGGTCGCGCTTGCATGCCTGGTCGCGGCCAAGCTTGCCACGGTCAGCGTTCCGATCCTGCTGAAGAGCATCGTCGACGCCCTGTCGCCGGCGGCGCATGGTGTCGCCGGCGTGCTGGCGGTACCGGTGGCCTTGGTCGCGGCCTATGGCCTGCTGCGCCTGTCGACATCGCTGTTCACCGAACTGCGCGAGTTCCTGTTCGTCAACGTGACGCAGGCGGCGACGCGAACGCTGGCGCTGAAGACGTTCCGCCACCTGCACGCTCTGTCGCTGCGCTACCACCTGGACCGGCGCACCGGCGCCGTGACCCGCGAGATCGACCACGGCATCCGCGGCATCTCGTCGCTGATCAGCTTCACGCTCTATTCGATCCTGCCGACTCTGATCGAGATCACTCTGGTTGTCGCCTACCTTGTCTGGCACTACGAAGTCTGGTTCGCCGCGATCGTCGGAGTGAGCTTGACGATTTACATCGTCTACACGGTCAGCGTGACCAACTGGCGCACGGTCGTGCGTCGACGCTGGAACGAGCTCGAGACCAAGGCGCATTCTCGAGCGGTCGACTCGCTGCTCAATTTCGAGACGGTCAAGTACTTCGGTAACGAGGACTACGAGGCGCGGCGCTATGACGAAACGCTGGCGGCCAGCCAGCGCACGGCAGTGATGTCGCAGCAGTCGCTCAATGTGCTGAACGCCGGGCAGCAGCTGATCATCGCGATTGCGCTGACGCTGATCCTGTGGCGCGCGGCCGTCGGCGTCGCCGAGGGCCGCATGACGATCGGCGATCTGGTGCTGGTCAATGCCTTCATGATCCAGCTCTATATCCCGCTCAACTTTCTCGGCGTCATCTATCGCGAGATCAAGCAGAGCCTGACGGACATGGACCGCATGTTCTCGCTGCTCGACCAGAACCGCGAGATCGCCGACGCGCCCGACGCCCGGCCGCTTGCGATACGGCGCGCCGAAGTGCGCTTCGAGCGCGTCGATTTCGGCTACGACCCACGGCGTCGCGTGCTGCACGCCGTCGATTTCACGATCCCGGGCGGATCGACGACTGCGGTGGTCGGCGCGACTGGATCGGGCAAATCGACGCTGGCGCGACTGCTGTTCCGTTTCTACGACGTCGACTCCGGCGCGGTGCTGATCGACGGCGAAGACGTGCGTACGGTCACGCAAGTAAGCCTGCGGGCGGCGATCGGCATCGTGCCGCAGGACACGGTGCTGTTCAACGACACGATCGAATACAACATCGCCTACGGACGGCCCGGCGCGGCGCGCGAAGACGTGGTCGGTGCGGCGCGCGCCGCCCACATCCACGACTTCATCGAGTCGCTCCCCGACGGCTATGCCACGCTGGTCGGCGAACGCGGTCTGAAGCTGTCCGGTGGCGAGAAGCAGCGGGTCGCGATCGCGCGCACGCTGCTCAAGGACCCGGCGATCCTTGTCTTCGACGAGGCGACCTCGGCCCTGGACTCGCGCACCGAGCGTGTGATCCAGGCGGAACTCGAAGGCATCGCCCGCGACCGGACCACGCTGGTGATCGCGCATCGCCTTTCGACCGTCGTGCATGCGGACCAGATCCTCGTGATGGACCAGGGCCGCATCGTCGAGCGTGGCACTCATGCGGAACTGCTGCTGCGGCGCGGTGCATACGCCGCCATGTGGGAGATTCAGAGCCGCGAGCGGGCGCGGGCCGAGGCTGCCGCCGATCAGGTGCGCGCCGCGTGATCAGACGAGCGGCGTCCGGATTACACTCGTCGACGCAACCCTAGGGGGGTCGACGATGACAATGCGCTTCACGCGCCGCAGCACGGCGGCTGCATCGCTGGTGCTGCTCTTGGTGTGCCTTGGCGCGCCGCTGCGGGCGCAGACGCCCGCAGAAGCGCCCCGGCAGCCGCCCACGCTGCAGAAGGTCCGCGAAACCGGCGTTATCACGCTGGCCCATCGCGAGTCTTCGACTCCATTTTCTTACCTGGACGCGGACAAGCGTCCGGTCGGCTACGCCCTCGATCTGTGCATGCGGGTCGTCGAGGCGCTTAAACGCGACCTGAAGATGCCGAATCTGCGCGTCGCGTACCTCGCGGTGACGCCGGCGCAGCGGATCCCCTCGATCGTCGAGGGCAAGGCTGACCTCGAATGCGGCAATACGACCAATACCGCGGCGCGCCGCAAGCAGGCCGCGTTCACGGTTACGCACTATTTCGCGGGCGGGCGGCTGCTCGTCAGGTCGGATGCCGGCATCCAGCGCCTTGCCGACATGCGCGGCAAGACCATTGTCGTCAATGCGGGCTCCACCCACGCGGCCTATCTCGACAAGGCGCAGCAGAAGGGCCTGTTTGCCGGCCGCATCATCGAGGCGAAGGACGCCGACGCG
>DATEZE010000293.1:0-12111 GCA_035255845.1 Burkholderiaceae bacterium | reverse complement strand
CGCGCTGCGCTTCAGCGCGGGGTCGACTTGGCCGAACTTGCGATCGAACGCCTCGTTCTTTCGGCGGAATTCCTCGATCCTGCTTGCGTCGAAGCTCGACCAGCGCGCGCCGACGCGCAGCATCGCGTGCAGCAACCAGCGACGCACGGTGCCGCCCGGCGACGAGCGCATCCGTAAATAGGGAACTTGGGCCAACGCGACGTCTTTCACTGCACCCTCTCTGTTTAGCACGTTCGTCACGTGCTCCTCCGTACCTGGTCGACGGACTCTACGCTCGGCCCAGCATCGTTGATGAAGCAGGGCTCATGCGTCGATTACCTCCGTTGTCACGATCGTGGTGGCGAGCAGTCCACTCCCAAAGCAACACGCCGGCGCGGGCCGGCGTGTTGTGTGGAGTGCACGCGTCGAGCGCAGCAGTGTCTTGTTTAGATCATCAGGCCGGCAGCCGGTACTCGCGGAACTGCTCGCGCAGTTTCATCTTCTGCAGCTTGCCAGTGGCCGTATGCGGCAGCTCCTCAACGAATACGACATCGTCCGGCATCCACCACTTGGCGACCTTGCCGTCCAGGTACTGAAGCACCTCGTCACGCGTCGCGTCCTGACCCTTCTTCTTAACGACAATCAGCAGCGGCCGCTCCTGCCATTTGGCATGTGCCACGCCGATCACGGCGGCCTCGGCGATCGCCGGATGACCGACAGCAGCATTCTCCAGATCGATCGACGAGATCCACTCGCCGCCCGACTTGATCACGTCCTTGCTGCGGTCGGTGATCTGCATATAGCCGTCCGGGTCGATCGTCGCGACATCGCCGGTATCGAAGAAGCCGTCGTTGTCGACAATCTCGCCGCCATCGCCCTTGAAGTAGCCGGCCGTGATCCACGGACCGCGCACCATCAGGTGGCCGAAGGCCTTGCCGTCGTGCGGCAGCCTGTGGCCGTCGTCATCGGTGATCTTCATCTCCACGCCAAACACCGGGCGGCCCTGCTTGGTCTGCACATCGAGACGCTTCTGCAAATCAAGGTCGGCGTGCTTCGGCAGGAAGTTGCAGACGGTACCGAGCGGCGACATTTCGGTCATGCCCCAGGCATGCACGACCTGGGCGCCGAACTTGGTCTCGAACTTCTCGCTCATCGCGCGCGGCGCTGCCGAGCCGCCGATGACGACACGATTTAACTTGAGCTCGGACATCGGGTTGAGCTTCTCCGAATCGACGTGGTTGAACAGCATCAACCACACGGTGGGCACGCCCAGCGCCAGCGTGACCTTTTCATCGCGCATGATCTCGTAGACGTTCTTGCCGTCGAGTCCCGGACCCGGCATCACCAGCTTGGCGCCGCACATTGCGCCGGCGTACGGCATGCCCCAGGCGTTGACGTGGAACATCGGCACGACCAGCAGTGTCGATTCGCGCGAGGAAAGCCCGAGCCCGTCGACGGAGCAGGCAGCCAGCGAATGCAGCACGGTCGAGCGGTGCGAGTACAGGACGCCCTTCGGGTTGCCGGTCGTGCCCGACGTGTAGCACAGCGATGAAGCGGTGTTCTCATCGAACACTGGCCATTCGAACTCCGCGCTGTGCTCGGCGATCAGTTCTTCGTAGCAGAGAAGGTTGCGGATCGACGAGTTGGCCGGCATGTGCGCACGGTCGGTCATTGCGATGAACGCCTTGACCGAAGTCATCTGCGGCGCGAGCTTTTCGATCAGCGGCGCGAAGGTCAGGTCGAAGAACAGGTACTGGTCCTCGGCATGATTCGCGACGTAGACAACCTGTTCCGGGAACAGTCGCGGATTGATGGTGTGCAGCACGGCACCCATGCCGGATACGCCGTAGTAAAGCTCCATGTGACGGTAGCCGTTCCACGCCAGCGTGCCGATGCGATCGCCGGTCTTCACGCCTAGCGCCGTCAGCGCATTCGCCACCTGCTTGGAGCGGCGGTGGATGTCGCCGTAGGTGCAGCGGTGAATCGGCCCCTCGACCGTGCGCGACACGATCTCGGCCTGGGCATGGAACGTGTTTGCGTGCTCGATCAGCGACGAGATCAATAGCGGGCGGTCCTGCATCAGTGCCTTCATCGTTCTTCTCCCACGGATGTCCTGGCTTCAAGTCGGCTTGCCGCGTAAGCGTCTTTGGCGCTTTCTCGCGGGCGTCTACAGGGACGCAAGGTACCGAGTAATGGGGGCCTGTTGACCCCTCAGCGCAGGGGGGTTGCGGACCGCCGTGCTAATTCGGCCAGGCCAGCGTGCCGAGGGCGACCAGCGGCAGAGCCCACCCGGCCGCGCTCGGCGCGATCCAGAGGGCGCACCAGAGTCGATCCGAAGACACGGCCCGGCCCGTGCGCGCGACCGGTGATAGCGACGGCACGCGTGTTGCGCTGCCCACGGCAGGCCGCAGGTCCATCAGCGCCTCAGTGCGGAAACAGTTCCCCGATGTGGCGCGCGCTGAGCACCATCCGCATCTGCGCCTCAACCTCGGGATGGACGCGCTGGGCCTCCGGTTCCGGATCCGTGCGGTTCAGCCGACCGGAGAATGCGGCGAGGGTCAAAGTGGCGCCAAGGGCCAGGGCGAGCACGAGCACCCGACGGGATCGCATTCTTGTGCGTGCTGCAGGACGTTGGTTCATTCGCTGTCTCCCGCGGCCATCGCCGCAATGACGCAGAGTACGAACGTCGGACGTCCTGCGTCCCACCCCGAAAGGGGGTGCTCGGCCGCCCCCCCGCGCCGCCGACGAGCCCTCCGGGCCCGGCCGCCGCGCCTGGTCACTTCGGATACGCTTTGCGCGCCGATCCAGGCCCGACCTCGATGCAGCAGCCCCAGTTCGTCCTGAAGACGACGCCGCCGCGCCTGCCGCGCACCGCGGTGCTGCGGCGCGCACTGGTGCGCCGCTGGGACGATCTGCACGAACGCACCGCGATCCTGGTCACGGCGCCGCGCGGCTTCGGCAAAACCACCCTGCTGTCCCAGTGGCGGCGCGCCTGGCTCGAACGCGGCGCCTTCGTCGCATGGCTGACGCTCGACGCACAGGACACGCCGGGGCGGTTCGCGGAAGCGCTGCTCGCCGCGCTGCACGCAGCAACCGGTCGCGCGAGTCTCCATGTCTCGGTCGCCGAGACAGGTGCGAGCGAGTCGGGGCGTGAGAAGGAGGCGCTGACGGCGCTGCTCGCGGCAGTGGCCGAACTGGCCACGCCGACCGTGCTGGTCCTCGACGATGCGGACCGGCTGCCACCGGAGACCCTGAACGACGCGGTCTCCTACCTGATGTTCAACGCTCCGCCGAACCTGAGGATAATCATCGGCGCACGCGGCCAGATTTCACTGGAAGCTGCCGAACTCGTCGCCAGGGGCGAACTCGCGCAGGTTGGGGTCGACGAACTCCGACTGACGCTTGACGACACGGTCGAGATCCTGCAGCGCAAGTTCGGCGACCGCATCTCGCTCGATGATTGCGTGCGCCTGCACGAAATCACCGAGGGATGGCCGATCGGATTGCAGATGGCCGCCTCGACGATCGAGCGGGCACCGCGGCTGGCAGCGGCGATCGCGGAATTGAGCGCGCGCCGCGGCGACATCGAGCGCTATTTCCTCGAGTCGATGCTGTCGCAGCAGCCGCGCGAGCTCGCCGACTTTCTGGTGTGCTGCTCGATCCTCGAATCGATGACACCCGACTTGTGCGCGGCTCTGACCGGGGATGCGGGCGCGTCGCTGAAGCTCGAGCAGGTGATGCGCGACACGCCGGTCGTGATCGTCGGCGAGGGCCAGGGCTGGATGCGGCTGCACATGCTGGCCCGCGACTTCCTGCTCGGCCGCTTCGAGCGGCTGCCCGCCGCGCGGCGACGCGAACTGCACGCGCGCGCCGCCGACTGGTATGCACGCCACGACCTGCTGCGCGAAGCGGCAGGCCATGCCCTTGATAGCGGCGACGATGCGACGGCGTATCGCTATGCCTCGACGTCGCTGCGCGAGATGGGTCGACAGGGGCGCCTTGCTGAGGCGCGCGAGTGGATCGAAAGGTTGCCGCCCGGCGCCTTCGAACAGGACGTGACGCTGCGCCTGACTGCTGCCTGGATGTACGCGCTCAGCGATCGCGCCAGCGAGGTCTTCGCCCGGGTCGATCCGGTCGCGTCCGACCCAACGGTGGACCCGCACCTGCGGTTCGAGGCGGCGCTGGTCGGCGCCTCCGCGGCCCTGTTCTGCGACCAACCCGGGCTCGTGATTCGCTACCTCGAACCCTGGACGACGCTGCCGGCCAGCGCCCAGTCGCTGCATATCGTCGCACACGCGAATTCACTGGCGATCGTCGACCTGCTTAAGGGCGCGACTCAGCAGCTGCGCACACGCCTCGGGAACACTCCGCGCAACGACAACCGTGACGGCTCGATGAAGATGGCGGCGGCCTACTCGGACGTCATGATCGGGCTCAGCTACCTGTGGGAAGGACGACCCGCGCGTGCCGAGGAACTTCTGCAGCTGGCCATGGAGCAGGCCGAGCGCGATGCCGGTCGGCGCAGCGTAATCGCCGCGATGCTCGCAGCCGTCCTGTCCGGCGCGGTGCTCGAGCGAAATCAGCCGGCGCTGGCGCGTTCTTTGTTGGCCAACCGACTCGATGTGATCGACCGCACCGGCACGCCGGACGCGATCCTCGTCGCGTATCGAACGCTGGCCGACCTGGCGCTGGCCGAAGGGGACGAGCGTCGGGCATTCGACGCTTTCGGCGCGTTGCGCGAACTCGGTGAGCGCCGCCGCATCCCGCGCATGGCAGTCATCAGCCTGGGCGAGCAGATCCGCATTCACGCGATCGGTTCGCGCCCCGAAACTGCGATGGCGCTACTGGGTCAGCTCGAGTCGATCGTCGAGCAGTTCGAGCGGCCCGAACTGCAGCCGTGGCAGCCGTATTGCCGCATGAAGGAGGCGATCGCGCGCGCCTACGCGGCGATGGCGGCCTTCGACGATGCGAAGGCCGATCTGGCGCTGCAGACGGCGGCCAGTCTCGCGGAGTCGATTCGCCACGGCCGCGAAATCATTATGGTGAAGGGCCTTCAGGCCGTCCTGATGCACCGCCGGCGGCTGCCCGCTGCGCGGGCCAAGTTGCAGGAGGCGCGCGATCTCGCTTCGATCAACGGGCTGGAGAGGCTGATCCGCGAAGTGCATCCGCTGACCGCGGAGATCCTCGGCGAGGCCGAGCCGGCCGAGCAGGCAGCCCGTCCGTACAGCCCGGCAGTCGCGCCAAAGCGCAGCGCGGTCGCCGTCTCAGGCGGACTGCTGACGACCAAGGAGACTGAGGCGCTGCGCCTGCTCGCCAACGGTCTGTCGAACAAGCTGATCGCACGTTCGCTGGATATCAGCGAGGAAACCGTGAAGTGGCACCTGAAGAACCTCTTCTCGAAGCTGAATGCCGGCACGCGCAGGCACGCGGTCGACCGCGCGCGGCTGCTCGGGCTCGTGAGCACGATCAGCTGAGCGCGCTGAGCACCCGGTCCTGCCAGCGCGGCGGCAGGTGCGAAATCAGGTTGAACAGTGTCGCGTACTTGGCCGGGAAAATGCGGCGCCGACCGTGGGCCACTCCAGCGAGAATTTCGGCCGCGCATTGCTCGGGCGGAGTCACCAGCAGCTTCTCCAATGTACGCTCGGTCTCCTCCTCGATTGCACCGGCGCGTCCGCTCTTGCGGGCATCGGCCGCGATGTTGGTCCTGACACCGCCAGGGTGAACCGTCACCGCGGTAACACCAGTTCCTTCGAGTTCGCGCCACAGGGCTTCAGTCAGGCCGCGGACGCCGAACTTCGAAATGCAGTAGCTCGCGAGTCCGGGCAGTCCGATCAGGCCGGCTGCACTGGAAATGTTGACGATGCAGCCGCTGCGTCGCGCCAGCATGGCCGGCAGAAACGCCTTGGTGCAATAGATCACACCCTGCAGGTTGATCGACAACTGCCAGTCGATCTCTTCGAGCGTCGCGTGCTCGAACGTCGCTTTCAGGGCGACGCCGGCGTTGTTGAACAGGAAGTCGACCGAGCCGAAGTCCCGCAGCACCGCGGCCGCATGGTCGAAGACGTCTTCGCGCCGCGCGACGTCGACGCGATAGGTCCGCACCTCCGCTGCGCAAAGCGCCGCCGTCTCGGCCAGCCGGGCCGCATTGACATCGGAGAGCGCCAGTCGAGCCCGGCGCGCCGCGAGTTCGGTGGCCAGACCACGACCGATCCCCGACGCAGCGCCGGTGACGACGGCGACCCTTTCGGAAAAGACATCCTTCATTGCCGCGCCACTACGCGGCGGGCTCGATCAGCGGCTTTTCCGGCCAGGCCGCTGTCGCCGTCACCGCCTGCTCGCCGGCCGCGCCGTGCCGGCCGAACTGCAGCGCCGCGTCCGCGATCGGCTCGTCCAGCAGTATCCGGCGATCGCGCTCGTAGTCCATCAGCACGCGCCAGGGTGATGCGCGACCCTGGCGCGGCAACACCGCGTGGCTGCGTCGGGCGTACCCGGACCTCAGCGACTCGAAGATGCCGGTGTCCATCGGCGCGGGGTCGCCGGTACTCGCGCGCGGCACCACGACGTCGGCGCCGACCGCGTCCATATGCGCAAAGAGCCTGCACAGATAACGGCCGGCGATATCGGACTTCAACGTCCAAGTCGCGTTCGTGTAGCCGAAGACCCACGCGAAGTTCGGCACGCCCTCGATCAGCACCGCCTTATAAGTCATCCGCTGGTTCGGCACACATGGTGCGCCATCGACAAGCAACTCGATGCCACCGAGCGCCTGCACGTTGAGTCCGGTCGCGGTGATAATCACGTCGGCATCGATCGACCGTCCCGACTTCATGCGAAGTCCAGACTCGGTGAAGGTTTCGATCTCGCCGGTTTCGACCGAGGCGCGACCCTCGCGCAGTGCGACGAACAGGTCGCGGTCCGGAACGAAGCACAGGCGCTCGTCCCACGGCGCGTAACGCGGCGTGAAGTGGCGCATGTCGACGTCGGGCCCGACGTGCCGGCGAACGTGCCATTGCAGGAAGGATCGCATCAAACGCGGCCAGCGCCGGCACGCCTTGTAAAGCGCGCGCGTAATCCATAAATTGCGCTGTCGCGCCAGCTTGTAAACCGGTCCGCGCGGGAACACCCAGGCCAGCCATTCCGATACGCGGTCGACCGCTGGCAGTGACATCACGTACGACGGCGAACGCTGAACCATCGTCACGTGCGCGGCGTCGCGCGCCAAAGCCGGGACGAGCGTGATGGCGGTTGCGCCGCTGCCGATCACAATCACCGTTTTTCCGGCAAAGTCGAGATCGTCTGGCCAGAACTGCGGGTGGGCGATCGGCCCCCTGAAGCGCTCTTCGCCCGTGAAGCGAGGCCGAAAACCCGCGTCGTAGTCGTAGTAGCCGGTGCAGCCCACCACAAAGGCAGACGAGAAACGGCGCGCTTCGCCTTCGTCGTCGATGGCGGTGACTGTCCACGCTCCAGTCGCGGTCGACCACTCGGCGCGGGTGCACCTCAGCCCGTACTGGATCTTCCGATCGACGCCGGCGCGAGCCGCGGCGGCGCTGATGTATTCGCGGATCTCGCTGCCGCCCCCCAGGAACTGTTTATCGGTCCACGGCGCGAAGTCAAAGGCCATCGTGCCCATGTCCGAGTCCGAGCGGATGCCCGGATAACGGAAAAGATCCCACGTGCCCCCGATTCTGCGGCGCCGCTCGAGGATGCTGACGCGGCGATTGGGACACTCGCGGGCCAGATGGCAAGCGGTGCCGATCCCCGACAGGCCCGCGCCAAGGATGATGATATCGAAGTCGGTCGACATCCCGCCCCTCCCATTTTCCCCTCCGCTATCTTGGTCTTCAGGCGTCAGGGATGCAATGAGATCGCTGCGGCGTCCGTTGCTCTCTTCGAGGTCTAGCTATGCGTGGGCCGGGGTTACCGTGACCGGCGCTGTGCCTCGCTTGCGCACCACGTTGGTCGGCAGAAGGAAATACGACAGCGCGGGGATGAGCACCAGCGCACCGATCATGTTCCACAGGAACATAAACGTCAGCAGGATGCCCATGTCGGCCTGGAACTTGATCGGGGACCAGGCCCAGGTGATGACGCCGGCGGCCAGCGTGACGCCAACCAGCGCCACGACCTTGCCGGTGAACTGCACCGCGTTCTTGTACGCCTCGGTCAGCGGTTGCCCCTTGCGTTGCTGCGCGAGCTGCACCGACAACAGGTACAGCGCATAGTCGACGCCGATGCCGACGCCCAGCGCGATCACCGGTAGGGTGGCCACCTTGACGCCCATGCCGAGCCACACCATCAGCGCCTCGCACAGGATCGAGGTGATCGCGAGCGGCACCACGGCGACCACGACGGCGCGCCAGCTGCGGAAAGTGATGAAGCACAGCACGATCACCGCGGCATACACGTACAGCAGCATCTGGACCCAGGCCTTGCGAACGACGATGTTGGTCGCGGCCTCGATGCCGGCGGTGCCGGCGGCGAGCAGGAACTCGCGACCCTTATCGTTGTGTTGCTGGGCGAACGCTTCGGTGGCGGCCACTACGCGATCCAGCGTCTCCGCCTTGTGATCGGCAAGGTAGGCGATCACCGGCATCACCGAACAGTCCAGGTTGAACAGGTCCGGGTTGTTGCTCGACGTTTGCTGCCCGGCGAAATTGAGCACGTCCTGGTTGCGGTTCAAGGTCATCCACTTGGGGCTCCCCTCGAACGACCCTGCGGTAATCTGGCGTACCGAATCGGCGAGCGACACCGTGGTCTGCACTCCCGGCACCTGGCGCAGGGCCCAGCCAAGGCGATCGGCCTCGACCAGCGTCTCGTACTTCAAGCAACCGTCGAGGTCGGTCTTCACGATAACCGCGAACTGGTCCGAGGACAGCGCATAGTTATTCGTGACGAACGCGGAATCGAGGTTGTAGCGCGAATCCTTGCGAAGCTCCGGGGCGCCTGGATCGAGGTCGCCGATGGCGAGCTTGGTGCTGACGGTGTAGCCAACTACCGCGAGTATTGCCGACGCCGCAATGGCGCCAATCGCATAGGGGCGGGTCGTGAAGCGGTCGAGGAACAGCCACAGCCTGCCCAGGCCCCGGCCTCGGGTTTCCTCGCGCTCCTCCTTGAGGCTGTGCTCCGCGGCACGCTTGCTGACCCCCGTGTACGACAAGAGCACGGGAAGAAGCAGCAGATTGGTGAAGATCAGAACCGCGACGCCGATGCTGGCGGTGACCGCGAGATCCTGGATCACCGGAATGTCGATCACCATCAGCACCGCGAAGCCGACCGCGTCGGCGATCAACGCGGTGAGGCCGGCAAGGAACAGCCGGCGGAACGTATAGCGCGCAGCGACGAGCTTGACGGTACCGCGGCCAATGTCCTGCATGATGCCGTTCATCTTCTGCGCACCATGCGACACGCCGATCGCGAACACCAGGAAGGGCACCAGGATGGAGAACGGATCGAGCTCGAAGCCGAACAAGGCGACCAGCCCGAGCTGCCACACGACTGCGATCAGCGAGCACGCGATCACCAGCGCGGTGCTGCGCACGCAACGGGTGTAGGCGTAGATGATCCCGGTGGCGATGAGCGCCGCCACCCCGAAGAAGATCATCACCTTGAACAGGCCGTCGATCAGCTCGCCGATCAGCTTGGCGAAACCAATGACGTGCACCTTGATCTTGGGCGTCTCCTTGCCCTTGACCGTAGCCTCTAGCGCCTTGGCGAACTCGTACTTGTCGCGGATCTTCTCGTCTAGCACCTTTGACAAGCCGTGATAGTCGATTCGCTTGCCGGTGCCGGGCTCCTTGTCCAGGAGCGGCACGAAGATCATGCTCGACTTCGCGTTGTTGGCGACGAGGCTGCCCATGATGCCGGCGCGCGCCACGTTCTGCTTCAACTGCTCCATGCTCTGCGCGCTGCCATTGTAAGAGTGCGGCATGACCGGACCGCCGCGGAAGCCCTCTTCCGTCACCTCGGTCCAACGCACACCAGGCATCCACAGCGACTTCACCCAGGCGCGGTCTACGCCGGGCGTGACGGCGAGTTCGTCATTGATCTGCTTCAACACCTCCAGGTACTCGGGGTCGAAGATGTCGCCGTTCGTGTTCTCGACCACGATGCGCAGCGCGTTGCCGAGCCCGCGGAGGTCATTCTTGTATGCGAGGTAGTTCTTGATGTACGGCTGGCTCTGCGGAATCATCTTCTCGAAGCTGGCGTTCAGCACCAGCCGCGTCGCCGCGAAGTAGCCCAGCACCACGGTGATCACCGCGCACACGATGAGCACCACCAAACGATTGTTGAAGATGAGCCGCTCGAGCAGGTTTCCGGAATTGCGGTCGAATTCCGATAGCTGGCGGACCACCGGCATCTGATCGAGATCGTCGGAGGGGCCCATGGTCATTCCTTCGCGGGTTTGGGCTGGGCCGAAGGCGCGGCGACCGTCACGCCGCGCGCACCCAGCAGCGCGAGCTTTGGTGCGCCTGCGTCGGCGATGCCGGTGAGCATGCCGGGGCTCTCAAGGGGTAACGGCTTCCAGCTCTTGCCGCCATCCGCGGAGGTGACGACGCGCCCGCTGACATCGGCCAGCGCAATCACGCCGCCCAACGTCAGTCCGCCGACGATCGTCGCCGGCAGGCCGACGTTCATCTTCGTCCAGCTCTTGCCCGTGTCATCGCTGCGATAGACGTTGCCGCGCAAACCGAACACCAGCACCACGTCGGAGTTGCCGGTGACGCCGAAGTACGTGCCCTTGTAGCCAGTGTCGAGCGCGCGGAATTGCTGGCTCGCCGGATCGAGCTTCAGCACTAGGCCCGCCTCGCCGACGACATACAGACCGCCGCCCGCGGGGCGGATCGCATACAGGTTCAGGAATTTGGGATTCTCGGTACGGTCGAACCACGGCGTCCATGTGGTGCCGCCGTCGTTCGTTTGAAAGATCAAGTTATACGCACCGACCACGTAGCCGGTCTTATCGTCGGCGAACCACACGTCGAGGAAAGGCTTGTCGGCGCCTTGTTCCTGATTGCGCTTTGCTTCCGCAAGCATCGCCTTGAGTGATTCCGTCGGTTGCGCGGCGGCCTTGCGCTCGACGTCCGCCAACACCGCCTCGTTTGCGCGTTTGCCGTCGAGCTGCAACGTCCAGGTCGCGCCGCCATCGCTGGTGGCCAGGATGACGCCGTCATGGCCGACGGCCCAGCCCTTCTTGTCGTTGACGAAGTACACCGCCGTGAGGTCGGAGCTCACCGGTACCGGCGACTGTTGCCAGGTGGCGCCGCCGTCGTTCGAGACCACGATGTGTCCGCGCTGGCCGACCGCCACCAGGCGATCGCCGGCACGCGCGGCACCCTGCATCAGGGTTTTGCTCGCAAGCGGCGACATTGGGGCCGGCGTGGCGAGCACGTCGACGAATCCCGCGGCAAGCACCGGCAATGGCGTCGTCAGCGCGAGCGCAAGCGCAACGACTCGGTGAGCACGTATGTTCATGATCCTGAAGTCCGGAAAGGGCCCCACTGAGAGCGAGAAGATGCCACGGACACGGAGGCGACACAGTGCAACCACTTACGACGCGGCATCCCGTCCGGGACGCCGCGTCTTGCAACGCCGTCTAACGCACGCCGGCGCCGGCCAGAGATTCGGACGACCATTGCGCCTCCGGTAGCGGCTCGATGTAGCGCATGCCGTCCGACATGCCAGCCGCGCCGACCAGAGTGTATGCGCCCGACGCGAAGTCCTGGAACGCGTAGTTGTCGACGTTGACCGCGTTCACGTCGTAGCTATAGGTCATGTTGGCGAAAGTCGACCGGTACAGCTGACCCTTGGCGTCGTACTGGTCGGCGGCCAGCGCCACCCAGCTGTCCTCGTCGAGGTAGAACACCCGCTTGCTGTAAAGGTCCCGCTGACCTGGCTTCAACGTTCCCTCCACGACCCACACGCGATGCAACTCCCACCGCTGGAATTCGGGATTGACGTGGTTCGGCGTGAGCGCCGGCTTAAGATCCTTCGCGTACATCAGCTTGTAGCCGCTGTAAGGCACATACATCTCCTTCTTGCCTACGAGCTTGAAGTCGAACCGGTCCATCGCGCCGTTGAACACGAACGCATCGGAGTAGGTCGAGTTGCCGGCGGTGCCCGCGTTCGGCGTGT
>DATEZE010000292.1:0-5942 GCA_035255845.1 Burkholderiaceae bacterium | reverse complement strand
GCCGAGCCGGCCAGACGGGAATCGAATTCCTCCTCGCTCCATGCGAACAGTTGCAACAGGCTGGCCGCGTCCAGCCCATTGCGAACCCCGAAGTCAGGCACAGATGCCGTGCGCGCGAACTTGTTCCAAGGACACACAAGCTGGCAATCGTCGCATCCGTAGATGCGGTTGCCGAGCAGTGGCCGGAGCGCTTCCGGAATCGGACCCGCATGCTCGATCGTCAGGTAGGAAATGCAGCGCCGCGCGTCGAGCTGGTAGGGGCCGGTAATCGCTCCGGTTGGACAAGCGTCGAGGCAACGACTGCAACTGCCGCAGCGCTCGGCCGTCGGAGAATCGACCGGCAGCGGCAAGTCGGTCAGGATTTCGCCGAGGAAGAACATCGAACCCGCATCCTGCGACAGCAGCAGCGTGTGCTTGCCGCGCCAGCCTAGGCCCGCCTTGCGCGCAAGTTCGGTCTCGAACACCGGCGCAGTATCGGTGGCCACGCGCCAGGCGAACTCACCGACAGCGGACTCGATGCGCTCGGCCAGCGCCTGCAGCCGGGAGCGGAGCACCTTGTGATAGTCGCGGCCGCGCGCGTACAGCGAGACGACCGCAGTTCCAGCCTCGTGCTGGCGCGCGAGTTCGCGATCGGCCCAGTCGGCAGCGCGTTGCGGCAAGTAGTCCATCCGCGCGGTGATCGCGCGCAGCGCGCCGGGCAAAAGGCGCTGCGGCTCCGCGCGCAGCGACGCGTGGCGCGCCATGTACTGCATCGTGCCGTGGCGTCCTTCCGCGAGCCACGCGTGCAGGTGTTGGGTGGCGGCCTCGAGTTGCAGGTCGGCGATGCCGATCTGCGCGAAGCCGAGTTCCGATCCCCAGGCGCGAATGCTTTCGACCAGCCGCGCGCCGTCGAATGTTGCGCGATCCGGCGCAGGCTCGCGCGTATGCTCGCCGCGGTCAGGGTTCATGCGAGGCATTCTAGGTGTCGAACGATGTCGCTGCGCCGGTGATCGAGCGTCGCCTGCCCGCAACTGTGGACACGCAGCGTCTCGGCCGCTCCCTCGCACACGCCTGCCGCACTCACGCGATGCGGATTCGCGAACACGGCCTGCATGTCAACGTCACTGGTGAACTCGGCGTTGGCAAAACGGCATTGGTGCGTGCGTGGCTGCGCGCGTTCGGCATCGTCGGGCCGGTCAAGAGTCCGACTTTCGCAGTGCTCGAACCCTATGAGGTCTCACTGCCGAACCCCGCCGCCGGTCGCCCCGGACTTGAGGCTCATGCTAATTCGAGCTTAGACTTCTATCACTTTGATTTCTTTCGGTTTGCCGACCCGAGTGAATTCGGTATCGGATTTCGCGAACAGTTCGGGCCGGGCAGCATCTGCGCCATCGAATGGCCCGAGAAGGCTGGCGATCGACTGCCTCAGGCAGATCTGACGGTCGCCCTGGAGATCGACGGCGAAGGAAGGCGCGCGCGACTGAGCGCGACCAGCGACACGGGAAAGACATGCCTCAGGAGCGCGATCGTCAAGTTCGATGCGAACGCCGCCGGCTGATAACGGCCGCCGGTGGCACCCTCGTTCTCGCGCTCGCGCCGCTGCAATTCGCCCGGGGTGCCAACCTGCTCGGTGTGCGACTCTGGCCGGCACGCGATTACACGCGCGTGGCGCTCGAACATGATGAGCCGCTGAAGTTCACGCAGTTCATGATCCGCGAGACGCCGCCGCTGCGTCTCGTGGTCGACATCGAAGGCATCGAGCTCACGCCGGGCTTCCGCGATCTGGTCGCCAAAGTCGAGCCGAACGATCCGTACATTGGACTCATTCGTGTGGGTCAGAATCGGCCGAAGGTCGTGCGGCTGGTGATCGAGCTGAAGGAAGACGTCAAACCGCAGGTGTTCGCGCTCGACCCGGTCGGTCCGTACCAGTACCGCTTGCTGCTCGACCTCTATCCGGTCAATCCTCCCGATCCGCTGATGGCGCTGCTGCGCGAGCAATCGACCCCGCGCGACTCGGACTTCGGCAGCGTGCCGCCGGCCGCAAGCGACCGAACGGCTGCGCAGGCACCGCGGCCGACACGACGCAACAGCGACAACGACGTGCAGCGCATCGTCACAGTCGCGATCGATCCGGGGCATGGTGGCGAGGATCCGGGCGCTGTCGGCCGCGCCGGCACCTACGAGAAGAACGTGACGCTTTCGATCGCACGTAGGCTGCGCGAGCTCATCGTCGCCGATTCGAGCATGCGCGTAGCGCTAACACGCGACGGCGACTACTTCGTGCCGTTGCGCACACGCGTCGCGAAGGCCCGTGCCGTACAGGCCGACCTGCTGGTCTCGGTGCATGCCGACGCGTGGATCAAGCCCGATGCGCGCGGCTCCTCGGTGTTCGCGCTCTCGGAAAACGGCGCGTCGAGCAGCGCCGCCGCCTGGATGGCGCGACGCGAGAACGAAGCCGACCTTGTCGGCGGAATCAATCTAGGCTCGCATGACAAGCAGCTCGCGCGTGTCCTGCTGGACCTGTCGACGACCGCACAAATCAACGACAGCCTGAAGCTCGGCAGCTCGGTGCTGCGCGAACTCGAGCGCGTCAACCAGCTGCACAAGCCGCGCGTCGAGCAGGCGGGATTCGCTGTTCTGAAGGCGCCGGATATCCCGTCGATCCTCGTCGAGACTGCCTTCATCAGCAATCCGGAGGAAGAAGCGCGCCTGCGCGACGACAGTTATCAGGAGCAGATGGCGCGCGCAATCCTGATCGGCATCAAGCGCTACTTCGCCAAGAATCCTCCGCTCGCGCGCAATCCGCTGACGTAGAGCCGCCGCTACCGCTCGGTCCGCTGTCAGTCTTTCAAGGCCTTTGTAATTTCGAGTCACTGAGATGTCATATCGCACGGACTGCGGGCAGTGCGCGCGGCGGACAGCAAGGCGCATACCTGCGAATTTGCGCAGTTCCATCGAGTTGGCTCGCGCGCGCTGACGAGGTATGGTGCGTCAATGGATGCACTTGAAGTCCGGAGCTCCGCGTACCGCCTCGGAGCCGAACTGCGGATCGCGCGGGCCCACACCGATGCCTTGTTCCGCCTCGTCACGTCGCAGACGTTGTACGAGCGACCGATCGCCGAACGGCATCGACTGATCTTCTATCTCGGACACTTCGATGCGTTCGACTGGAACCAGCTGGCGCGTGGCGTGCTCGACATGCCGTCGTTCCATCCCAGTTTCGACCGGCTGTTCGAGGCCGGCATCGATCCACTGCCGGGGCGGGGCCCGCAGGACCGCCCGTCCGACTGGCCGGATCTGGGCTCGGTGCGGCGCTACGTCGAGCGCGCACGCAATGAGATTGACGAGGTGCTGGACGAGTTGCCGCCGGAGCGGCTGCTCACCGCGGTCGAGCACCGGTGGATGCACGCGGAGACGCTGTGCTACCTGCTGCACGAGTTGCCGCCGTATCTGAAGCAGCGCCCGCAGACTGCGCGGCGCGATTCCGCACCCACTGCGCAATCGGTGCGCAGCGAGTGGATCGACATTCCAGGGGGCCGTGTGAAGCTCGGCCAAGCCGCGGGCGCGTTCGGCTGGGACAACGAGTTTCCGCGGCACGAGGTATTCGTGGAGGGCTTTCGCCTCGCGCGGTACAAGGTGACCAACGGCGAGTACCTGCGCTTTGTCGAGGCCGGCGGCAACCCGTCGCACTTCTGGAGGCGAACATCGGAGGGCTGGACGCTGCGGCGCATGTTCGACGCGGTCCCGCTGCCGTTGAACGACCCGGTCTATCTCACGCACCAACAGGCGGCCGCGTATGCGCGCTGGATCGGCGCGCGCCTGCCGACCGAGGCGGAATGGCAGCGCGCCGCCTATGGTGCAGGTGTTCGAATCTTCCCCTGGGGCGATGCGCCGCCTTCTCCCGCTTGTGCCCACATCGACTTCGCCGGCTGGGACACGGTGCCGGTCAGCATGCACGCGGCGGGCGCGACACCGGAAGGCGTCGAGCAGATGGTCGGCAACGGATGGGAGTGGACCGCGACACCCTTCGCCGGCTTCGAGGGCTTCCGGTCCCGCGCCTACTACCCCGGCTACTCGGCGGACTTCTTCGACGGCAACCACTTCGTGCTCAAAGGCGCTTCGGTGCGAACGGCGGCCCGGTTGGCGCGGCCCTCGTTCCGCAACTGGTTTCGGTCCGAGTACCCCTACCCATACGCAACGATGCGCCTGGCGGCTTCATAGTCGCCAATCGACGGCCGCAACTTCCGCTGTTGCAGCTACTGCGCCAGCGCGAGCGCAAACCGATCCGCAGCGTCGGAGTACAGGCGCACCGACGTATAACCGGCGTCGCGCAGCAACTGCGTCAGTCGGGGAAGCGTGTACTTGTACGAGTTCTCGGTGTGTATCCGCTCGCCGGCAGCGAAACTTCGCTCGGCGCCGGGCCACCGCACCGTCACCAGCCGGCGCGCTTCCAGATGCATTTCGATGCGGGCCTCGACGCGATTGAAGAGTGCGACATGGCGCCAGTCCGACAGGTGGAAGTCGGTGCCGGCGACGCGGTTGGCGGCGTTCAGCACGTTGAGATTAAAGGCCGCGGTCACGCCAAGAGGATCGTCGTAGGCGGTCACGAGCTCGGCTTCATCCTTCTGCAGATCGGCACCGAGCAGCAGCGTGCCGCCGCACAGTTCGCGCACGGTCGACAGGAACGCAGTGGCCTCGTCCGGGGCGAAGTTGCCGATCGACGAGCCGGGGTAGAACGCGAGTCGCCGCTCGCGCAACACCACCTCCGGCACTTGCAGCCCCTGCATGAAGTCGACCGCAACGCCGATGACATCGATCTCGGGATGCCGCTCGGCGAGCGGGCCGAGCTGCGCACGCAGGAAGTCGGCGGCGATGTCGACAGCGACGTACTGCGCCGGACGCAGCGCTGCGAAGAGGCGTTCGGCTTTGGCGCAGTTGCCCGCGCCGAGGTCGACCAATGTGCAGCCCGTTCCGACTATCGCGGCGATCTCGCCGGTGCGGCGCTCGAAGATCGAGCGCTCGTCACGCGGCAGCGTGTACTCCGGCAACGCGCAGATCGCTTCAAACAACCGCGCGCCAAGCTCGTCGTAGAAGAACTTGGGCGAGATAAACGCCACCGCGGCCGCGAGTCCGGCGCGCAATTCGACCGCCGGATCAGCGGTCGACTGCTGCAAGAGGTCGAAGAATCGGTACGGCACCGTGGCGCGCGGGCGCATGCTGCGGCTCAGTACGGATGGATCTCGGCGAACAGACCGGCGTTGTGCAAAGTGCTTAGCACTTCTTCGATGTGCTCGGGGCCACGGGTCTGCAGGACGAATTCGAGTTCCGCGTTCTGCACGGGCAGCGTCGTGAAAGCACGCTGGTGCTCGACCTCCTCGATATTGGCGCCGGCCTGCCCGATCAGCGTCGCCGCACGCGCCAGCTCGCCCGGCACGTCGCGCGTGTGCACGCGGATGCGCGCGAGGCGTCCGGCACGGACCATCCCGCGCTCGATGATGTCCGCAAGCACCATCGGGTCGATGTTGCCGCCGCACAGGATCAGCCCGACCTTGCGGCCGGCAAACGTTTCGCGATGGCGCAGCAGCGCCGCCAGCCCGGTCGCTCCGGCGCCTTCGACGACGGTCTTCTCGATTTCCAGCAGCAGCACGATCGCCTGCTCGATGTCGCCTTCGGACACCAGCACCACGTCGTCGACCATGCGCAGCACGATTTCCCGCGTCAGCTCACCCGGCTGCTTGACGGCAATACCTTCGGCCAACGTCGCGTTCGCGGTCGGCAGTTCTACGCCCTTGAATGCCGAATACATCGACGGAAACTGATCGGTCTGCACGCCGATGACCGTAATGTCCGGCCGGATCGCGCGCGCTGCCGTCACGACGCCGGAGATCAGCCCGCCGCCACCGATCGCTACGCACAGGCAGTCGATCTCCGGCTGCTGCGCAAGCATCTCGAGCGCGATCGTG
>DATEZE010000291.1:0-10596 GCA_035255845.1 Burkholderiaceae bacterium | reverse complement strand
CGAAGGCCGTTTCGACGTGGCGCGCGCCCGGCCCTACGTCGTGATGGTGTGCGGCGTCAACGGCTCGGGCAAGACGACCTCGATCGGCAAGCTCGCCAAGTGGTTCGCAGAGCGCAAGCACTCGGTACTGCTCGCTGCCGGGGATACGTTCCGCGCCGCAGCGCGTGAGCAACTCGCGGTCTGGGGGGAACGCAACCGGGTCGACGTCGTCGCGCAGAGCGGCGGCGATCCTGCCGCGGTCGTGTTCGATGCGGTTTCAGCCGCCAAGGCGCGCGGCGTCGATGTGTTGATTGCGGACACGGCCGGCCGCTTGCCAACGCAGGCGCATTTGATGGAAGAGCTGAAGCGCGTCAAGCGCGCACAGGAGAAGGCGATGCCGGGAGCGCCCCACGAGATCGTGTTGATCGTTGATGGAACGACCGGACAGAACGCGCTGGCGCAGGTAAACGCCTTCGACGCGGCCGTCGGCCTCACCGGCCTGGTCGTCACAAAACTGGACGGCACCGCCAAAGGCGGCGTCCTCGCGGCGATTGCAGCGGCGCGCGCTAACCGGCCGCTGCCAATCCTGTTCATCGGCGTCGGCGAAGGCATCGACGACCTGCAGCCCTTTTCGGCACGGGAGTTCGCCGATGCGCTGATCGGCACAGGAGGCACTGCGTGAACCTGGCCGCGGTCGACCTCGGATCGAACAGCTTCCGCCTCGAAATCGGCCGGGTCGAAGGCGCGCACATCGTGCGCGAGGGCTACTGGAAGGAGACCGTGCGGCTGGCGGCCGGACTCGATGAGTCCAACAAGCTGTCGAAGAAGTCGATCGAGACCGCGCTCGAGACGCTGGCGCGCATGAACGAGCGATTGCGCGGCATGCCGGGCGAGCAGGTGCGCGCCGTTGGCACGCAAGCGCTGCGCCTCGCGCGCAACGTCAACGATTTCCTGCTCGAAGCGCAGGCTGCCCTCGGCTACCCGATCGAAGTGATCTCGGGCCGCGAGGAGGCGCGCCTGGTGTTCGAAGGCTGCATGCATACGCTGCCGCCGTCGAACCTGCGCCGCCTCGTTGTCGACATCGGTGGAGCATCGACGGAAATCATCGTCGGCCGCGGTTTCGCCGCGGACAAGGCCGAATCCTTCAAGGTCGGCTGCGTCAACACGTCGATCCGTTTCTTCAAGGACGGCCGCATCGATCGGGCGTCACTGAAAAAGGCGCAGGTCGCCGCCGGCGCCGAGTTCGAGGAAGCCATCGCGGACTTCTCGCGTGCGCAATGGGAGGAAGCCTTCGGGTCGAGCGGAACGGTCGGCGCGGTCTCCGAAATCCTTCGAGCCAACGGCTGGTCAGACGGCGTGATCTCCGCCGAGGGATTGCAGAAGCTGCGCCACGCGCTGCTCGACGCAGGCGAGATCCGCCGCATCCGCCTCCCAGGGTTGAAACCCGACCGGCAGGAAGTGCTGGCGGGCGGCGTGGCGGTGCTGTCGGCGGTGTTCGACACGCTCGGCATCGACGAGATGCGTCCCGCCCGAGGAGCGCTACGCATCGGCGTGCTCTACGACCTGCTCGGTCGTCGCGAACAGCACGATCTGCGCGACTCGACGGTCGAGAGGATGCTGGATCGCTTCGGCGTCGACCGTGCTCAGGCGAAGCGCGTCACACAGACCGCGCTTCGCCTTTACCAGGAGATGGTGCCGAAGGCGAGCGAGGAGGCGAGCAAACAGCTCGGCTGGGCGGCGCTGCTGCACGAAATCGGCTTCGCGATCTCGCATGGCGACTATCACAAGCATTCGGCCTATCTGGTGCAGAACGCCGATCTCGCCGGCTTCTCGACATCCGACCAGGAGCACATCGCGATGCTCGTGCTCGCTCAGCGCGGCAACCTGCGCAAGGTGAACCAGAGCCTCGGAGACCGCGAGCGAGCCGCCAAAGTCATGGCGCTGCGGCTCGCGGTGATCTTCAATCACGCCCGCCGCAGCGAGACGCTGCCGCGCCTGACGCTGAAGGCGGGCCGATCGATGGACTTGGCACTGGACGGCGACTGGCTATCGCGCCATCCGCTGACTCAATACTTACTCGAGGAAGAAGCGGCCCACTGGGCGCGCATCGGCATGACGTTTAGCGTCCGCGCACTGCAGGCGGCCTAGGCCGTCTCGGGACTGACGACCGCGCGCAGCAGCACTTGTCTGTCGCCGTCGCGCTCGCGAGTCGTCATCCACCATAGTCCGCCTTTGCGAATCGACCAGTCTTGTATCTCCCCGGCGAGCAGAAGGCTCGCAACATGGCCCAGCGTTGGCTGGTGGCCAACGACCAGAACCGGAAACTTCGCGTCGGGCCAGCCCGTAGCTTCGAGCACGTCACGTGCGGCGGCATCGGGCGCGATCGCGTCCACGGTGCGCAGTTTGCGGTGCGAGATCTCAGCCAGCGCTGCTGCGGTCTGCTGTGCGCGCACGGCCGGGCTCACGAGAATCCGGGTGCGGTCGGGCAGGTGCCGGTCGAGCCATTCGGCCGCGCGGCGCGCTTGCTTCTTGCCGCGCGGAGTGAGCTTGCGGGCGAGGTCGGGCTCGCCATCTTCTGCTTCGGCGTGACGCCAGAGTATTAGCTCCATCTTAGGTCCCGACGCTGACGGTCAGCGCATTGAGCAGTTGTTGTTGCGCCGAAGCGGCGCCGGCGCCGCCGCGCGGCGCCTTGTATTCTCCGTCGGCGCCCAGCGTCCACGCGTCCCGGCGGTCGTCCAGATATGGCTTCAGACCTTCGTCGATAACGCGCCGTGCGAGCTTCGGATTGATCACCGGCCACGCAACCTCGATGCGGCGGAACAGGTTGCGGCCCATCCAGTCGGCACTCGACAGGTAGACGTGAGGCTTGCCGCCGTTGCGGAAATAGTAGATGCGGTGATGTTCGAGGAAGCGCCCGACGATCGAGCGCACTCGGATATGGTCCGACAACCCCCGCACGCCCGGCCGCAGTGCACACGCCCCTCGCACGATGAGGTCGATTTTCACGCCGGCCTGTGAAGCCGCATATAACGCCAGGATCGTCGCCTCGTCGGTCAGCGCATTCATCTTTGCGATGACGCGCGCGGGCTTGCCGGCCTTTGCCAGTTGCACTTCGGCCGCGAGGGCCGCCAGCAAGTTCTTGTGCAGCGTGAACGGCGCCAGCCACAGCTCCTTCAGCTTCTCGACCTTCGTCAGGCTGGTCAGATGCATGAAGACTTTTTCGACGTCCTCGCAGAGGTCCGCCCGCGCAGTCAGCATGCCGAAGTCCGTATACAACTTGGTCGTCGCGGCGTGATAGTTGCCGGTCCCGAGGTGCGCATACGGCACGAGTCGCTGCTTGCCTCGAACATCCTCGCGTCGCAGCACCAGCGTCAGCTTGCCGTGGATCTTCAGACCGACGACCCCATAGACAACCTGGGCGCCGACCGCCTCGAGGCGCTCCGCGAGGTTGATGTTCGCTTCTTCGTCGAAGCGAGCCTTCAGCTCGACGATCACCGTCACTTCCTTGCCGCGCCGCGCCGCGTCCTCGAGCAGGTCGACCAGAACCGAGCTGATGCCCGTGCGATACAGCGTCATGCGGATCGCGACGACCTTCGGATCAGCGGCGGCCTGGCGCAGGAACTCGATGACCGGTTCGAAGCTCTCGAAGGGATGGTGCAACAGGATGTCGTTGCGGCGCATCGCCTCGAACATATCGGATCCGGTTGTAAGCTTCGCTGGCCAGGCCGGCTGGTATGGGGGCCAGCGCAGCGCCGGTAGAACCAACTGGTCCACCAACTGGTTCAGTCTGACCAGATTGACCGGCCCGTCGACGCGGAACACGGCACGCTGGGGTAGCTGAAACTGTTCCTGCAGCAGCGACTGCAGATCCGGCGGACAGGTGGCCAGTACCTCAAGCCGCACGGCATTGCCAAAGTGGCGCTGGGTCAGCTCCATCCGCATCGCCTGCCGCAAATTGTGAACCTCGCGTTCGTCGACCGAGAGGTCGGAGTCGCGCGTGACCCGGAACTGCGAGAAACCGCCGATCTGACGGCCTGGAAAGACGTCCTGCAGATGCGCGCGGATCACAGACGAGAGCATGACGAACGCCTGCCGCCCCGGCACCAGGCCCTTAGGCAGCGTGATCACCCGGGGCAGCACACGTGGGACCTTGAGAATCGCGATGGCCGACGGCCGGCCAAAGGCATCCTTGCCTTCGAGATGCAGGATGAAGTTCAGTGACTTGTTCAGCACCTGCGGGAACGGGTGCGACGGATCGAGGCCGATCGGCGCGAGCAGTGGCCGCACCTCACGCATGAAATACTCGCGCACCCACGCGCGCTGTTCGTCGTTGCGCTGCGCGTTGTTGAGCACAACGATATTCCGGCGCTCCAGCGCCGGCATGATCGTCTGATTGAATAGCACGTATTGCTCGGCGACGAGCCGGTGCGCGCGATCCATGATGGCGACATACGCCGGCGCCTGCGGAGAGGCACCTCCCGACTCGCGGATCTCCTCGGTCAGGTCGGACATGCGGACTTCGAAGAATTCGTCCAGGTTGGACGAAACGATGCAGATGTAACGCAGGCGCTCCGCCAGCGGCACCGAGCTGCGGGCAGCCATCGCGAGCACGCGTTCGTTGAACGCGAGCACCGACAGCTCTCGGTTCAGGTAGAGCTCGGAACTAGGCTGCACGGCGGGGGGCAGCGGACGCGACTTGTCTCTGTTTTTGCGCACCATAGCGGGCAGCGATGACGCGGCCATGACCCCGTAGAATTTGCCTCAGGCATGGACATCAGCGCTCGGACCATTCTAAGCGGCACCCCTTTTGCCGACTGCGCCGAGTGACTGACGCTGCCGCATCCGCCGCGCCGCTGCTCGAATTCAGGCGAGTCGGCAAACGCTTCGGCGACCGGGTCGTTCTTGACAACCTGAGTTTTCAGGTCGCGCGCAACGAGTTCGTTCTGCTGTTGGGCCCGTCCGGCGCCGGAAAGACCACTGTGCTGCGCCTGATCGCGGCGCTCGAGGCGCCAACCGAGGGCGAGATCACCGTCGCCGGGCAGGCGCTTTCACGGATACGCCGGCGCGGACTGCCGCTGCTGCGCCGCTCGATTGGCCTGGTGCTGCACGACGCGATGCTGTTGGACGATCGCAACGTGCTGCAGAACGTCGCGCTGCCGCTGATCGTGGCGGGCGTCGCCTGGCGGGACTCGCTCGAGCGCGCTGAAGCGGCACTGCAGCGCGTCGGCCTTGCCGAGATCGACGGACGCGCATTTCCGGGCCACCTGTCGCGCAGCGCGCGCCAGCGCGCTGCGCTCGCGCGTGCAGTCGTCAACAAGCCCGCGCTGCTGCTGGTCGATGAACCGACCGCGCATCTGGATCATTCATCGGCAAGCGGCGTCATGCGCCTGCTGGAGCAGTTCGTCGCCGCCGGGGTCACCGTGGTCTGCACGTCCGACGCGACGATTACGCGCCCGCCTGAAGCCGCGCGTGCGATCGCCCTTGAACCTGCGGGGAAGCAGTGAGCGCCTTCGGACATCGTGCCTATGCCCTGCGGCGCGCGCTCGCGATGCTGGGCCAGCGACCGGGTCGCTTTCTGCTGGGTCTTCTGCTCGCCACCGCGGCTTTGGCGCTGCCGCTGCTGATCCTCGCAATGGCGTATACGGCGGCGCCGTGGATCACCCGGGTCCAGGCTGGTCCTGAGCTCAGCGTGTTCGTCACGCCGGGTACAGGGGCCACCGAGATCGAAGCGCTGCGTGCGCGGCTCGCCGCATCGCCCGGTGTCGCCGGTGTGCTGCTGATCCCGCGCGATCAGGCCTATGCCGAGCTAGTTCGCCGCTCGGGCATCGCCGCCGCCGGCGAGCGCGCCAATCCGCTGCCCGATGTCCTGGTTGCCCGATTCGGGTGGTTCCGGGATCCCGCCGCAATCGAGCGCGCCGCTGCCGCCGCGCGCCAATGGCCCGGCGTCGATGCGGTACAAGCGGACCTGCAGTGGTATCGCCGCCTGATTGCGGGCGGGAACGCGATTGCGATGCCAATGCTGGCGCTTGCCGCTCTAACCTTGGCCTTGGTGTTTCTCGCGCTGACGGCCGCCGCCGCGGCGCAGGTCGAGCTTCGTCGCGACGAGATGGACTTGCTGACGTTGATCGGCGCCCGTCGTGCATTCATCGTGCGCCCCTATGCCTACGCTGCTGCATTGACACTCGCTCTGGCCGCGGTACTGGCGCTTGCGCTCGCGACGATCACACTCGCGACGACAGAGCCCGCACTCGCCGGGCTCGCACAAACTTCGGGGGAGCCGTTCCGATGGCGCGCAGTTCCGCCTTGGGCTCTTGGCTTCGCCGTTCTCCTGGCAACGATGTTTGGTGGACTCGTTGGGACCCTCACCTTGCGCCGCCGCATAGGGCGCGGCCACAGGAGTTAGCGGGCGCTCGCCTTCGGCGAGAGCCATGGCTGGCGCTTTCCCGATGGAATCGCTCGGGATTGAACTTTCGGTGGCAGGAGCCTTCTAATCGCTTAGCACTCACCGATGGGGAGTGCTAGGATTTCGGCGAAAGGAGTGCCCTGAGTGACGAAGACCCGTGCCCATGACGCAGTGACTGCGCTGATTCCTGCGAACTCGCGCGCCTTGATATTGCATCCGGGCAGTGTCGGGAGCATCGATGCGTACATCCAGGCGGTCAACCGCGTGCCGCTGCTGACCCCCGACGAGGAGGTCCGGCTCGCACGTCAGTTTCGCCAAGACAACGATCTCGAAGCAGCCGGCCGACTCGTGACTTCGCATCTGCGCCTCGTCGTCGCAGTCGCGCGCAATTACCTCGGCTATGGGCTGCCGCATTCCGACCTGATCCAGGAAGGCAACATCGGTCTGATGAAGGCCGTGAAGCGTTTCGATCCCGAGCGCGGCGTGCGCTTGGTGTCCTTCGCCCTGCATTGGATCAAGGCCGAGATCCACGAGTTCATTCTGCGCAACTGGCGTCTGGTGAAGGTTGCGACGACGAAGGCGCAGCGCAAGCTCTTTTTCAACCTGCGCAGCATGAAACAAGGGCTCGGAACGATGAGCCCGGGCGAGATCGAAGGCATCGCCCGCGAACTGAACGTGAAGCCGGCTGAGGTCTCCGAGATGGAGACGCGCTTGTCTGGCGGCGACGTGGCGCTCGAGGGCCGCGTCGAAGACGGCGAGGAGGAGTTCGCCCCGATCGCGTACCTCGCCGACGAGGACTCGGAGCCGACCGAAGTTTTGCAGCGTCGGCAGCACGACGTTCTGCAAACCGAGGGCGTCCGCGAAGCCATCCAAGGCCTAGATGACCGCAGCCGCCGAATCATCGAAGCGCGCTGGCTGGATGAGGAGGCCGACGGTCGGGTTGGAACGGCCACTCTGCATGAACTGGCCGCCGAATTTGGGGTCTCCGCGGAACGAATCCGGCAGATCGAGGCCAAAGCACTGCAGAAGATGCGTATGTCGCTCGCCGCGTATGCCTGAACGGACATCGATGCAATAGCACCGAGCAGTATCCGCCTCCGCTCCTCCCCCTCTCCTCCGACGAGGCGGACATCGGCCCCAGCAACTGCTGGGGCTTTTTTTGTTCACCGATAATCGTCCGGTGGAATACATCGACCTTGTCGCCGAGCCGCTGCTCGCACGCTCGGGACCGGAGCTGCGCCCGGTGGCGCGGCGCTTCGCGGTCGGCTTCCGTGCACTCCCGGCCAACCTGCTCGCGAGAGCGAGCCGGGTTTCGGTCGCGGCTTCGGCCGGCCGGGTCGAATCGGCAGGCACCTGGAGCGACGACGCGCTGCGCGCCGAGCTCGCGTCCACCCTTGGTGATCTCGGATCTGCGCTGCGACCGCGCTTCGAATGGTACGTGTGCCGCGGGGCATTCTTTCATACTGATGCGCACTACCCCTATGTCATGTTCGGCGTCTGGGCGGTGGCCGGCGCGGGGGTCGATATCGTCTTAGCCCGCAGCGCGCAACGGGTCGAAGTCGAGGCGGGCACGATCGTCATCTTCGATCCGTTCGAAGTGCACGGAGTGCTGATGCGCGGCACCGATCACTACGATGTGGCCGACTACCGTGGCGCGAGCATGCCTTCCAGCGTCTTTGCCGGCTTCGAGCTCGAATTGAACGCCGCGGTGCGCGCACGCTTTGGTGTCGACCATTCGATCGCCGATGCGCGGATCGTCTCGAGCACGACACGCGTTTCGGCCGAAACCGGTCGACTCGGAGATTGAGCGCTAGAGCAGCCGACGAATGTCGGCGGCCATGTCGTCCGGAGTCGTGCCGTGGCGCATGAAGAGGCGCAGTCGGCCCTCCCGGTCGAACACGAAGGCCCCAGCGGTGTGGTCGATCGAGTAAGAGTCCGCGGTCTTGCCGGGGACCTTCTGGTAGAAAACCTTGAAGTCCTTGGCGGTCGCGGCCGTCTGCTCGAGCGAGCCGTATAAGGCGACGAAGGTCGGATCAAAGCCCGGAACGTATTGCTGCAGCAGCGCGGGGGTGTCACGCTCAGGATCGAGCGTGATGAAGACGACCTGAAGCTTGTCACCGTCAGCCCCGAGCTTCTTCTTTGCCATCGCGAAGTCCGACAAGGTGGTCGGACACACATCAGGGCACTGCGTGAAGCCGAAGAACACCGCAACGACCTTGCCGCGAAAATCGGCGAGCGACCGCTTCCCGCCGGACGCCGATTCGAGCGAAAAACCGCGAGCGTAGTCGGCACCCGTCACATCCACGGATTTGAAGACCGGCGGCGAGCAGGCCGTCAGAAGCGCGACGGCGGCAGAAGCAAGCCGCGCGGGCCACCAGAGGCTGCGCGAGCTTCCGAGTATTGCTGGGGTCACTGCGTCAGACGTAATGGTCGGCAAGCAGCGCCGCGAACAGCGCCGCCAGGTAGACGATCGAGTAGTTGAAGGTTGCGCGCGCAACTGCGGCATCTGGCGCCCGGTACAGCCGCCATGCATACCCGACGAAGACGGCACCGAGCGCGAGTGCCGCGACGAGGTAAAGCAGACCCGACATTTGAATGGCGAACGGCAGAAGCGTCGTCGCGACCAAGCCGATCGTATAAAGCAGGATGTGGAGCCGCGTCAGCGGCTCTCCGTGCGTCACCGGAAGCATCGGCCAGCCGGCACGCCGGTAATCATCGATGCGGTAAAGCGCTAGCGCCCAGAAGTGCGGCGGCGTCCAGACGAAGATGATCAGTGCGAGCAGCCACGCCTCCGGCGGCGCGCTGTTGGTGACCGCAGCCCAGCCAAGCACCGGCGGCATCGCGCCACTCATGCCACCGATGACGATGTTCTGCGGGGTACGTGGCTTCAGCAGCACCGTGTAGACGACGGCGTAGCCGACGAAGGTCGCGAAGGTCAGCCACATCGTAAGCGGATTGACCTGGGTGTACAGCACCCACATGCCGGCGCCGCCGATGAAACCCGAGAACACCATCGCCTGCAGCGGCGTGAGTTCGCCCTGCGGCAGCGGCCTCATTCGTGTACGCGCCATGCGCGCATCGATGTGCTGCTCGATCAATGAGTTGACGGCAAAAGCCGCCCCGGCCAGGAGCCAGATACCGAGTGTGGCCATCGCGACGATTCGCGCCGACGGCATTCCCGGCGTCGCCAGGAACATGCCGATGACAGCGCAGAAGATTGCGAGCTGTGTGACGCGTGGCTTGGTCAGTGCCCAGTACTGCGACGCCAGCTGGCTCAGCGAACGCTGGTTGGAGATGATCTGGCCGCGCATCGAGTCGGTCGGGTTGCTTGTGGAATTCGGGCTTGCAGATTCGCTCATCTTAACGCCCGGTGAGAGCCTCGCTGGCCGTCCGCCCGCAGATTCAACGCCGACAGCAGGGCCACCAACACGGCGGCACCGCCGCTATGCAGGACTGCGGCCAGCAGCGGCCACTCGAGCACGACATTTGAAAGGCCGGTCGCCAACTGGAGGACAAGGACGGCAGCTATCCAGCGCGAAATCGGCGTCGGTCCTTCGAGCCGCCGCATATACAGCACCAGCGCGACCAGCACGCTGGTCGCGACCACCGCGAAGCTCCGGTGCACCCAATGGATCGCGACCAGCGCCGGAAACGGGATCATGTCGCCGCCACCGGTGCGGCCGAGGCCGCGCCACAGCGTAAAGCCGTGCTCGAGATCCATCGTCGGCACCCACGCGCCCTGGCAGCGCGGAAAGTCCGGACAGGCGAGCACTGCATAGTTGCTACTGACCCAACCGCCGAGCGCGACCTGCACGACGACGACGAGCAGCGCGACGCGCTTCAGGGTGCGCAGACTTCGGGTTTCATGCGCGGGAGTCAGTGACCCGCCTTCGCGCATGGCCAGCGCGACCAGCAACGCGAGCAGCACCATGCCCCCGAGCAGATGTGCGGTCACGATGATCGGCTGCAGTTTCATCGTGACGGTCAGGGCTCCGAATGCGCCCTGCAAGCAGACCCACGCCAACGCGGCGGTCGCAAGCCAGGGCGAAGGCAAGCCATCACGACGAGGTCGGCGCCACGCCTGCACCGCCAGGATGATGATCAGGAAGCCGACTCCCATCGCGAAGTAGCGATGCAGCATCTCGATCCAGGCCTTGGTCATCGTCACCGGCCCCGTCGGCTGGGCGGTCTCGGCTGCGCGGATCGGCTCGCCC
>DATEZE010000290.1:0-44694 GCA_035255845.1 Burkholderiaceae bacterium | reverse complement strand
GGCGGCGGTGCATTCGCTGAAGGGCGCGCGCCACGTGATCGACGTCCGCAATCTCGGCCTGGTCGGCGGCATCGAGCTCGAGCCGCGCGCAGGCGCGATCGGCCGGCGCGGACTGGAAGTGCACGTCAAGTGCTTCGAGGCCGGCGTGATGGTGCGCTTCACCGGCGACATCATCGCGCTGTCGCCGCCACTGATCATCGAGGAAGCGCAGATCGAGCGCATCGTCGAAACCATACGGGCGGCACTGGTCACTGTGGAGTAGGCGATGGGCAAGAGCGAAAGCGTCGTCGCCGACATCACCCACTGGATTGACGGCGCCCGCGTTGGCGGCGCAGCCGATCGTGCCGCGGACGTCTTCAATCCCGCAACCGGTGAGGTGAGCGGCCGAGTGCGGCTGGGCGACGCCACGACGGTCGATGCGGCCGTGAAAAGCGCTGCGTCAGCGGTTTCACGCTGGAGCGAGACCTCGGTGCTGAACCGCGCGCGCGTGATGTTCCGCTTCAAGGAACTGCTAGACCGCCACCACGACGACCTCGCCCGCATCATCACGCGCGAACACGGCAAGGTATTCAGCGATGCGCGCGGCGAAGTGCAGCGCGGGCTCGAGATCGTCGAGTTCGCCTGCGGCGCGCCGCAGCTGCTGAAGAGCCAGTTTTCGGACAACATCGGCGGCGGCATCGACAACTACTCGCTGCGTCAGCCGCTGGGCGTCGTCGCCGGCATCACGCCGTTCAACTTCCCGTGCATGGTGCCGATGTGGATGTTTCCGTTGGCGCTTGTGTGCGGCAACACCTTCATCCTGAAGCCGTCGGAGCGCGATCCGTCGGCGTCGCTGTTGATTGCGGAGTTGCTCAAGCAGGCCGGGCTTCCCGACGGCGCGTTCAACGTCGTTCAGGGCGACAAGGCGGCGGTCGACGCGATCCTCGTGCACCCCGGCATCTCCGCGGTGAGCTTCGTCGGCTCGACGCCGATCGCCGAATACATCCAGCGGCAGGGCATTGCGCACGGCAAGCGCGTGCAGGCGCTCGGCGGTGCCAAGAACCATATGGTGGTGATGCCGGACGCCGATCTTGACCAGGCCGCCGACGCAATGATCGGCGCCGCTTACGGTTCTGCCGGCGAACGTTGCATGGCGGTCTCGGTCGGAGTCGCCGTGGGACACATCGCCGACGAACTGGTCGAGAAGCTTAAGCCGCGCATCGACCGCTTGCGCATCCGCGACGGCATGGAGGCCGACGCCGACATGGGCCCGGTCGTGACGGCTGCGCATCGCCAGAAGATCCTCGATTACATCGAGTCAGGCGTTGCCGACGGCGCGAAGCTGGTCTGCGACGGCCGTCGGCATACGGTGTCCGGGCGCGAGAACGGATTTTTCCTCGGTGCGACGCTGTTCGATCACGCGCGCCCCGAGATGAAGATCTACCGCGAAGAGATCTTCGGCCCGGTTCTGACGATCGTGCGCGTACCCGATTTCGCCGCTGCGCTCGAACTTGTCAACGCGCATGAATTCGGTAACGGCGTGGCCTGCTACACCACTGACGGCGGTACCGCGCGCGAGTTCTCGCGCCGCGTCAGCGCCGGCATGGTCGGCATCAACGTGCCGATTCCTGTGCCGATGTCGTTTCACTCGTTCGGTGGCTGGAAGCGGTCGCTCTTCGGCGACCACCACGCCTATGGCGAGGAGGCCGTGCGCTTTTACACGCGTTACAAGAGCGTGATGCAGCGCTGGCCCGATCCGGCGGCTGCGAAGGGACCGGAGTTCACGATGCCGGTGAACCACTAGCGACGCTGCTCCCTTCCAGGTGCGGACTCAGCGGCCGCGTGCGGCCAGTGCAGGTCGCAGTTCGGTCGCGGCGCGCCGCAGCAGGTCGGCGGTCGTCGACCAGTCGACACAGGCGTCGGTCACCGAGACGCCGTATTTAAGTTGCTTGAGATCGTCGGGAATTGACTGGTTGCCGCCGTGCAGGTGGCTCTCGAGCATCAGGCCGACGATCGAGCGATTGCCCTCCTTGATCTGGTGGATGCAGTCCATGAACACGAGCGGCTGCAAAGCCGGATCCTTCAATGAATTGCTGTGCGAGCAATCGACAACGATGTTGGGTGCCAGACCGGCCTGCGTCAGTGCGGACTCAGCCAAGCGCACGCTGACCGTGTCGTAGTTCGGCCGGCCACCGCCGCCGCGCAACACCAGGTGGCCGAGCCGGTTGCCCCGCGTGCGGACGATCGCGGTGCGGCCGTCGGGACCGATGCCGAGGAAGCTGTGCGGCGAGCGCGCAGAGCGGATTGCGTTGATCGCCACGTCGAGTCCGCCGTCGGTGCCGTTCTTGAATCCCACCGGGGTTGAAAGCCCGCTCGCCATTTCCCGATGCGTCTGCGACTCGGTGGTGCGCGCACCGATGGCATACCAGCCAATCAGATCGGCGAGATACTGCGGCGACAGCGGATCGAGCGCTTCACTGCCGGTCGGCAAGCCCATCGTGGCAAACGCCAGAAGCAGTTCGCGCGCGCGCCGCATCCCGGTGCCGATGCGGAACGAATCGTCCATGTCGGGATCGTTGATGTAGCCCTTCCAGCCAGTCGCCGTGCGCGGCTTCTCGAAGTAGACGCGCATCACCAGCAGCAGCACATCGTTGACCTCGTCGGCGAGGGCCCGTAGCCGCCCGGCGTACTCGAGTGCCGCCCGCGGCTCGTGGATCGAGCAGGGGCCGACAACGACGAACAGGCGCTGGTCGGCGCGGTCGAGGATGCGCGTCAACTCCGCGCGTCCGCGACGCACCGTTTCGGCGCCGACCGCGCCAAGCGGCAGCTCCTCCTTGATCTCGACCGGAGGCGGCATGTCGTCGAGGCCGACGACGTTCAGGTTGTCGGTGGCAGCGGGGTCGGACATCGGAGTTATCGCGATCTGGGAAGCGGGCAGGCGGATGCGTGAACGCAACGATACGACAGCCGCGCCGTCGATACTCGTCTGATGCCGAGCAAGGGCCGTCGCCTAGACTGAAGAAGCCCCTGACGACGGATCACCGGGACCTCCGATGCTGCTGCTGCGTTTGACGCCACATTCGGTCCGCCGCTGCGCCTGCGCGGCGGTCGGCCTGAGCATCGCCGCACTGTCCTGGACAGCGATGGCGCAGCTGGCGCCGACACCAGAGTCGGGCCGCGCCGAACCGGCGCGACCGAAGATTGGCCTCGTGCTCTCGGGCGGAGGGGCGCGCGGCGCGGCGCATATCGGAGTGCTGAAGGTTCTCGAGGAATTGCGCGTGCCGGTGGACGTGATCGCCGGCACCAGCATGGGCTCGATCATCGGTGCCTCGTACGCGACAGGATTCACGGTCGAGCGGATGCAGGAGGTGATCGGCACGATCACCACCGACAAGCTTTTCACCGACAAGCCGCCGAGGGCGGACCAGTCGATGCGTCAGAAGATCGACGACGAAGTGCCGTACATCATCCCCGAGCTCGGCGTCGGCAAGGACGGCGTTGTGCTGCCGAAGGGCATCGTCACCGGCGTCGCGCTCGAGGGCGAGTTGCGCCGGCTGGTCAAGATCGGCAACGCGCGCAGCTTCGACGATCTGCCGATCCCGTTTCGCGCGATTGCGACTGACATCGGTACCGGCGAGATGGTCGTGCTCAAAAGCGGCAGCGTGGTGCAGGCGATTCGCGCCTCGATGTCGGTGCCGGGTGCAGTCGCCCCGGTGACCATCGACAAGCGACAACTGGTCGACGGCGGCCTGGTGCGCAATCTGCCGGTGGACATCGCGCGCCAGATGGGCGCCGAAGTGATCATTGCCGTCAACCTCGGCACGCCGCTGCTGAAGCCCGATGACATCACGTCGGTGTTCAGCGTGACGATGCAGATGATCAACATCCTGACCGAGCAGAACGTCAGCCGCTCCCTGCAGGAGTTGGGGCCGAAGGACATCCTGATCGTTCCGCAGCTCGGCGACTATTCTTCGACGGACTTCGACAATCTGACCAGGGCCGTGCCGATCGGCGAGACCGCGGCCCGCAAGGTGGCGGACCGCCTGCGCACGCTCTCGCTGCCTCCTGAGCAGTACGCCGCCCTACGGGAGCGCCAGCGCGCACCGGCCGAGAAGGGCAGCGTGGTCGTCGAGGCGATCCGCGTCGAAGGTACCAAGCGGGTTTCGCCCGAGGTTGTGCTGCAATCACTGCAGACGCAGGTCGGCGAGCCGCTCGATCGGAACACGATCGACCTGGACATGCGGCGTGTCTTCGGCCGCGGAGATTTCGAGAATGTGAACTACGCGATCGAAGACGTCGACGGCAAGCAGACGCTGACGGTGCTGGTCAAGGAGAAGCCGGAGCGGGACTACTTCCGCTTCGGCCTCGAGCTCGATGCGGACCTCGGCAAACAGGCGAACTTCAACCTGTTCGCCTCGTATCGTTCGAAGTGGCTGAACACCTGGGGCGGTGAGTGGCGCAGCGACCTTGTGCTCGGCACCGATGTGCTGGTGGGCACTGAGTTCTACCAGCCGATCGGACCCAGCCAGTACATGTTCATTGTGCCGCGCGTGCAGTACTCGGTGACGCCGTGGTACCTGTTCGAGGACACGATCCAGATCGCGCAGTATCGCAACACGCAGGCGATCGCGGCGCTCGACCTCGGGGCCAACATCATCCAGTATGGCGACGCGCGCATCGGCCTGCGTAACGGCTATACCAGCTTCGAGTTGCAAAGCGGAATCCCGCAGTTTCCGGCGCGAAGAAATACCAATATTGGTGCGGTCAATGCGCAGCTGACGCTGGACCGGCTCGACAGCCTGAACTTCACCCACAGCGGGTATCGCCTGCTCGCACAGGCATATTCGTCAATGAGCGCGCTGGGCGCGGATGACGAATACGCCTATTGGCGCGGGCTCGCTGGCGGCGCGAAAACCTGGGACGCGCACACGGTTGAAGGCCTGGTTACTGCAGGCAACCGTATCGGCGGCAGCGACATCCCGCCCTACGATCTGTTCAACCTCGGCGGCTTTCTGTATTTATCGGGCCTGCAGCGTCAGCAGCTGAAGACGCAGGACTTCGTCTTCGGGCGGCTGGTCTACCGCACCAAGCTCGCCGCGATCCCATTTTTTGAAGGCATCTACGTTGGAGCGTCGGCCGAGGCGGCCCGACTTAAGCCCGAGGTGCCCGTGTGGGAGGGCGAGCGCGTCGACGGCTATCTCAACGTGAAGGCGGGCTCTCTGTATTTCGGGCTCGACTCGCCGCTCGGGCCGCTGTACGTTGGCTTCGGCTACGCGAACCGCGACAACAAGGCGATCTACCTCTTCCTCGGTCGGCCCTAGTCGCGCAGCGAGCGCCGGTACTGGATCGCTTCCGCGACGTGCTGCGTCGCCAGCGGCCCCGATTCGGCGAGATCGGCGATCGTGCGCGCCACCTTCAGCACGCGATGGTAGGCACGTGCAGACCAGCCGAGTCGAAAGCTCGCGGCATGCAGCAGCTTCTGCACGGCATCGTCGGGCGCGCAGAGCTCCTCCAGTTCCGCACCCTGCAAGTGGTCGTTGACCTTGCCCTGGCGCGCGATCGCACGGTCGTAGGCCTTGCGCACGCGTTCGGCCACGAAGCGGGTCGGCTCTCCATCCGGCAGCGCGGTCAACACCTCGTCCGGCACCGAGCTCACTTCCACGCGCATGTCGATGCGGTCGAGCAGTGGGCCGGAAATTCGGTCCTGGTAGCGCGCAACCATGTCGGGCGTGCAACGGCAGGCCAGCGTAGCGTGACCGTAGAAGCCGCAAGGACAGGGGTTCATCGCGCCGATCAGCTGGAATCGTGCCGGATAGTCGACCTGACGCGCGGCGCGCGAAACCGTGATCGCGCCGGATTCGAGCGGCTGGCGCAGAGATTCGAGCACGCGCCGCTCGAATTCCGGCAGTTCATCGAGGAATAACACGCCGTGATGGGCCAGCGAGATTTCGCCGGGCATCGGTGGTGACCCGCCGCCGCACAGCGCCGGCGCGCTCGCGGTGTGGTGCGGGGCGCGGAAGATACGCGTGGCCCAGCGCTGCGGCGCAAATTGGCCCACCAGGCTCAGGACTGC
Source organism: Burkholderiaceae bacterium (assembly GCA_035255845.1). Taxonomy (GTDB): domain Bacteria; phylum Pseudomonadota; class Gammaproteobacteria; order Burkholderiales; family Burkholderiaceae_F; genus JALORV01. The sequence goes on along the minus strand of DATEZE010000290.1, from coordinate 38,642 downwards.
GGCCGACTCGAGCGCCTCGTCGGTCGTCATCGGCGGCAGGATGCCGGCAAAGCGCTGCGCCAGCATTGTCTTGCCGGTGCCGGGCGGCCCGACCAGCAGCGCGCTATGCCCACCGGCGGCCGCGACCTCGAGCGCTCGCTTGGCGGCAAGCTGTCCCTTGACGTCAAAAAGATCGGGATAAATCGGTGGCGTCAATCGCACCATCGCCTGGTGTTCCGCGATCGAGTGCGCCGAGGTGTCGCCGGCGTCTGCGCGCAGGTGCTCGACCACCTGCAACAGCGTGCGCGCCGGGAAAATCGGGATGCCGCCGACCAGCGCTGCTTCGTCGGCGCTTTCGTCCGGCACGACGAAACCGCGGCGGGGCCCGACAGTGTGCTGTGACTTTGCCACGGCGTAGGCCATTGCTAGCGTGCCACGCACCGGGCGCAGATCGCCGGACAGCGACAGTTCGCCGGCAAACTCATACTGATCGAGGGTGCGGGTCGGGACCTGACCTGTCGCCGCCAGGATTCCGAGCGCGATCGGAAGGTCGAAGCGACCGGATTCCTTCGGCAGGTCGGCGGGAGCCAGATTCACCGTGATCCGTCGCGCCGGAAACTCGAAGCGGCTCGTCAGCAGTGCGGCGCGGACGCGCTCACGCGCCTCGCGCACTTCGGTGTCGGGCAGTCCGACCAGCGTGAACGACGGCAAGCCGTTGGCGAGATGCACTTCCACGGTGACCTGTGGGGCGTACATGCCCGAAAGGCCACGGGTGCGGACGAGGGCGATTGACATAGGGCGGCAGACGGCGGTCGATTCTATCGACGCCAGCACGCGAGTCCGCACGGCGATACTCTGAATTGCGCCCCGGTTTGCGCCCTTGCGCGGCGCGCTCCGCTTGCTCCGCATGGCTCGGGAGGAGGACCGGCGCGAAAAATGACGCGTTTTGCCCCATATTCAGTTGGGCTTCAGGGGGGACTCGTGTCACGATTGGCGCTCTGTCTTGCTTACCGGCGCCCGCGGGGTACCGGTTTGGGTGCGCGCTGAAGTGTCGTCGCTGCTTTTCGGTCTTGCCCTGCTGGTCGTGCTCATCGGTCTATACCTCTGGGCTCGACGACGCGCGGACTCGATCCGCCAGCAAGCCGCGCAGCGCGAGCAGGCGGCCATGGCGATGGTGCTCAGCGCGCCGCCCGCCGCCGAGAAACCGAAACAAAAGGAAGTCGAGCAGATCGATCATGCGGCCTTGATTCGCCAGGCGCATGGCGAGGCCGCGGAGCAGGACAAGGCGAGCAAGGATCTGCCGCCGATCGAATACGACCGACGTCCGCCCGAACGCGAAATGACACCAGCCGAGGATGCCGCGGCCGGACTCGATCCGATCGAGGAACTGATCTCGCAGATCATGGTGGACGACCCGAACCCGCGCGCGCGGGCGGTCGCTCCGCCGGCACGGGAACCCCGGCGGCCGACTGCAGCGGCGCGTGCGGCCGGGCGCGAAGCAACCCCGATGCTCGACTCAATGGCGCCATCGGTTCCACTGCGCGAACTGGTGCTGGCCTGGTACGAGTCGCGCGGCTATCGCCAGGTGCCCGCATCGCCGGCCGTCTGGCCGATCGAACTCGTTTTGCGCCACCGCGATGATCCGTCGCGCGCCTATGCCTTCGTCGTGCAGAACGACCACGTGTCGGTCGATCGCATCACCGCGCTGATCGAGCAGGCGCGAGAAATTGGCATGCTGCGGGTCGCTGTGATCGCAGAAGCCGGCTACGAGCGCGGCGCGAAAGAGATCGCGAAGCGCAAGAACGTGCGGCTGATCGATCGCCCGACGATGGATGCAGAGCTCTCCGAACTGCAGATCGAGACCGCCGCCAAGATCATCGCCGTCGCGCGCAAGCGATCTTCCCCCGAGGCATCCGCGGCCTAACGCGGCCCAGGCGCTGTGCGCCTTAGGCCTTGCGTCGTTCCAGTTCGGCGATCCGTTGTTCTAGTTCCTCGAGCCGAGCGCGCGCGCGGGCCAACACCTTGGACTGCGTGTCGAACTCCTCGCGCGTCACCAGATCGAGCCGGGCGAACTGCTGCTGCAGCAGCGCCTTGAGATTCTTCTGCAGATCCGCTGCCGGCGTCTGCCGGATCAATGCACTGACGCGGTCCTGCAGCTCATCGAGAAACGTCGTCGTCTCCATCGCGCCATTCAACGGTTGTGCTGCCGAGCATCCTGCCTGCGCGGCACGAGTCCACGTGTGCGAGCCAGTCTATCAGCGCGCTCTCCGCGGGCCGCACCGTAGATCAGTGGCGCCGCCAGCGTAGGGGCGATGAACCGGAATGGTTCGGCGTTGCACCTTCGCGGCGCCTTTTCATTGCTCGGTCCTTGAAAGTTGCACCAGCGCGAGGCATTTCTGGCGTCGCAGCAATTGGCATGCATGTTGCGTAAGCGGTGTCCGAGCTTGTTCCAACCTCGCTTCGAAAGGAAGAACCAGATGAAGAAGGCGCTCGCTGCCGTGACTACCGCTGCGGCCTGCTTTGCACCGACGCTTGCATCCGCCCAGGCGGCCGCGGCGAAACCCGAGCCGGATTACACATTCACAGGCAACATGACCATCGCGAGCGACTATCGCTTCCGCGGCATTTCCCAGACGTTCGGCGGCGATACTTTCTGGGCCCCGGCGATTCAGGGAGGCGTCGACTTCGCGTCCAAGTCTGGGTTCTACATCGGCAACTGGAACTCGAACGTGTCGGGCAATCAATACCCGAACGGTTCGTCGATTGAAATGGACTTCTACGGCGGCTGGAAAGGGACGTTCCAGGATTTCGGCCTCGACCTTGGCACCTATTACTACTACTACCCCGGTGCGAAATTCATCGGTGAGGCACGCAATGCGAACGGCATCCCGACCGGTGCCACGTACGACCAGTCCATCTACAACTGGGAGTTGTACATCGGAGGGAGCTGGAAGTTTCTGTCCGCCAAGTACTACTACGCACTGAGCGACTACTTTGGCCTGACGGAAGCCGTCGCGTCGAACTACTCCAACAAGTCCGGCACCGCCTTCCTGGGAACGAACGGCAACACCAAAGGTACGCAGTACCTCACTGCCGCGGCTACGTTCGAAGTGGCGCCGAAGTGGAACGTGTTCGGCAGCGTGGGCTACACCTGGGTGCCTCACTACGGGTCGCAGCTGAACTACTTCGACTACAAGGTGGGCGTCTCCTACGACATGGAGGGCTGGGTCGTTTCGCTCGCGGGCGTCGGCACGGACGCCGACTCTGAGTGGTGGTATGCCAGCAACGGCGCCGGCAAAGTGCGCGAGCTGGGCAAGTTCAACGCAGTGCTTTCGGTCACCAAGACGTTCTGAACCTCACCGTGATCACTGGGGAAGACAATTCATGAAACTCATCACCGCCATCATCAAGCCGTTCAAGCTTGACGAGGTGCGTGAGGCCCTGAGCGGAGTCGGCGTTCAAGGCATCACGGTCACCGAGGTCAAGGGCTTCGGCCGGCAGAAGGGCCACACGGAGCTGTATCGCGGCGCCGAATACGTGGTCGACTTCCTGCCCAAAGTGAAGATCGAAGCGGCCGTGGCCGACGACATCGTCGAGCGCGCGATCGAGGCCATCGAAGCCTCCGCGCGCACCGGCAAGATCGGCGACGGCAAGATCTTCGTCTATGACCTCGAGCAGGTCATCCGAATCCGTACCGGCGAGACCGGCAAGGATGCTCTCTAACTCTGTGGGGAAGCGATGAAGAAACTTTTAGTCATGCTCCTCGCAGCAGGAGCCCTGGTGTTCACTTCGGCTGCGAGCGCGCAGGCCAAGACCGAAGCTCCGCCCAAAGCCGAAACGGCTGCACCGGTGACGGCCCCTGCGGCCGCGCCGGCTGCGGCAAAGGCCGAGGACAAAGCCGCGCCAACTGCCGACACCAAGAAGGAGGAGGCTGCACCGGCGGCGGCAGCTGCGCCGACACCCAACAAGGGCGACGTGGCGTGGATGCTTACTGCGACCGCGCTCGTGCTGCTGATGTCGGTGCCCGCGCTGGCGCTGTTCTACGGCGGGCTCGTGCGCTCGAAGAACATGCTGTCGGTGCTGATGCAGGTGTTCGTTACGTTTTCGCTGGTCGTCGTGCTGTGGTTCATTTACGGCTACAGCCTGGCGTTCACCGAAGGCAATGCCTATTTCGGCGGGCTGAGCCGGCTCTTCATGAGCGGCGCAGTCGATGCCGGCAAAGGAGAGTTCGCCACTGTTGGGACCTTCAGCAAGGGCGTCGTGATTCCGGAACTGTTGTTTGCCGCGTTCCAGGCGACCTTCGCCGCGATCACCTGCTGCCTGCTGCTCGGCGCGCTGGTCGAACGCGTGAAGTTCAGCGCGGTGCTGCTCTTCACGGTCATCTGGTTCACGTTCGCATATGCGCCGATCGCGCACATGGTGTGGTTCTGGGCAGGTCCCGATGCCTACACCAAGCCCGAGGTGGTCGACACGGTCAACGCGACGGCCGGCCTGATCTGGCAATGGGGCGCGCTCGACTTCGCCGGCGGCACGGTGGTGCACATCAACGCCGGTGTCGCGGGGCTGGTCGGTGCCTACCTGATCGGCAAGCGCGTGGGTTACGGCAAGGAGGCAATGCCGCCACACAGCCTGACGATGACGATGATCGGCGCCTCGCTGCTATGGTTCGGCTGGTTCGGCTTCAATGCTGGATCCGCGCTCGAGGCGAACAACTCGGCGGTGCTGGCCTTCATCAACACCTTCCTTGCGACCGCGTGTGCCGTGCTGGCTTGGACGTTTGCCGAGTGGATGCTGAAGGGCAAGCCCTCGATGCTGGGTGCAGCCTCGGGCGCCGTTGCCGGGCTGGTGGCGATCACGCCGGCTGCGGGCAATGTCGGCATCCTCGGCGCGTTCGTGATCGGGATCGCTTCCGGCCTCATATGCCTGTGGGGAGTCAACGGGCTGAAGCGGATGCTCGGTGCCGACGATGCGCTCGATGTCTTCGGCATCCACGCGGTGGGCGGGATCCTCGGCGCGCTGCTGACCGGTGTCTTCAATGCGCCGTCGCTCGGCGGACCGGGCTTCGTCACCGACTGGGTCACGGCTGCGACCGGCTACAGCAGCATCGCCGAGCAGCTCTGGGTCCAGGCGAAGGCCGTGCTCGTCACGATCGTCTGGACCGGTGTCGTCTCAGCCGTCGGCTTCAAGATCGTCGACATGGTCGTTGGCCTGCGCACCACAGTTGAGGAAGAACGAGAAGGCCTTGATACGACGTATCACGGCGAATCGGCGTATCACTCGTAGTTGAGCTCGGGGTCCGGCGCTTCAGCCGGACCCCAGCCGCCCCGCCGCACGGGGGGCGGCGCAGTCGCAGATCGTGTCTCCCTAGCTCGCCGGGCCTACGGCCCATTCGTGGCGAACTTTCACGGGCACCCCAGGTGCCCGTATTTTTGTGCCCGAACGACCCGCTGCCTCGGATCGGTGCGACGCGCGCGTCGCCGAATGCGCAGTGGCCGGGCGGTACACTGCCCTTCCCAGGAACCACCGCACCGCCCGGCCGATTTGCCGGAAGTGCGCAAGCGAGCTCTGCCGTGCCGAACTCCGCCCTCCCTCGCCTGGTAACGGCCAACAACGGACCGCTGCTGGCACTTGAACAGAAGATCGTCGACGCGATGCCGGCGATCGAGCGCTGGTTCCGTCTGCAGTGGCAGGACCACACGCCGCCGTTCTACGGCTCGGTCGACCTGCGCAACGCCGGCTACAAGCTGGCCCCGGTCGACATGAATCTTTTCCCGGGCGGATTCAACAACCTCTCGGAGCAGATGCTGCCATGTGCGGTGCAGGCCGCGCAGTCGGCCATCGAGCGCCTGTGCCCCGACGCCCGCAACCTGGTGCTGGTGCCCGAACGGCACACGCGCAATGTCCACTACCTCGCGAACGTTGCACGGCTGGCCCGCATCCTGCGGCAGACCGGCCTCGAGGTGCGCATCGGATCGCTGTCGGATGAGGTGCGTGAGCCAACGCGGATCGAGCTGCCCGGCGGCGAGGTGCTGATGGTCGAGCCGCTGGAGCGGCGCGGCGGCAAGGTCGGCGTGGCCGGCTTCATTCCATGCGCGCTGCTGCTGAACAACGACCTGTCGGCGGGGATCCCTGACATCCTGCGCGATCTCGACGACCAGATCGTCGTGCCGCCACTGCAGGCGGGATGGGCGATCCGCCGCAAGTCAAACCATTTTGCCGCCTATGACGTGATCGCCGGCGAATTCGCGCAGCTGATCGATGTCGACCCGTGGTTGATAAACCCCGTCTTCGGGCGCTGCGGCGAGGTCAACTTCCACGAGCGAGCCGGCGAGGAGTGTCTCGCTAGCAACATCGATTTCGTGCTCGGCAGGATGCGCGCCAAGTATCGCGAACACGGCATCGATGACAAGCCGTACGTCGTGGTCAAGGCCGATGCCGGCACCTACGGCATGGGCGTGATGACCGTGAAGGACCCCTCCGAGGTGATCGGGCTCAACCGCAAGCAGCGCAACAAGATGTCGGTGGTCAAGGAGGGCCTCGAGGTGCATGAGGTCATCATCCAGGAGGGCGTACCGACGATGGAGGTGGTCGACAACGCCGTCGCCGAGCCGGTGGTGTACATGATCGAGCACTATGTCGTCGGCGGTTTCTACCGCGTGCACACCGAGCGCGGCCGCGACGAGAACCTCAACTCGCCCGGGATGCATTTCGTGCCGCTCGCGTTCTCGGGCAGTTGCAACCTGCCGGACCGCGCGATGACGGCCGGGGGTAGCGCGGCGAATCGCTTCTACGCCTATGGCGTGGTCGCGCGCCTCGCCCTGCTCGCGGCCGCGGTCGAGCTCGAGCGCACGGCGTACCGGGCCGAATCGCTGTCGGCGCCGCTGGCGGCCGCGGTCGCGGGCTGACAGCGGAGACGTGCGGGACGGCTTCGAGATGCCGCTCGAACTGCTGTTTGTTGTCGATCCGCTGGACGAGCTCAAGGCCTATAAGGACACGAGCGTCGCGATGATGCGCGAAGCCGCGCGCCGCGGGCATGGTGTGTACGCGGCGACGCAGGACGAGCTCGCGGCAGGCCACGGAGCGGTGACGGCGCGCGCCCACCGGCTCGAGCTTACGGCCGACGACCACGCCTGGTACGTCGATCGTGGTGCAGACGAGCGCGCGCTGGAGTCGTTCACGGCTGTGCTGATGCGCAAGGATCCGCCGTTCGATGTGGAGTTCCTAAATGCGACCTTGATGCTGTCTCGTGCCGCGGCGCAGGGCGCCCGCGTCATCAACGACGCCCAGGCGCTGCGCGACCACAACGAGAAGCTGTCGATCCTCGAGTTCCCGCAGTTCATCGCGCCGACACTGGTGACGCGCGAGCCTGACCGGATCCGCGAGTTCTGGGCCGATCACGCCGACATCATCGTCAAGCCGCTCGACGGAATGGGAGGCACCGGGGTGTTCCGACTGCGGCCAGGTGATCCGAACTCGGGTTCAATCCTGGAAACGGTCACGGCCCGCGGTGAGCGCACCGCGATGGCGCAGAAGTTCATCCCGGCGATAAGTGACGGCGACAAGCGCGTACTGGTCATCGACGGCGTCCCGGTGCCGTACTGCCTGGCCCGTGTTCCGAAACCGGGAGAAACCCGCGGCAACCTGGCCGTCGGGGGCATCGGGCGGGCGCAGGCGCTGAGCGAGCGCGACCGCCAGATCGCGACCGTCGTCGGGCAACAGCTGCTCCCGCGCGGCCTGCGGTTACTCGGCCTCGACGTCATCGGCGATCAGCTGACCGAGGTCAACGTCACGAGCCCGACATGCTTTGTCGAGATCACCGAGCAGACCGATTGCAACGTTGCCGGCCTGTTTATCGATGCGTTGGAGAGAACCGCATGAGCGTATGGTTTCATCGCTGTTGTATTGCGCGCGCTCGCCCGGCCGCCCGAAGGGCGCGCGATACTTCAAGCGCGCGAGGTGCACGTGCGACGCGCAGCGTCGCGTACACCGAACGCGAAGATTTATGACCGGCATTCTCATCATCGCCCATGCCCCGCTGGCAAGCGCTCTCGAGCGCTGTGTTGAGCATGTCTACAGTTGCGAGCCGGGCATGACACGGGCGAATCTGCGCGTGCTTGACGTCGAGCCCGGCGCATCGATGGACGAGCTGCTTGTGCGCGCGCAGGCGCTGTTGCAGGAGATCAATTCCGGCGCCGGCGTCCTCGTGTTGACCGATGCCTTCGGGGCCACCCCCGGCAACGTCGCAGCGCGCCTGAACGAGCCCGGTCGCGTCGCCGTCGTGGCGGGCGTCAACCTGCCGATGCTGCTTCGAGCGGTCTGCTATCGCGGTGAGACGCTGGGCGAGGTCGCGGCGAAGGCGCTCGCAGGCGGTCAGCAGGGCATGGTGCAGGCAGCGTCGACGCCCATGCAGAACCAGGCTAACAAACCGCAGGGCGATGATTACCCGAGACTTCACAATCAGCAATAAGCTTGGGCTGCACGCGCGGCCCTCCGCGCAGATCACTCAGGTGGCGAGTCGCTACTCGGCCGAGGTCTGGCTCGCCAGGAACGGCCGGCGTGTCAATGCGAAGTCGATCATGGGCGTGATGATGCTGGCCGCGGGGCAGGGCAGCGTGCTTACGGTCGAAGCGGATGGTGACGATGCGGCCGAGGTGATCGATGCGATCGGACAGCTGATCGAGACACGCTTCGGCGAGCACGAATAGGAGACGGGCGAGGTGGCGGAGGAGACGACACGGCGCACGCTGGCGGGCATCGGGGTGGCCCGTGGCATCGCGATCGGACGTGCCCACCTGCTGGCGCCGTCCGAGCTCGAGGTGCGCCAGACGACGATCGAGCGGCGCGACGTCGTGCACGAGATCGCGCGGCTGACGCGCGCCTTCGCCGCGGTGCGCGAGGAGCTCGATGATCTCAAGGCCGGCATTGCACCGGGAGCGCCGACCGAGGTACGGGCGTTTCTCGACCTGCACCGACTGATCCTCGACGATGCGCTGCTCGCTGAAGCGCCGCGCGACCTGATCCGCTCGCGACTGATGAACGCGGAATGGGCGCTCACGATCCAGCTCGAGGAGGTTGCCCGGCAATTCGAGGCGATCGACGACGAGTATCTGCGCGAACGCTCGACCGATGTTCGCCAGGTCGTTGAGCGTGTCCTGAATGCATTGGCCGAAGGCCGGCCCTCGCGCGTGGCATTGCCGAAGAAGCTGGCCGCCGGCGAGAGACTCGTACTGGTGGCGCGCGACCTGGCTCCAGCCGACGTGCTGCACCTGAAGGATCGCGCCGATTTCGAACTCGCCGGTTTCGTGACTGAACTCGGCGGTCCGACCTCGCATACGGCGATCCTGGCGCGCAGCCTGGGGTTGCCGGCGATCGTCGGAGCCGATGGTGCGCGCGACCTGATTGAGGAAGATGAGGTCGTCGTCATCGATGCCGACGCCGACCTGATCGTGATCAGCCCATCCGAAGACGAGCTGCACGAGCTCCGTCGCCGCTCGCGTGCCGAAGCCGAGCACCGGTCGCAGCTGCGCAAGCTCAAAGGCAAGCTTGCGCGCACACGCGACGGCATTGCGATCGACCTGCTGGCCAACATCGAGCTGCCCGAGGACGCGCGCGACGCGCTCGAAGCCGGGGCCGACGGCATCGGGCTTTTTCGCTCGGAATTTCTCTTCATGGACCGCGACGAGCTGCCGTCGGAGGACGAACAGTTCGAGGCCTACGCCAAAGTCGCACGAGCCATGAAGGGCAAGCCGGTCGTGATCCGCACGCTCGACATCGGCGCGGACAAGGTGCTTACCGAAACCGCGCGCGAGAGCCTGGGCATGTCACGCGGTGCACCTCGGCCGGAGTCGAATCCGGCACTGGGCCTGCGGGCGATCCGCTACTGCCTGGCGTATCCGGAGCTGTTCCTGACCCAGCTGCGCGCGATCCTGCGGGCTTCCGAGCAGGGCACGGTGCGCATTCTGATCCCGATGCTCGCGCATGTGCACGAGATCGAGCAGGCGGCCGCCTTCGTCGCGCGCGCGAAGGAAGGGTTGAAGGAGCGAAAGCAGAAGTTCGACGCCCGCATCCAGCTGGGCGGCATGGTCGAAGTGCCGGCCGCGGCGCTGTCGCTGCCCGAGTTCGTGCAGCGGCTCAAGTTCCTGTCGATCGGCACCAACGACCTGATCCAGTACACGCTGGCGATCGACCGGACCGACAGCACGGTCGCCCACCTCTATGACCAGATGCACCCCGCGGTGCTGCGACTCATCGCCCAAACGATCCGCGCCGGCACTCGAGCACGCGTGCCGGTCTCGGTCTGCGGCGAGCTTGCGGGCGAGCTCGAAATGACCGAACTGCTGCTCGGCATGGGACTGCGGCAGTTCTCGATGCACCCGTCCCAGATCCTGCCTATCAAAGAGCGACTGTTCGAGCTGTCGTTCAAGGATTCGGGCCGTTTTGCCGGGCGCGTACTGCGCATGTCCGACCCGATGAAGATCCGTGGCGTGCTGCAGCGGGAAATGCAGCCGGCGCCGCCGGCGCTGCTGCAATAAAACGGCAAAAAAAGGCGCGGCAGCGCCTGCGTTGATCTGCGCGAGATCAGTTCAGGTCTTTGTCCTTCCAGACCTTGATTCCTGAGGCGGCGACGCTCGCCTCAAGGCCGGCCTTGGTCAGGCGGTAGAACTCGCCGCCGGTGAAGGTGCCGATCGTGGCGGCCGCCGACGACGCGCCCGTCCCGGCGCCAGCGGCGACGTTGGCCGAGGCGTCCCAGCCGCTATCGATGAACTGCTGCATGCTGGCCTTGTCCTTGAAGATGAACAGATAGCGTGTCTCGGCCGCACCGATCTGGAGTCCGGCGCTCGCCGTCGCGAGATCCATGAAGGTGTTCTTCTTCGTGGCGTTGTCGTGCACGACGCCCTTGCCGCCGGAGCCGCCGATCAGGAAGCTGATGCCGAAGGTGCTGAACACCGCGTAGCCGGGCGCGCTCTCCGCCTTGGCCTTGATCTTCGGATCCTTCTTGTAGAACTCCTGCAGCGCCGCGTGCGTCGCCTTCAACACTTCTTCCTGCTTTGCCTTGTCGGCGGCGAGCGCCGTCGACATGCCGAACGCCACCAGTGCGGCGCCGGTGGTGAGCCACTTAAGGAGCTTCATCAGTGCTTCCTTTCCTTGTCCGATACGAGCCCTTGCGGGCGATACTGGCCCACGGACGACCCGTTGCCGAATGCTACGTGAGCAAAGCAGATGCCCGTTTGACACCATGGCATGCGCGCTCTACCCTCTTCGGCCCTGCGCCGATTTGCCGACTCGCTTGCGGGCGCGCGAGGCCTGCCGCCTCCGAATACCGCTAAAGAGGTCACGCCGCTGTGCTGTCCGCAGCCGAGCCGGATTCGCGCCCCTCGGTCCTTATTGCGAGAGCACTGCCTTGGCAACGCATCCTCAGCCCCGTTCGGTCGGAGTCGTGACCCCGTGCACGCTGCGGTTCGACGCGCCGCTCGCGCTGAGCAGCGGAAGCTCGATCGCCGGTTACGAATTGATGATCGAGACTTACGGACGGCTGAATGCCGACCACAGCAATGCGGTGTTGGTCTGCCACGCGCTGAATGCGTCGCATCACGTGGCCGGCACCTACGCTGACGACCCGGCGCAGATCGGCTGGTGGGACAACATGGTCGGACCGGGCAAACCCGTCGACACCGAGCGGCTGTTTGTCGTCGGCGTCAACAATTTGGGCTCGTGCTTCGGCTCCACCGGGCCGATGTCGATCGATCCGGCCAACGGAACACCCTATGGGGCGCGCTTTCCGGTCGTGACGGTCGAAGATTGGGTGCATGCCCAGGCGCGCGTCGCCGATATGCTGGGCATCGAGTGCTGGGCCGCGATCATGGGTGGATCACTCGGGGGGATGCAGGCGCTGTCCTGGGCGATCCAGTATCCGCAGCGGCTGCGCCATTGTGTTGCGATCGCTGCCGCCCCCAAGCTTTCGGCGCAGAACATCGCGTTCAACGAGGTCGCGCGCACGGCGATTCGCTCCGATCCGGACTTTCACGGCGGCGATTACTACTCGCAGCACGTCGTTCCGCGAAGCGGCCTGAGGGTCGCACGCATGATCGGGCACATCACTTACCTGTCGGGAGCCGACATGGCGGAGAAATTCGGCCGCTCGATGCGCACCGACGACTACCAGTTCCACTACGACGTCGAGTTCGAGGTCGAGAGCTATCTGCGCTACCAGGGCGACAAGTTCTCCGAGTACTTCGACGCCAACACCTACCTGCTGATCACACGCGCGCTCGACTACTTCGACCCGGCCCGTCACACCGGCGGCAATCTGGCCCGCGCACTCGCGCCGGCCACAGCCCGGTTCCTGCTCGCGAGCTTCAGCACCGACTGGCGCTTTCCGCCGGAGCGCTCGCACGAAATCGTCGAGGCGCTGATCAGCAGCGGCCGCGACGTTGTCTATGCCGAAATCGACGCCCCGCACGGTCACGATGCGTTCCTGCTGGAGGATCCCAGGTATCACCGTGTGGTCCGGGCCTATTTCGACAACATCGCGCAGGAGTGCGGGCAATGAGCTTGCGGGTCGACCTCGCGCAGATCGCCGAGTGGGTCGCACCGTCAAGCCGCGTGCTCGACCTCGGTTGCGGCGACGGTGCGCTGCTGGCGCACCTGCGTGACGCCAAGGCGTGTCGCGGCTACGGCGTCGAAATCGACGACGATCACTTCGCGCTCTGCGTCAAGCAGGGTATCAATGTCGTGCAGCAGAACCTGGACGCCGGGCTGCGTTTGTTCGCCGACCGGATGTTCGACACCGTCGTGCTGTCGCAGACGCTGCAGGCCATGCACAACGTCGAGGGGATTTTGCGCGAAATGGCGCGAGTCGCGCGCCAGGGCGTGGTCAGCTTTCCGAACTTCGGCCACTGGCGTCACGCCGTTACCCTGCTCGCCGGCCGCATGCCGGTCACGCGGCATATTCCCTACCAGTGGTTCGATACGCCGAACATTCACCTTTGCACGCTGAAAGATTTCGAGATTCTGGCGGCGCGGGTGGGACTCATCATCACGGGCCGGGCCGTCCTTGCTGACGGCCGGCCGGTGAAGTTCGCTCCGGCACTACGTGCGACCGTGGCGATCTATCGTTTCGAGGCCCCGCTGGCAGCACTGGAATCCAGCAGCAAACGGAGTGCGACATGAGCGTCATCAATTCGAGAGTCGTGAATATCGACGAGCTGAAGCTCGAGCACTTCGCCAAGGGCGACAAATTCGAGTGCAACGCGCTGCGCATCGGCCCGTTGCTGGGCGCAAAAAACCTCGGCTACTCCTACGATGTGGTTCCGCCAGGCAAGCGCTCGTGTCCGTTCCATAGTCATCGTGGCGAAGAAGAGATGTTCTTCATCGTGCGGGGCACCGGCCTGCTGCGCTATGGCAGCGAGACGCGCAAGATCAGAGCCGGCGACGTGATCTGCTGCCCCACCGGAGGTCCCGAGACGGCCCACCAGATCGTCAACGACTCGGACGCCGAACTCGCCTATCTGTCGGTCAGCACGATGCTCCCCGCGGAGATCTGCGAGTACCCGGACTCGAACAAGGTAGGCGCGTTTGCAACTGGTTGGCGCCAAATGACTCGGGCGGGCGACGCGGTCGACTACTGGATCGACGAAGTCTGAGTCGGCGCTTGGTTCACCGCGATCTACCGGCTCGACCACCGCCGCTGCGTTCCACCAGCGGCGCCTGCCGTGATCGTTCAGTCCGTTCCGCGGGTGCCGCGGTTGTTGCCGGCACGACGCGGCCGGCGAGCCAGATCAGCAGAAGTACAGGAACACCGAGCGCCGCGGTGGCATGGAAGAACGCGGCGTAGCCGTGCGCGTCGACGAACACACCGGAAAATCCGGCGACGAACTTCGGCAGCAGCAGCATCACCGATGAGAACAGCGCGTACTGCGTCGCCGAATACTCGATGTTGGTCAGACCCGAAAGGTAGGCGATGAAGGCCGCCGAAGCGATGCCGGCCGACAGGTTGTCCGCGGAGATCACGAAGACCAGTCCGGTCAGATCGTGGCCGCGGGTCGCAAGCCAGGCGAAGAGCAGGTTCGAGGCCGCCGAGAGCACCGCGCCCACCATCAGGATCCGCATCACGCCGAAGCGCAGTGCGAGCGCGCCGCCGATGAACGCACCGGCGAGCGTCATCACGACGCCGTAGAGCTTTGAAACCGTCGCTACTTCCTCCTTGCTGTAGCCCATGTCGACGTAGAACGGATTGGCCATGATCCCCATGACGACATCAGAGATGCGATACGTGGCGATCAGCGCCAGCAACAGCAGCGCTTGCCAGCGATAGCGCCGGATGAAGTCGACGAACGGTCCGACGACCGCGACGCGCAACCAGGCGATCAGCCGCTGCATCCGCCCTTCTGCTGCGCTATCCGCAGTAACTGCAGTGGCCGCCGCGGCTGTCCGCGGTTCAGGCGAAAGCAGCACCGCAGCGATGCCGATCCCCATGCTGGCGGCCATTGCTAGGTATGCCGTCGTCCACGCACCCGCGCTGTACCCGGAGTCCGCGCCAGCCGCGCCGGCCGCGATCCAGAGCACTCCGGCACCAGCCCAGATCATCGCGAGGCGATAGCCGGTCTGATACATCGCGGCGAGAGCGCCCTGCTTGGTTACCGCCGCAGACTCGATCCGATAGGCGTCGAGCGCGATGTCCTGCGTTGCCGAGGCGAAGGCGACGACGAGTGCCGCTATCGTCGTTGCCCGCAATCCGGCCTGCGGATCATTCAGCGCCATTGCAATGAGGCCGGCAACGATGACGAGTTGGGCCAGCAGCAGCCACGCGCGGCGACGACCGAGCAGGTGAGTCAACGCCGGCAACGGCAATTTATCGACCAGCGGTGCCCAGGCCCATTTGAAGCCATAGGCCAGTCCCACCCACGAGAGGTAGCCGATCGTCGCGCGATCGACGCCTGCTTCGCGCAGCCGGAACGAAAGGGTGCCCAGCACCAGCAACAGCGGCAGCCCCGCAGCGAAGCCGAGGAAGAACATGCGCAGTGCGGCGGGCTCGGCATAGACGTGCAAGACCTCGCGCCAGCTCCGCCGTGTGGCCGGCGGCTCGATCAGAGGTTCGCCGGCCGTGGTCCCGGGACTGGAATCGCCGTGCATCGGAGCCGCAGTGTAGTGGCGGGGTGGCGAAGTGCGGCGCGGCAGGCCTCGAACACGGCGCGGATCACCGCCCAATTCGGCTTGCCGCGCAGTATTGCGGGTCCGATACTGCCGAGTGCGGTCGGTCAAACCTCCGTTCAATGACCCGCTTGAATGAATCGATCGGTCCAATTTTGCGCAGCGCCTAGGCGGTCGGCATGATTCGCCGCCGGCCCCCGGTAGAGGCGCTGGGTCGCGTTCTTGAGAACGCCGCCCTGCTGGCCTTTGCTTCGCTGCTCGTGATGTCGGTCATGGCAGGTCGTTATGCGGGTGCGCTGCTGTGGAGCGGTGCGCTGATCGTCTTCTTTACGCACGCGTGGGAGAGCCGCTCATTGCCGCTCGACACGGCTGAGCGCCTGCCGCTGCAGGCCTCGCGCTCGCAGCGCTATGACCGGGTGCGGTGGATCGGCCTGGCCCTCGCGGTGGTCGGGGCCGCCGCTTTGACGTCCTGATCCGGTTCAAAGTCGGCCGGTGTAGTCGACGATCAGCGGCGCGTGATCCGAGAAGCGCTTGCCGGTGTAAATCTCGGCGCGACGCGCACGTGCGGCAAAGCCGGCGGTGGCGATCTGGTAATCAATGCGCCAACCGACGTTCTTTGCTCGAGCCTGGCCTCGACTGCTCCACCAGGTGTACTGCTCGGGGCGTGCGTCCAGGCGTCTGAACACATCGATCCACCCGTGGCCCTCGAACACGCCGCTGAGCCATTCCCGCTCTTCGGGAAGGAAGCCTGAGTTCTTGCGGTTGCTGCGCCAGTTGCGTAGATCGATTTCCCTGTGTGCGATGTTGATATCGCCGCAGAAGACAATTTCGCGCCCGCTCGCACGCAGTCGCTCGAGGTGTGGACCGAACTGAGCGAGAAATCGATACTTGGCCGCCTGCCGCTCCGGCCCTGATGAGCCCGACGGAAAGTAGACCGAGACGACGGTGAAATCTCGGAACTCTGCCTCGACGTAGCGGCCCTCCGCGTCGAATTCGGCCGAGCCGAAGCCGAGCCGGACCGAGCGCGGTCGCTTTGCCGCATACAGCGCTGCGCCCGCGTAGCCGCGACGTTGTGCGCAGTGGAAGAAACCGTGCATCTCTCCGGGAGAACGCAACATTTCGGGGATGTCGGCCTCGTCGCACTTCACTTCCTGCAGGCAGACGACATCGGGTTCGGCGCGCCGCAGCCAGCGGAACAATCCCTTGGCGGCCGCCGAGCGGATGCCGTTGGCGTTCAGCGTGATGATGCGCAGCATTGGCTCAATTGCCCTTGCAGAACTGGAATCGGCGGCATTTTCCATCCTTCCGGAAATCGGGCTGCGGCACAATGAGCATGGGCAGACACCACGGGCGCGGGGCCCCGGATCGAACGTGCAGTCGTTGCGGCAACAGTTCATCGAGTTTGCCTTGCAGGCGGGCGTCCTGAGATTCGGCGAATTCAAGACGAAGGCGGGCCGGCTGTCGCCGTACTTCTTCAATGCCGGCCTGTTCAATCGCGGCGCGCTGCTGGGGCGGCTGGCGCGCTTCTATGCGCAGACGCTGCTTGCGGCCCGCGCTGAAGGGCGGCTTCGGTTCGACATGCTGTTCGGGCCGGCCTACAAGGGCATCACACTGGCGGCCGCGACTGCAGTGGCGCTGGCCGAGCTCGGAGCCGACGTGCCGTTCGCCTACAACCGCAAAGAAGCGAAAGACCACGGGGAAGGCGGCATGATCGTCGGCGCGCCGCTGGCCGGGAGCGTAGTGATCATCGACGACGTGATCACCGCGGGGACTTCGGTGCGTGAATCGGTTGAAATGATTCGCGCCGCTGGCGCCACACCCGCTGCGGTACTGATCGCGCTCGATCGCATGGAACGTGCCGGAGCCGACGATGCGCTGTCGACCCGCTCGGCCGTGCAGGAAGTTGAAGCCTCGTTCGGTTTGCCGGTGCTGGCCATCGCGACACTGGACGACTTGATGCAGTTTCTCGCGGCCGACTCGGCGCCGGCCCACCAATTGAGCGCGTTTCGGCCGGCAGTCGAACGCTATCGGGAGCGCTATGGCGCCTGAACTTCGGATCGTGATCGTGCTCGCGGGTTGCGCGCTGGTGCAGCCGGCAGCCTTGGCGCAGACGCCGGCCGCCGGCAGCTTCATGTACACCTGTGTTTCCAATGGCAAGGTCTTTACGGCGGACCGGCCACCGGCTGAATGCGCCAATGTCGATATGCGGGAGTTGAACCGCGATGGCTCGGTGCGGCGCATCATTCCGCGGCCACTGACTGTCGAGGAGCAGCGTGTCCGCGCTCTTGAGACCAAGAAGAAGATCGAAGACGAGGAGCACCAACTCGCGCAGCGCCGGCGCGATCGTTCGCTGCTGGAAGCCTATGCGACCGAGGCCGAGATCGAAGCGGCGCGCAAGAAATCGATGGAAGGCGCCGAGGCAATCATCAAGCGGTCTCAGGAGCGGGCCTACAGCCTGGAGCAGGACCGCAAGCGGCTCGACGACGAGGCGGAGTTTTACAAGAAGCGCGAGCAGCCCGACAGCCTGAAGCGCGCCTACGCGCTGAACGCGCAGGCGGTCTCAGCCGAGGCAAAGATCATCGCCGAGGCGCGCGGTGAAGTAGACCGCATCAACGAACGCTTCGACGCCGAAAGGAAGCGTTTCCGGGAGCTGGTCGCGCAGGGCGCCCGGCCGGTGCAGCGCAACCCAGAAGCCGACATCCTGCTCGATCCGCGCTTCAAGGAAGCCGCCCGTCAGTAGGCGCACCACCTGCCTGCAATCAGCTCGCCCGCGGCGGTACGATGGCTGCGGGATGCACGATTCCGGATCGAGGCTGCGATGCGTGCGATGCTGTCCTGCCGTTCACTGGTTGCACTCTCCCTGATAATCTCTGCGCCGGCGCTCGTCGCGCAGGCACCCGGCGGCCTGTACATCGCCGGCGACCAGTTCGATTTCGAGCAGGCCGCCCAGGCCGCACTCGCCGAGAACGCGGGCGGGCAGCGTTACTACGTGCTGGTGCTCGCGCCGGCATCACAGGCACTCAGTCGTCAGGCCCCCGGCAAGCTCGGTGCTCTGCGGGGGCAGGTCTCGGCATCGGGCGGGATTCTGCTCGCCTGCCAGCGAGACTTGGTGAGCGGCGCCGTCGACCTCAGGAACCTGGTGCCCGGCGTCGTTTCGGTCCGCGGCTGGCCTCCGCCTGACTTTGATCTCTGGCCTCCCAACCAGCTCTACTACCCGGGCGAAGATCCCGCCCAGTTGCCTGTCCCGACCGAGCAGCTTCGACGCGCGCGCGCTGCCTGCTCTCCCTGAGCGGATGAGCTACTGGTTGGGCTGCATTGCCTGACCGCCGGCGCGTCGCCGCTTAGCGTCCGCGCGATCGCGCCGTTCAAGAACTGCTTTGGCTCGTGCCGATCCGCGCCGGTGACGGGCGCCGCGCGTGCGTCCGGACTACCGCAAAAACAGGCTACCGGCTGGCGGTAAAAAGGGAAAAATTCCCATTTCTGATTTAGGCTGGGTGCATAGATGGATGGAGGACCGCCATGTCGAATTCACTCAGGAATTTTTGTGCTGCGCTCTTGGCCATCACCGGCATCGTGACGCTGGCTGCGTGTGGCGGCGGGGGTGGTGATGGGATGTCACAGGCCACCACCGCGCCCGCTGGTGGCGGCGCGGGCAGCGGTACTGGAGGGAGCGGGGGACCCGGAAGCGGGGGCGGCGGAACGGGGGGCGGCGACAGCGGCGGCGGCTTCAGTGCCCCAGGCACCCTGCGAGTCGCGCTGACCGACGCACCGGCGTGCGGGTTCGACCAGGTGGTCGTCACAGTTGAACGGGTGCGCGTGCATCAGAGCATGGGTGCCAATGACAACGATAGCGGTTGGACCGACATCTCAGTCAGCCCGGCCCGCAAGGTGGATCTGCTGTCCCTGCAGAACGGGGTACTGGTCGATCTCGGGCAGACCACCTTGCCCGCGGGGCAGTACACGCAGTTGCGCCTGATGCTGAGTTCGAACGGTACCGGCACGCCTGCTAACTATGTGGTGCCGACCAAAGGCTCGATGACGCCCATGGCTACACCGAGCGCACAGCAAAGCGGGCTGAAGCTGATTCACGGATTCACGATAGAGGCAGGCAAGACGACCGGCCTCGTCCTCGACTTCGACGCCTGCAAGTCGATCGTCCGGCGCGGCAACGGTTCGTTTGGCCTCAAGCCCGTCATCCGCGTGATGCCGATGACGCTGACGGCGATCGCGGGCTACGTGCAGACCGGCCTTACTGACGTGACTGTCAGCGCGCAGAAGAATGGCGTAGTGATGAAGGCCACCCAGCCCGACTCGAGCGGGCAGTTCGTCCTGGCACCGCTCGATTCGGCAAAGGGGCCGTACGACGTCGTCTTCACAGGGCCGGGCCGGACCACCGCGGTCGTCGCTGGAGTCCAGGTCGAAGCCGAGAAGACCACGACCCTCAACCCGAGCGTCTCACCGGTGATGATGCCGGTCTCGCTATCCGGTTCGATCAGTGGCAAATTGCTGCCGCCGGTGGCTGCGGCTACGGAAGGCGCCGAGATCCGGGCTTTGCAGAAGGTCGGCACAGTGCCCTTGGTCGAGGTGGCGTTCACGACGACCTTCAGTGCCACGGACGACTACTCGGTGCCGCTCCCGGTGGCCGCCCCGCGCCTTGCGACCTGGTCCAATCCGATGGTCTATCCGATCCCGTTCGTAGCGCAGGATGCCGACGCGACGAAGTACCGACTCGAAGCGTCGGCCCCCGGCTACACGACCTCGGCGCTGAAGGACGCTATCGCGCCGTCCGCGAGCGTGGACTTCCTGCTGGTCGTCGCACCCTAAGCGCGACCTGCGACAAAGGTCCGGAGCGACAGAAGCGGCCCGCACGGGCCGCTTTCAACATCTGGTCAGCGGGCGAGACGTCGCCGCAGAATCTCGTTGACCTGCTGCGGGTTGGCCTTGCCCTTCGCTGCCTTCATCGCCTGGCCAACGAGTGCGTTGAACGCCTTGTCCTTGCCGGCGCGGTATTCCTCGACCGATCGCGTGTTGGCGGCGAGCACTTCGTCGATGATCTTCTCGATGGCGCCGGTGTCGCTAATCTGCCTTAGCCCGCGCGCCTCGATGATCGCGTCTGCGCTCTCGCCTTCGCCCGCCCACAGTGCCGCGAAGATATCCTTCGCGGTCTTGCTGTTGACCGTCCCATCAGCCGCGCGACCGATGAGTTCGGCGAGTTGAGTCGCCGAGATATTGCCGAGGTAACCGGGTTTGTCTAGGAGACCTGGGTCGACAGGCTGTTCATTGAGTGCGGCAGATACCTCACCGTTGACCCAATTTGCCGCGGACTTCGCGTTCCCGCAGCCCGCTGCAACCTTCTCGAAAAAGTCGGCCTTCCGTTTCGAGGCAGTCAATGCCTGTGCGTCGTATTCGCTGAGTGCGTATTGGCGCACGAAGCGCTCGCGCATCGCTCCGGGCAGTTCGGGCAGCTCACGCTTTATGCGCTCGATCCACTCGGCGGCGATCTCGATAGGCAGCAGGTCGGGGTCGGGGAAGTAGCGATAGTCCATCGCATCTTCCTTGCTGCGCATCGAGCGGGTCTCGTCGCGGTCTGAATCGTAGAGCCGCGTTTCCTGCTCGACGGTGCCGCCATCCTCGATCAGCTCGATCTGGCGCTGCGCCTCGAACTCAATCGCCGACTGCATGAAGCGGAAGCTGTTCAGGTTCTTGATCTCGCAGCGAGTGCCGAGCTTCGCATCGCCCACCCGGCGCACGGAGACGTTGGCGTCGCAGCGGAACGAGCCCTCCTGCATGTTGCCGTCGCAGATGCCGAGCCAGACGACCAGAGAATGCAACGCACGTGCGTAGGCCACCGCTTCTGCGGCGGCTCCCGCGATGCTCGCGACACGGATGTCGGGCTCAGACACGATCTCCAGCAGTGGCGTGCCCGCGCGATTCAGATCGATGCCTGACACGCCCTCGAAGTCCTCGTGCAGCGACTTGCCGGCATCCTCCTCGAGATGAGCGCGCGTCAGTCGCATCGTCTTCACGTAGGCGTTGCCGCCCTTCGGCTGCACGACGAAAGTGAGGCTGCCGCCTTGGACGACCGGGATCTCGTATTGGCTGATCTGGTAGCCCTTTGGCAGGTCAGGATAGAAGTAGTTCTTGCGTGCGAAAACGCTGCGTGGCGCGATCGTCGCATCGATTGCGAGTCCGAAGCGGATCGCGCGCTCGACTGCGCCGCGATTCAGCACCGGCAGGGTGCCGGGCAGCGCGGTGTCGATGACGCTCGCCTGCGAGTTGGGCGGCGCGCCGAATGCAGTCGATGCACCGGAAAAAATCTTGCTCGCTGTCGTGAGCTGCGCATGTGTCTCCAGGCCGATGACCACTTCCCACGTCATCCGTCGTCCCCTCAGTGCAGCCGCTCGACCGGTTCGCCGGCCAGCAGGCGGCGGGCTTCGCGCTGTTCGTGCGCGTAGGTGTCCCAGGCCATGCCGGCCATCTGCCGATGCTGCTCGGCCTCCGCACTGCGACCGAGCCGGTCGAACGCAGTGGCCAGGTTGCCATGGGCGATCGCGCGAATATCGTGCGGCGTCGACTCGTCGACGCGATGCAGTGCCGTCTGCAGCTGCGCGAGCCCTTCATCGGTGCGGCCCATCGCCAGGCAGCAATGTCCGCGGTCCGACATCGCGGCGGTCACTTCGTGCAGGAAGCCATCGCCCTCGGCACTCGGCAGGTACGTGTCATACAGGGCGAGCGCTTCGGCATGCCGCTCCTGAAGCACGTTCATCTCGGCGAGTAGCAAGTGGTCCAGGGTCATATCGGGACCGTCGGGCAGGGCGCTGGCAAAGCCAATGCTCTTCTTCAGAGCGGCGACTGCGCCTGCGAGCGACTTTGCATCCAGTTCACCGAGCGCGGCCGCCTGCCGCGCATGCGCGGCCTGCGTCAGCGCCGCACGCTGCAGCCAGCTCGCCATCGCGATGTCATCGTCGAGTTGACGCACGACGTCTTCGGCTTCACGGTACAGGCGACTCGCCTCTTCGTAGTCGTAGGCGTCCTGATGCAGTGAACCGAGCGCCAGGAACGCGCGATAGCGGGATTCCAGCGTCGCGGCCGCATTTCCGAGCACTGCCCTAGCGTAGCGGGCGGCGGCGCGAACGTCGCCTTCGCGCTGCATGAAGAGCGCGAGCGCGGATTCGCATTCGCCGACCAGTGCGAGGTCGCCCGCCTCGTGGCGAGCGCGCTCGACAATGGCAAGCATTGACGTGCGCGCGGCGACAAAGTGCTTCGAAAAATAGACGCGGATCGCGTCGACGTACTCGAAGCGCAGCTGCAGCGCGAGCGGCGCAGCGTGTGGCAGTTCTCGCTGCGCTTGCTCGAGGATCTCGCGTGCCTGCTTGACTTTGCCAAGCCGAGCCAGCAGTACGACGCGATCCTGCGAGTGACGCGCCTTTTCAAGCGGATCGAGCGTCGCTCCTATGAGCTTCTGGTTTGCAGCGAGGAGTCTCTGGGACATCGGGGTTTTAGACGCCGGCGGGCACTCGCAGGTGCCAATCGGTCGCGCTTTGGAAGGCGTGGGCCACGCCGAACAGCCTGGCTTCGTCGCAGTAATTGGCGATCAGCTGCAGTCCGACGGGGCGCCGGCTGTTGACCGCCCCGGTGCCGAATCCGCACGGGATGCTCATCGACGGCACGCCGGCCAAACTGCCGGGCACGGTGTAAAGATCGGCCATGTACATCGCCACGGGATCCGCTGCCTTCTCGCCGAAGCCGAACGCGACGCTGGTCGTGACCGGACCGGCGATGACGTCGCACTCGGCGAACGCCTGGCGAAATTCGTCGGCGATCAGCCGCCGCACCTTCATCGCCTTGATGAAGTAAGCGTCATAGTAGCCATGCGACAGCACGTAGGTGCCGATCAAAATCCGTCGCTTAGGCTCGTCGCCGAATCCCTCGGCGCGGGACTTGCGGATCATGTCGTTGAGGTCGGAAAACTCCGTCGCGCGATGCCCGTAACGCACGCCGTCGAAGCGCGCGAGGTTGCTTGACGCTTCGGCTGGGGCGATGACGTAGTACACCGGTATGCCCAGCTCCGCGTTCGGCAGCGAGATCGGCACCAGTCGCGCGCCGAGCTTTTCGTACTCGGCCAGCGCCGCGCGCACCGCCACCTCGACATCGGGTTGCAGGCCGGCGCTGAAGAATTCCTTCGGCACGCCGATCCTGAGGCCCTCGACCGACATGCTGAGTGAACGCGTGTAGTCCTCCGCCGGCCGCTCCAGGCTGGTCGAATCCTTCGGATCGAAGCCGAGCATCGCATTGAAGACCAGCGCTGCGTCCTCTGCCGACAGCGTCATCAGCCCGGCGGTGTCGAGACTCGAGGCGAAGGCGATCATGCCCCAGCGCGAAGGTCGGCCGTAAGTCGGCTTGGTGCCGGTGATGCCCGAGAATGCCGCGGGTTCGCGGATCGAACCGCCGGTATCGGTCGCCGTGGCGACCGGTGCGATGCGCGCCGCGACTGCGGCGGCCGAGCCGCCGGACGAGCCGCCCGGCACGGCCGAGCGATCCCACGGATTGAGCACGTTGCCGTAGGCGCTGTTCTCGTTGCTCGAGCCCATCGCGAACTCGTCGCAGTTAGTCTTGCCCAGCGTCACCATGCCGGCCCGGGACAGGTTGTCGACGACGGTCGCATCGAACGGGCTCACATAGCCCTGCAGGATCCGGCTCGAAGCGGTCGACGCGAAATCCTTGGTGACGAAGATGTCCTTGTGCGCGATCGGTATGCCGGTGAGCGGCGTCGCCTCGCCCTTGGCGATGCGCGCGTCGGCCGCCGCGGCCTGCGCCAGCGTGACCTCCGGACGCACATCGAGGAAAGCGTTGAGCGAACGCTGCGCTTCGATCCGTGCCAGGTAGGCGCGAGCCAGCTCGACTGCGGAGACTTCCTTTGCGGCGAGTCGTCGCGACAGACTGGCAATCGTCGCGCGCGTCAGATCGTGCACACTCATTCGAGGACGCGTGGAACCAGAAACAGGCCGTCCTGCTGCTCGGGTGCATTGGCGAGGATCGCCGCCCGTTGGTCGCCGGCCGTTACGACATCGTCGCGCAGTCGCTGGGCGCCGCCGAGTGGATGCGCCATCGGCTCGACGCCATCGGTATCGACCGCCTGCATCCGCTCGATCATGCGGAAGATGTCGTTCAGCTGATCGAGGACCCGTTGTGCTTCGGCATCCGTCACCTCGATGCGGGCGAGATCGGCGATGCGGCGGACTTGCGCAAGATTGAGAGCCATCGGAGGGTGGAAATGGTCGACGCAGAAATGCGGGGTAGTTTGCCGCTGCGTAAGTCTTTCAAAACAAGCGTTTGCGGCGGATTTGAAGCGTGATTAGTTTATCATCGCGCATTCTCACCAGACTCTGCGCGGCTCTGGGAGATCAAAACGCCGGCGACAGGTGGCATCTCGAGACGCAGCGCAGCCCACAAAGGCAGTCATGTTCGGTTTTCTCCGCAGCTATTTCTCCAACGACCTTGCGATCGACCTCGGCACGGCCAATACCCTGATCTACGTGCGGGGCAAGGGCATCGTGCTCGACGAGCCCTCGGTCGTCGCGATCCGCCAGGAAGGCGGTCCCAACGGCAAGCGCACGATCCAGGCGGTCGGCAAGGAAGCCAAGCAGATGCTCGGCAAGGTGCCGGGCAACATCGAGGCGATCCGGCCGATGAAGGACGGCGTCATCGCCGACTTCACGGTGACCGAGCAGATGCTCAAGCAGTTCATCAAGATGGTGCATCCGTCGAGTCTGTTCGCTCCGAACCCGCGCATCATCATCTGCGTGCCGTGCGGTTCGACCCAGGTCGAGCGGCGCGCGATCAAGGAATCGGCAGAAGCGGCCGGCGCGTCGCAGGTGTTCCTGATCGAGGAGCCGATGGCGGCGGCGATCGGTGCCGGCCTGCCGGTGTCCGAAGCGTCGGGCTCGATGGTGGTTGACGTCGGCGGCGGCACCACCGAAGTCGGCGTGATCTCCCTCGGTGGCATGGTCTACAAGGGCAGCGTGCGTGTCGGCGGCGACAAGTTCGACGAAGCGGTGATCAACTACATCCGCCGCAACTACGGAATGCTTATCGGCGAGCCGACCTCCGAACTGATCAAGAAGACCATCGGCTCCGCGTTTCCCGGCTCGGAAGTGCGCGAGATGGAAGTCAAGGGCCGCAATCTGTCCGAAGGCATTCCGCGCAGCTTCACGATCTCGAGCAACGAGATCCTCGAGGCGCTCACTGACCCGCTCAACCAGATCGTTTCCAGCGTGAAGATCGCGCTCGAGCAGACGCCGCCGGAACTTGGCGCCGATATCGCCGATCGCGGCATGATGCTCACCGGCGGTGGCGCGCTACTGCGCGACCTCGACCGGCTGCTGATGGAGGAAACCGGCCTGCCGGTCGTGGTTGCCGAAGAGCCGCTCACCTGCGTCGTGCGCGGCTGCGGCATCGCGCTCGAGCGCATGGACAAGCTCGGCACGATCTTCGCGACCGGCTGACACTTCTCCGGCGCAGCCGCTCGCCGTGTTCACCGCCAGCAGTTGCCTCGGGACGTCGCGTGGGTGGGCCAGTGATGTCCTGCCGATCGAACGTGTGAACGCAGGTGTGCACCTACGGGCGCTGCGCAGGTAGGCCGACGTGGTGCGTCCGTTCGAGTCCGGTCCCCCGCCACTGTTCAACCAAGGCGTTTCGGCGCGGGCGCGGCTCGCATTCTTCTCATTTCTCGCGATCGCACTGATCATCATCGACTCCCGCATCAAGGCGCTCGAGACCGTGCGCGTCGGCGCCGGGGTCGTGCTCTATCCCCTCCAGCAGGCGCTGCTGGTGCCGGGGCGCGTTGCAGACTCCGTCGTCGACTACTTCACGTCCGTGACGACACTGCAGCGCGAGAACGACGCGCTGAAGCGGAGGCAGATCGAGAGCGCCCAGACACTGCTGCAGGCGGAGCAGTTCGCGCGGGAAAACGAGCGCCTGCGCAAGCTCCTCGGCGCGCGTGAGCGTGCCGGCAACAGTGCGATCCTCGGCACCGTGCTGTATGAATCGCGCGACCGTTTTTCGCACAAGATCGTGCTGCATATCGGCACCGATGAGGGTGTGCGCGCAGGCAACCCTGTCATCGATGACATTGGTGTCGTCGGTCAGGTGACACGGACGTTCAAGAACACTGCGGAGGTGACGCTGCTCACGGACAAGGATCAATCGATCCCGATCCAGATCATGCGCAACGGCTTGCGTGGGATCGCGTTCGGTGGCGCCGATCCCGGTACGCTGGACCTGCGTTTCATGGCGGCCAATGCAGATATCGAAAACGGCGACGTCGCGGTGACTTCCGGCCTGGACGGGCTTTATCCCGAGGGGCTGCCGGTCGGCCGGGTCGAAGTTGTCGAACGCGCTGCCAAGGACCAGTTCGCGCGCATCGTTCTGACGCCGGCGGCGGGCGTCGAGAACCACACGCATCTGCTGGTGCTGCTGGTGGAGGCATCCAAGCGGCCCGCACCGCCGCAGCCAGCATCGAGCGCACCAGTGCCGCGTCGCTCGGGGAGCAGGCGGTGAGCGGCGCGAGGAGCATGCATCAGTGGGTGCGCGACACGTTCGCGCTGCGGCCCACCGATCCGATCGACGCGCTCAGCCGCGGCATGTCACGGCGCGAGTACCTGCTGCGGCCGGCCAATCCACTGTTCATCTGGTTCTCGCTGGTCGTCGCGCTGCTGCTGAACATGATGCCGTGGGGTCGCAACCCCTTTGTACCCGACGCGCTGGCGCTTGCGCTCGTGTTCTGGAACGTCCATCAGCCGCGTCGCGTCGGCATGGGCGCGGCGTTCGTGTTCGGCCTGCTGATGGATGTGCACGAGGGCGCGCTATTCGGCCAGCATGCGCTCGCCTATACGCTGCTGTCCTATGGGGCGATCACGATGCACCGCCGGATTCAGTGGTTTCCGCTCGGGGCGCAGGCGATTTATGTGTTGCCGCTGCTGCTAGTCGCGCAGCTTGCGGCTCTGACGATCCGCATCTGGGTCGGCGGTGAATGGCCGGGGTGGGTCTACTTCGCGCAGAGCCTGGTGGGCGCCGCGCTCTGGCCTCTCGCCGCCTGGCTGCTGCTCGCGCCGCAGCGGCGGCCGGTCGATCGGGACGAGACGCGTCCATTGTGACTTCGCTCATGCGCGAGCCGCGGCGCATGCGCGCTCGGACCGCGCCGACCTTGTGCATCGGGCCGCAAAGATTAAAGGTCATTCCCCGCGGGGCAAGTGCATCCGAGGCGCAGGGCCGCGAAGCCGCGCAACGTTCGTCGGCTTGGCCGGAGCCCGAATGCGCTTGTCGAGCACGTGCCCGAGGGCCAGCCACGGATGGCGCAACATCATGCGCGGACCGGCGGAGCGCATGATCGTACGCACCTGCTCGCGCGGCACCGGCCCGTAGCAGTGCACCTGGCACTTGGCGCACACCGGCTTGTCCTCGCCGAACGGGCACACCGCGAGGCGCTTGGCGGCGTGTTCATCAGCGCCGTGCACTCCGGACAGAGTCCGCCAGCCGTGGCGTGCCGGTCGCGGCAGTGAATCGCGGCCATCCTTTCCAGAGTACGAAGCTCGCGCAGCAGGCGTGGCGTAGTTGGTCGATCGCGGCTGCGGCGGATTTGCGGGGTGGGCGTTTCCACCTCGACATTGTCCGGCGCCGCCCCGCCGCGAATGCTGAGCCGGATCAAGCTTCGGCCGGACGTGTCTCTCGCAGGATAGGCGCGTGGCCCGGTCCGCTCGCGCAAGTGCGGCAACCGATGGTTGAATCCGGTGCCTTTTGCGGCATCGCCAGGATGGGCTCCTCCTATAATTTGGCGTTCCCTGCCTGCGCGCTTGCGCTGCCCCTTCGAGTGGTTTCAACAGGCCTGATGCCGAACACCCGGCCCGGCGGCCGAGTGGCCCCTTTCGCTGGTTTCATCGATGCCTAATCGCTGGCTGCGCCGACGTCGTCGCAGCAGTGGCGATGAGCTCTCGTTCGGACCGCGCTCGGCGGCGATGCGCAACCCCGAGCGCGAAGTCCACTACTTCCGGCTGCGCGTGCTGGTCGCAATGGCCTTCGTCCTGTTCGCTTTCACGCTGCTGGGCGCGCGCTTTGCGTGGCTGCAGGTGGTAAAGCACGATTCCTATCTGGCGCAGGCTGAGCAGAACCGCATCGCCGTGCTGCCGGTGGCGCCGAACCGCGGCCTGATCAAGGATCGCTACGGCCGCATCATCGCCCGCAATTATTCCGCCTACACGCTCGAGATCACGCCGGCCAAGATCGCGAACCTCGAGGAAACGATCGACGAACTGGCGCAAGTGATCGAGGTACAGGCGCGTGACCGCCGCCGCTTCCGCAAGCTGATGGAGGACACCAAGCGGTTTGATTCGGTGCCGATCCGCACCCGACTGACCGACGCGGAAGTGGCCCGCTTCGCGGCGCAGAGCTACCGCTTTCCAGGGATCGAACTGCGCGCTCGCCTGTTCCGCGACTACCCGCTCGGTGCGACCGGCTCGCACATGCTGGGATACATCGGCCGCATCTCACAGCGCGATCTCGAGCGAATCGAGGCGATGTCGGATCCGGCGGGGTATCAAGGCACGGAGCACATCGGCAAACTCGGCATCGAACAGAAATACGAGGAGGAACTGCACGGCACGACCGGCTACGAAGAGGTCGAGATCACGGCCGGTGGGCGCGCGGTGCGCACGCTCAAGCGCACGCCGTCGATGCCCGGCAACAACCTGACGCTTTCGATCGACATCGAGTTGCAGCAGGTGGTCGAAAAGGCCTTCGGCAACCGTCGTGGCGCGCTGATTGCGATCGAACCGGCGACCGGGGACGTGCTGGCTTTCGTATCGATGCCCAATTTTGACCCCAACCTGTTCGTCGACGGCATCGACCCGAAGCACTGGGACGAACTCAACGTCGACCTCGACAAACCGCTGCTGAATCGCGCGCTGCGCGGAACCTATCCGATCGGCTCGACGTACAAGCCGTTTCTGGCAATGGCGGCGCTGCAGACGGGCAAGCGTCGGCCTGAGCAGGTGATCCAAGATAACGGCACCTTCGTGTTCGGCAACCGCGTTTTCCGCGACTCGAACAAAGTGCCGCTGGGTCCCGTGAACATGCACGCGTCGATTGTCAGGTCGAGCGACATCTACTACTACATGCTCGCTAATGATCTCGGCGTCGATGTGATTCATGACTTCATGAAGCCGTGGGGGTTCGGGCAGATCACCGGGATCGACGTCGAGGGCGAGCAGACCGGCGTGTTGCCGTCGAGCGCGTGGAAGGAGCGTCGCTTCAAACAGAAGTGGTACCCCGGCGAAACGATTTCGATCGGCATCGGCCAGGGCTACAACGCGTTTACGCTGCTGCAGCTGGCGCACGCGACTGCGAACCTTGCCAACGATGGGGTGGTGATGAAGCCGCATCTGGTCAAGGAAGTCGAAGACCTGCGCACGGGGGAAAAGCGGCTGACCGTTCCGAAGGAGAGCTACCGCATCGACGTCAAGCCGGAGCACATGAAGTTTGTGCGCGACGCGATGGTCGACGTCAACATCAGCGGTACCGGCCGGGTGGCCTTCCAGGGCGCCCCGTACAAGGTCGGCGGCAAGACCGGCACGGCGCAGGTGGTCAGCATCAAGCAGGGCGAGAAGTACAACGAGGCGAAGGTGGCCGAGCGCAACCGAGACCATTCGCTGTTCATCGCTTTCGCGCCTGCCGAGGAGCCGAAGATCGCGATTGCGGTGCTGGTCGAAAACGGCGGCTTTGGCGCGCGTGCCGCGGCTCCGATCGCGCGCGCCGCGATCGACTACTACCTGCTCGGCAAGAAGCCCGTCGGACCGGCGCCCAGCGATGACGGTCCGGACGACGAGGAAGTTCCGCGCACGGTTGCGGTAGCGCCCGGCACGCAGCATCGAGGCATGCCGTGAACCAGGGCAGCGCCGCGCGCCGTATTGGCCTCTGGGTCCGGCCCTACATCACGGTATTCGATCCGCCGCTGATCGCGATCGTCGGTTGCCTCTGCGTGATCGGCATCGTCACGCTGTACTCGGCCGGCAACGACTTTCCGTGGCGGGTCAGCGACCAGCTGCGCAACTTCGGCATCGCGCTCGCGGTCATGTTCGTCATCGCGAATGTCTCGCCGCAGATGCTGATGCGGATCGCGGTGCCGATCTATCTGGTGGGGCTCGCGTTGCTGGTTGCCACGACGGCCAACGGCGTGATCGTCAAAGGCGCCCAGCGCTGGCTCGACATCGGTGTCGGACGCATTCAGCCTGCGGAGATCATGAAGCTCGGCCTGCCGCTGATGCTCGCGTGGTACTTCCACAAGCGCGAAGGCAGCCTGCGCACACTCGATTTCGTGATTGCCGCGCTTATCGTGCTGGTGCCGGTAGGACTGATCGTCAAGCAGCCCGATCTCGGCACTGCGCTGCTGGTTCTGGCCGCCGGCTCGTTCGTGATCTTCTTCGCGGGCCTGCCGTGGAAGTGGCTGGCGGTGATGATCGTCGGCGGCATCGCGACACTGCCGCTCGCCTGGACGCTGATGCACGACTACCAGCGCGAGCGCATCCTGACGCTGATCGATCCCTCCACCGACCCGCTCGGCAAGGGCTTCCACACGCTACAGGCGATGATCGCGATCGGATCCGGGGGCTTGCTCGGCAAGGGGTGGATGCAGGGCACGCAGACGCATCTGGAATTCATCCCGGAGCGCACCAGCGACTTCATCTTCGCAGTTTATTCAGAGGAGTTCGGGCTCGTCGGCAACGCGGTGATGGTGGTACTTTTCATCGCGCTGGTGTGGCGCGCGCTGGCGATCGCGCTGAACGCTCCGACGCTGTTCGCGCGGCTGCTCGCGGCATCGATCGCGCTGATCATCTTCACCTATGCGTTCGTCAACATGGGCATGGTGAGCGGAATCCTGCCGGTCGTGGGCGTACCGCTGCCCTTCATCAGCTATGGCGGGACCGCACTGGTCACGCTCGGAATGGCGTGCGGGATGTTGATGTCGATTGCCGCCAACCGCAAGCTGGTCCAGAGCTGATGCGTTACAGCGCACGACGCTGGCCGGTCGTGGCGCTGATGGCCCTGGTCACGGCGTGCGGCACCGCGCCGCCCAGAAAGTCGGTCTACTACCAAGACGATGGACCGCCGGAACGCGTGCCGGCCGATGTGGCCGCAGTGCCAGATGCGGTGCCGCGTGTCGAGCCGCCGTATCGCGCGGCGAGCCGGCCGTATACCGCACTCGGCCGCAGCTATACGCCGCTGACCGGCGATCCGCCATTTCGCCAGCGAGGCCTGGCGTCGTGGTACGGCAAGCAGTTCCACGGCAGCCGCACCGCCAACGGAGAAAGCTACGACATGTTTGCAATGACTGCAGCACATCCGACGCTGCCGATACCGAGCTACGTGCGCGTCACCAACGTGCGCACAATGCGTAGCGTCATCGTGCGGGTTAATGATCGGGGTCCGTTCAAGTCCGACCGCGTCATCGACCTGTCGTACGCGGCGGCGACCAAGCTCGGGATCGTGGCCGCCGGCACCGGCGAAGTCGAGGTCGAGCGCATCACGATGACGCAGATTGCGAGCGGTGACTGGCGCCGCGCTGACACCGCCGTGGCCGCGACCTCGATGCCGCCGACCGGCGCCAGCGCTGCGATGCCCGCTCCCGTGACTACAACGGAGGTGCCTGCGACGATGGTGACACCGGTCGCGGCCGACGCCTCAGCAGTTGCGGCCGGCGTGCCGCGTGAGCTTCCGACGAGCGCACCGGCGGCGCCGATGCTGCGCGGCTGGAGCGTGCAACTCGGTGCGTTCGCGCAGGAAGCCAACGCCGAGGCGCTGGCCGGGCGGGCGTCTGCGCTGCTTGCCTTCGCGGATGCGCCGGCCGACGAAGCGGCGGCGCGCACGATCCGTGTCGAGCGTGACGGTACCGTCTACCGCGTGCTGGTCGGCAATGGCGATCGCGCATCGGCCCAGGCGCTCGCACGCGAACTCGAACGACTGCTCGATCGGCCAACTACCCTGGTGCAGCGCTGAGTCGCTAGCGCCTGCTTTTCAAACCGACCGCGACCTCATATACAGCAGCGCGCGGCACGCCGGTCACCCGGCTCACAATGGCTGCGGCCCGTGCCGGTGTCAGATCGCCGAGCAGCGCATCGAGCCAGCGCAGGCCGGAGTCGTCGAGCGCGCCGACCGGCTGCGACGCGGCAGCGTCGATGATCACGGCATATTCGCCGCGCTCGTCGATGTCGGTCTGCGCGAGCTCGGCGGCCCGCAGCGTGCGGATCGATTCGAACTTCTTCGTGAGTTCTCGGGCCACGACCACGCGCCGATCGGGTGCCAGCGACGACGCCAGATCCTTCAGCAGCGCGGCGATCCGGTGCGGCGCCTCGAACAGCACCGCGGGTTCGGAGTCGGCGGCGATCGACTGCAGCGCGCGTGCGCGTTCGCGCGCCGCGGCGGGCAGGAAGCCGACGAAGCGGAAGGTCGAAACTCCGAGGCCGCCGGCCGAGACGGCGGCGAGCGCACTGCTAGGCCCGGGCACCGGAATCACGCGATGACCTGCTTCGAGTGCCGCCCGCACGATCAGCGCACCGGGATCGGAGACACCCGGCGTGCCGGCGTCGGTGACGAGTGCGACGCGGCGGCCGGACGCAAGTCGTTCAATGATGTCGACCGCCGCGGCCCGCTCGTTATGCTGATGCGCAGCGATCATTGGCGTCGCAATGCCGAAGCGCGCTAACAGCGGGCCGGTGACGCGCGTATCTTCGGCCGCGATCGCATCGACGTGTCCAAGAACCCACCAGGCGCGCAGCGTTACGTCGCCTGCATTGCCGATCGGCAGCGCCACTACATACAATGCACCTGCCGGCAAATCCTGCTCGGCCAATCCCGCCAGCCGGATCAGGTCGTGTTGCTCGTTGGGGACTGCGCCTGAGCCCATGAATCCTTCGATGCTCATTGCGATGTTGGTACGAAGCCTGCTGCTAGCCGCGGCTAGTGTCGCATGTGCAGTTCAGGCGCAGGTCGCGGCGATACCCGGGCTGCCTCCGTCGGCTGGAGAGCGCCCCGCGGTGCGGCCGGCCGTGATGCTTCTGATACTGCCGGCGCAGTCCACGGCGTTTGCCCGACAGGCCGAGGCCGTACGGCAGGGCTTCATGGCCGCACGCGCGGCCGGTGGCGACGACGTCGTTGTTGAGGTCGTCGAGGTCGGCGCTGGGGCGCAGACACTGTCGGGCGCGATGGCGGCCGCGGGCGAGCGCGGTGCGGCCGTCATCGTTGGGCCTCTGCCGCGGTCGGAAGTCAGCGAGGTCATCGAAGGTGGCGCGACCACGGTGCCGCTGGTGGCCCTGAATTTTCCGGAGAACGATGGCATTGCGCCCGCGTCGATGCTTGCGCTCGGACTCTCGCTCGAGGCGGAGGCGCAGCGCATGGCGCGGGTCGCACTGGCCGAGTTCGTCGCTGCCCGCGGCACGGACACGCGGCCGCGCATCGTGATCATCGCGCGGGCAGGCACGCTGGAACGCCGCATCGCACAGGCGTTCCAGTCGGCGCTCCGTGCTGAAGGTGAAGTGCCGCGGCTGGTCGAATGGGCGCCGGACTCCGCGCGCGCGGTGGCAAAAGAGCTTGGCGCGATGCCGCTCGAGGCTGTCTTCCTCGCCCTGACCGCGCGTGACGCCGCCCAAGTGCGTGCGCTGATTCCGCGCGGCGCGCAGGTCTTTGGCACCTCCTTGTTGAATGCAGGAGATCCGCGCATGTCGCCCGATGCGGCGACGCTCGCGCACGACCTCGAAGGCGTTCGCTTCGTCGACATGCCGTGGCTGCTCGAGCCCGACCACAGCGGCGTGATGGTGTATCCGCAACCGGCAGAGACGTACACGATCGAACTCGCCCGCCTGTATGCATTCGGCATCGACGCCTATCGCATCGCGATCGCCTGGATGAAGGGTGACCGCCGCTTCGAGCTTGACGGCGTCACGGGGAGGCTGCTCGTCGACCGCGCGCACTCGCTGCGCGTCGAGCGCGTCCCGCTGGTGGCGACCTACCGCGACGGCCAGCTCAGGCGCGTGGACGTCGCACGCTGATGGCGACACGCGGCGGTCGGACCGGGCGGGCGGTCACTGCGGTGCGCACACCGAAGCAGCGGGCCGGCGCCGCAGCCGAGGACGCTGGTTTGCGGCACCTGACCGAACGCGGCCTGGCGCTGCTCGCCCGCAACGCGCGCTTTCCGGAAGGCGAACTCGACCTGATCATGCGCGATCGCGACGTCCTGGTCTTTGTCGAAGTCCGGATGCGCTCCGGTTCGGCGTTCGGGGGCGCGGCGGCCAGCATCGACCGTTTCAAGCAGAAGCGGCTGCAGCGCGCGGCCCAGCACTGGCTGCTGCAGCATTACGGCGACCGCTGGCCGGCATGTCGCTTCGACGTCGTGACCGTGCAGGGCGATGGCACAATCGAATGGATCCGCGACGCTTTCGCGGCATAGGAGCGAGCAACAACATGAGGCAAAAGCTTCTGCATGTCGCGTGCGCAGCCGTGATCGGTGCCCACGCTGCCGGCTGTGCGCCGTTGATCGTCGGTGTGGTCGTTGCCGGTACCGCACTGGTTGCCACCGATCGCCGCACGACCGGCACGCAGGTCGACGACCAGACGATCCAGCTGCGCGTCGCCAACGAGCTTTCGACGGCGTTCGGCAAGCAGCCCGTGCACATCAACGTCAACAGCTTCGACCGCAAGGTGCTGTTGACGGGCGAAGTGCCCGACGAGGCCGTCAAGGCTCGCGCGGGCGAGATAGCGGCTGCGTCGCAAAACGTCCGTGCGGTCGTGAACGAACTTGTGATCGCCCCGCCGAGCTCGGTCGGCGACCGCACCAATGACACCGCGCTCGCGACCAAAGTGCGCGCCGCCTTCGTCAACACGAAGGAAATCGCGTTCAACTCGATCGAGATCGTTTGCGAACGCGGGATCATCTACCTTCTGGGGCTCGTCACCGAGCAGGAAGGCCAGATCGCCGCGATAGTCGCCAGCAAGGTGTCCGGAGTGAAGCAGGTCGTCAAGGCCTTCGACTACGCGACACGCGAAGAGATCGATCGCAGGCGCGCAATGTCCTCGTCGGGCGCGGCGCCAACCGCACCCGCATCGCCCCCAGCCGCGGAGCCTGCTACCACGCCTACGAAGTAGCGGCACGCTCGAGCGGTTGTCGGCGACAGACAGAACGACGTCGCGGCGGTCGGCGTGCGCCGAACCGCCGCGCGCCGTCATCGGCAGATGCGCGGTGATCAACGGTCGTCTTGTCCGTTGCATTGTTGCAGCCTTGACTTATAGTCCGCCGCTCGCCAGATAAGCTGCCCGTTACACGGACGGCGGCCTGGAACGCGAAGGAGAGTCCATGGGCTGGATCATCGTGCTCGTCGTCATCGCAGTCGGTGCGTTCTGGGCGGTCGGCGCATACAACCGCCTGGTGAGCCTGCGCAACAAGTTCAAGAACGCGTTCGCTCAGATCGACGTGCAGCTCAAGCGCCGCTACGACCTGATTCCGAATCTTGTGGAGACCGCGAAGGGATACATGAAGCACGAGCGCGAGACGCTCGAACGGGTGATCTCGGCGCGCAATTCGGCCGTCACCGCGAATGCCGCGGCGGCTGCCGACCCGGGCAGCGCGAGCGCGATGCAGGGGCTGATCGCCGCCGAGGGGACGCTGTCCGGTGCGCTGTCGCGGCTCTTCGCGCTGGTAGAGGCGTATCCCGATCTGAAGGCCAACCAGAACATGATGCAGCTGTCGGAGGAACTGACCGCGACCGAGAACAAGATCTCGTTCGCGCGCCAGGCCTTTAACGATGCCGTCATGAGCTACAACACGGCGGCACAGCAGTTCCCGACGAACGTGATCGCCAGCATGTTCTCCTTCGGACCCGGCGAGCTGCTGCAGGCGACTGAAAGCGACGACGAGCGCAAGCCGGTCCGCGTGCAGTTCTGAGTCGGACCCGCCCGAGCGGGCAGAGCGGCGCCCTGCGCTGATTCGCGGCGATTGCTCTGACCGGGCGCTCCGATGAACTTCTTCGAGCAGCAGGAGCTGGCCCGGCGCAACAGCCGCCGGCTGATCGTTCTGTTCACACTGGCGATCGTTGCGATCGTCGTCGCGGTCAATGCGGCGGCGACGCTGCTGTACCAGTTCTTCGTGCTGCCTGTCGCGGCACGCGGCATCGGCGCGCAGCTTCCGCACGGCTTCTACGTCACCAACACCATCGTCGTCGTCGGCCTCATCCTGGGGGGAACCTGGCTAGAGATGAGCCGGCTGAAGGCCGGTGGCAGTGCCGTGGCGCAAAGGATCGGTGCGCGCGCGGTGGACCCGGCAACGCGTGACGCGCTCGACCGGCGGCTGCTGAATGTCGTCGAGGAAATGGCGATTGCGTCCGGCGTGCCGGTGCCGCGCGTCTTCGTGATGGACAACGAGGCAACGATCAATGCGTTTGCCGCGGGCCATTCGATCGACGACGCGGTAGTCACAGTGACGCGCGGAACGTTGACACGTCTCAATCGCGACGAGCTGCAGGGCGTGGTCGCGCACGAGTTTTCGCACATCCTGAACGGCGACATGAAGCTCAACCTGCGTCTGATTGGGGTGCTCTACGGGCTGCTGATCGTCGCGCTCGCCGGGCGCTTCCTGCTCGAGATCGGTGGCCGCAGCCGTGGCGGCAGCGACCGCAGCAGCAGCGGCGCCATCATGGTGCTGTTCGCGGGGGGCCTGTTGCTGTGGCTGCTCGGCTATATCGGTGTCTTCTTCGGCCGTCTGATCAAGGCCGGCGTCTCGCGCCAGCGTGAATACCTGGCAGACGCAAGCGCCGTGCAATTCACACGCAATCCGGACGGTATCGGCGGCGCGCTGCGCAAGATCGCCGGACTGTCGCTCGAGTCCGGGCTCGGTTCGCGCATCGATCATCCGCAGGCGGAGTCGCTGTCGCACCTGTTTCTCGGCGCCGCGCGGCCGAACTTCGCGCGCGGGCTGTTCGCGACGCATCCGCCGATGGAAGAAAGGCTGCGTCGCATTTACGGGCGCGCGATGGAAGCGTTGCCGGCGCCGGAAAATGCGGTTGCGCTTGCGCTCGGGGACCTGCGGGAGACGCCGTCTCAGCGCCCCGCTCTGCCGGCGGGCCCGACCGACCGCGCTGCGATCGCGCGCCTGCCCGCCAGCAGCAGTCCGGTCGCCGCGCTGGTAGACGCGGGCAGCACAGCGGCACCCGGCGTCGCCCTTGCAGTCGCAGATCGGCTGACCGAGGACATCGGCACGGTGCGGACGCGGCAGTCCGACTTCGCACTCGATACAGCGCAGCGTGCGCTACTGGACGCGTTGCGGCGCTCGGCCGCGGACGGCACGCGCGCGCAACTGCTTGTCCTCGCTTTGCTCGTCGACAACGAGCGCGCTCTGCACGAGCAGCAGCGCGCTCTCGTGGTCGAAGCCTATGGGGCCGAAGCGGCACAGATCGTCGATGGTGAGCACGAGCGTATCCAGCGGCTGCCACCAGGCGCCCGGCAGCCGCTCGCCGACGTCGCGATGCCGGCGCTGCGCCGATTGCCGCGCGAGGCGCGCGCTTCGTTGCTGCGCACCGCGCACCTGCTGGTGGCCGCGGACGGGCGCGTCACGGTGCGCGAGTTCCTGCTCTTCAGCATCCTCAAGCGTCGGCTTGGGCCGGAAGCGAGCCGACCGGTCGCCGTGAAATTCGACTCGCTGCTACCGCTGGCGTCCGAAGCGGGCCTGGTGTTGTCGCTGGTGGCGGCGGTCCGATTGCCGGACCGCGCGGAGCACGCTTTCAACGCCGGTCTGCTGCTGCTGCGCGGTATCGATGCTGCCTTCGTGCCGGCGGCAGCCGTGCGGCTCGACGACGTGTCGGCGGCTCTTGCGCGGCTCAACGAGCTTGCGCCGCTCGCCAAGCCGCAACTGATCAAGGCTGCCACTGCGGTGGCGTTCGTCGACGACGAGACTAACTGGCAGGCGGCGAGCGCGCTGCGCATGATCTGCGCCGCACTCGATGCGCCGCTGCCGCCGCAGGTTCTGCAGGTGGAAGCGGGTTAGACCGCGCGTATCGGTAGGACTTCAGCGGGTGGTGCGATGCAGGCGCGGGCGCGCCGTTCAGCCGCCCCTGGAAACTGACGTCTCGAGGACGCCGGCGGCATTCGCCTGCTGGTCGGCGTGATAGCTCGAACGCACCATCGCCCCGCAGGCCGCGTGCGTGAACCCCATTTTAGCTGCCGCTGCCCCGAAGCTGCGGAACACGTCCGGGTGCACGTAGCGCCGCACCGGCAGGTGATGCGAGGACGGCGCGAGGTATTGCCCGATCGTCAGCATGTCGACGTCGTGTGCGCGCAGCTCGCGCATTACTTCCAGAATTTCCTCGTCGGTCTCGCCGAGGCCGACCATCAGCCCGCTCTTGGTGGGCACGGCAGGAACGCGCCGCTTGAATTGCTGCAGCAGGGCCAGCGAATTCCGGTAGTCCGATCCGGGGCGGGAT
>DATEZE010000289.1:0-6510 GCA_035255845.1 Burkholderiaceae bacterium | reverse complement strand
GTTCGTTTCGGGTCTTCGCGAAGATGGAAACCGAGCGACTGGGCGCGGACTCGATCGGCTTCCTGAGTTTCCTCGAGCACGCCGGGCAGCTGACGCCGAGCCAACGCGAGATCGTGATCGAGCGCGCCCTCGCGATCGAGGACACGCCGATACCGCTGCACACGATCAAGGTGATCGTGTTAATGGTGCTGTGGAGCCAGCAGGCAGATATCGACGTGCTGCTGCTCGAAGAGCTGCTGCACGACGGCTCCGAGCGGGACCTGCACTAAACGCCCGTTTGGCCGTTTTCTCCCGCTGCGGCGGGCACTTGCGTGCTTTCCCCGTTTCGTTGTTATCCTGAAAAAAGGCAGTCGTATATATAGAAGCCGCCGTAATCCGGCGGTTTCTTTTTCTGGCCCCAATGTCCAAAGCTCTGATCATCGCCGAGAAGCCGTCCGTCGCCGCCGACATCGCGCGCGCGCTGAGCGGCTTCACCAAGCACCAGGACTACTACGAGAGCGATCGCTTCGTGCTGTCGTCCGCGGTGGGGCACCTGCTCGAGCTAAGGGCGCCGGAGTCGCACGACGTCAAACGCGGCAAGTGGACCTTCACGCACCTGCCGGTGATTCCCCCGCACTTCGATCTCGCACCGATCGCCAGGGCGGAATCGCGCCTGAAGGTGCTGCTAAAGCTGATCAAGCGCAAGGACGTCACTGAACTGATCAACGCCTGCGACGCCGGGCGCGAGGGCGAGCTCATCTTCCGCTACATCGTGCAGGCGGCCAAGGCGCGGCAGCCGGTGCGGCGGCTGTGGCTGCAGTCGATGACCCAGCCAGCGATCCGCGAGGCATTCGAGTCGCTGCGCAGCGACGACGAGATGCTGCCGCTCGCGGACGCGGCGCGCAGTCGCTCGGAGGCCGACTGGCTGGTCGGCATCAACTGCACGCGCGCGATGACCGCGTTCAACAGCAAGGAGGGCGGTTTTTATCTGACGACGGTGGGCCGTGTGCAGACGCCGACGCTGGCGATCGTCGCGGAACGCGAGGAGAAAATCCGCCGCTTCGTGTCGCGCGACTACTGGGAAGTCCGCGCGACCTTCGACGCGAAGGCCGGACAGTACGAGGGCCGTTGGTTCGATGAGGCGTTCAAAAAGGGCGAAGACCCCGATGCCCGCGCCGAGCGCCTGTGGGACGAAGCAAAGGCGGCAGCGATCGTCGCGGCCTGCAAGGGCAAGCCGGGCGCAGTAAGCGAGGAAGCAAAACCCAGCACGCAACTGTCACCGCTGCTTTTCGACCTCACCTCGTTGCAGCGCGAGGCCAACGGCAAGTTCGGCTTTTCCGCCAAGACCACGCTGTCGATCGCGCAGGCGCTGTACGAGAGACACAAGGTACTCACCTATCCGCGGACCGATGCGCGCGCACTGCCCGAGGACTATCTCGGCGTCGTCAAAAAGACGATGGAGCAGCTTACCGGCCAGTCTGGCTACAAGGCATTCGCGAAGCAGATCCAGAAGCAGGGCTGGGTGAAGCCGAACAAGCGGATCTTCGACAACTCGAAGATCTCGGACCATTTCGCGATCATCCCGACCTTGCAGTCGCCGGGGCATCTGTCGGAGGTCGAGGCCAAGCTCTACGAGCTCGTCGTCAAGCGCTTCCTGGCGGTGTTCTTCCCGGCGGCGGAATACCTGGTGACGACCCGCATCACTCGCGTCGAGGACCATCCATTCAAGACCGAGGGCAAGGTGCTGGTCGAGCCCGGCTGGCTCGCGATCTACGGCCGCGAAGCGGTCGAGGAACAGGGCTCGCTGGTGAAGGTGGAACCGGATGAGCGCGTCGGCACGAGCCAGATCGAATCGGTACCGTTGGCAACTCGCCCGCCGCCGCGCTACACCGAGGCGACACTGCTCACCGCGATGGAAGGCGCCGGGAAGCTCATCGAGGATGACGAACTGCGCGCCGCAATGGCAGGCAAGGGACTCGGCACGCCGGCAACGCGCGCGCAGATCATCGAGAACCTGATCGATCAGCGCTACATCGTGCGCGATGGCAGGGACCTGCGGCCGACGCA
Source organism: Burkholderiaceae bacterium (assembly GCA_035255845.1). Classification (GTDB taxonomy): domain Bacteria; phylum Pseudomonadota; class Gammaproteobacteria; order Burkholderiales; family Burkholderiaceae_F; genus JALORV01. The sequence goes on along the minus strand of DATEZE010000289.1, from coordinate 4,464 downwards.
CAAGGCTTTTGACCTGATGACCCTGCTTAAAGGCCTCGACGTGCCGGAACTCACCGCGCCCGAGCTCACCGGTGAATGGGAATTCAAGCTGGCGCAGATGGAGCGCGGCAAACTCAAGCGCGATCTTTTCATGCGCGAGATCGCCGGCGTAACGAAGAAAATCGTCCAGCAGGCCAAGAGCTACGAATCGGACACGGTGCCGATCGAAGATCCGGCGCACCTGACGACGCGGTGCCCGAAGTGCAGCGGCCCCGTCGTCGAGAACTACCGACGTTTCGCTTGCACGAAGTGTGACTTCTCGATCCCAAAGCATCCGGGCAGCCGCTCGTTTGAGGTCGAGGAAGTCGAAGATCTGCTGAAGCACGGCACGATCGGACCGATGTCGGGCTTTATCAGCAAAATGGGCAGACCCTTTTCGGCGGTCCTCAAACTCACGCCCGAGCACAAACTGGAATTCGATTTCGGCCAGGACAGCGGTGACGGCGCGAATGACGAGGCGGTCGATTTCAGCGGTCAGCAACCGCTCGGGCCGTGTCCGAAGTGCGGTGGCAGCGTGTTCGAGCAGCCGATGAACTATCTGTGCGAACGTGCGACCGGTCCAGCGAAGTCTTGCGACTTCCGTTCAGGCAAGGTCATCCTGCAGCAGCCAATCGAACGCGAGCAAATGGAAAAGCTGCTCAAGGACGGTCGCACCGATGTCCTGCGTGGATTCGTTTCGAATCGCACGCGGCGCAAATTCGCGGCGTTTCTGGTCCGCAAACCGGATGGCACGGTCGGCTTCGAATTCGAGCCCCGAACCCGGCCGGCCCGGCCCGCTGGTCGCGCGGGCGCAGGAGCGGACGCGGACGCTGCAAAACCTGTAGGCCGCGTGGCCAAGCGCGTTGCATCCTCGGCCCGCGTATCCGCCACCCCGACGGTGGCACGCGACAAAGCTCCGGTAGCACCGGCTCGCGCGGTGGTGGTCCGCGGCGCCGCGGCGAAAAAAAGTGCGACGCGCGCGGCAACCCGGGCCGCTCCGGGGCGCGCGGTGAAGCCCGCAACAAAAGGCGCGGCTAAGAAAACCGCGAAGACGGCCCGGCGCTGAAGCGCCAACACGTGTCATCCAAGCGCGTCATGGAGGGCCGGGTAACGGCTGGGCTATGCTGGATTTCATGCAGCGCTTCCTGATCGCTATCGGAGTCATCGCGATACTTGCCGGCCTCGCGTGGCCGTGGCTGGCGCGGCTTGGACTCGGTCGCCTGCCAGGCGACTTCCACCTGCAGCGCGGAGGGTTTTCCTTCTACTTTCCACTGACGACCTCGATCCTGGTTTCGATCGTGGTGACTGTCATCATCTGGCTGCTGCGGCGTTAGCGATGACGTCACGCAAGCCCCGCTGCCTTGCGGCCTTGATCCGGGCAACGGCGCCGCTCGTCGCGATGTTCATGCTGACCGGTGCTGCGCTGATCTCGTGCGAAGGCACCAGCAGCGACTCCGGTGGCGGTGGCGGCGGTGGTGGTGGCGGCAGTACCCGGCCCAACAGCGCGGCAATGGGCAAGTGGACGCCGAACACGACCTACGACACCTGTACACAGGCGTTCCACGACAGCTACTTCGTGATCGGGCCCGACGGCAAGAAATATCCGACATGGCATCCACCGACGGCCACCGATCCTGCCACTTCAAAGACCTGCTCGTTCGGACACGAGCATGGCCGCGACCCGCGAGGCTCGGCGCTGTGGGACTCGCTGCGCAACCACTACGCCTATGACGCCAACGGCGACGGAACGATCGACTCGACCGAACTGGACGCGAGCGGCATTCCGTTCGGCTATGCGTCCGAGCAGCTGCGCGCCTACAACAGCGCCAACGGCATCGCCAATGCGAATCGCGACGAAGACCACTACGGCTACAAGATCGCCTGGGAAAACGGCCTCACTCGCACACGCACGGTGAACGGACAGGTGCCGCCATTTGACCTGTCGTGTGACGCATTGACGATGCTGCACCAGGAAACGTATTCGGCCGACGCGTTCGCGAGCAACCTGCATGAGGTGCTGTATGCGATCGACTGCAGCAGCGGCGCCGACGCTGCGATCTTCGGCGGCAAGGTGATCGTCACGGCAATGACGACTTTCGGAAATCCGGGCGAGTTCACCGTCTTTCAGGGCAACGCCACTTACTCGACGGTGCGCTTCGGCATCGCGCAGCCAACGGCGTCTCCGGACGGGGGGACCGAACTCGGGCGTGTGATTCCGACTGCCTCAGACAACGTCTACGCGGCCGTGCTGGTTCCGGTCGGGCAGACCTCGGACTTCATTACCGGGCTCACCGAGACGTGGTACTCGGCGCTTTCACTCAAGCGCATCGACGGGAGCGAACTCGTCTTCGTCGACCCGTCTTTCGCGGTCACGTCGCCATCGCGCTACTTCGACGTCACGCAGCTCGCCGGTCTGGCCCGCAGCGTCGACCTGTGCTATCTCGGCATCAGCGCGAGCGGGGCGTTGGTTGACGACCCCGGGCAGACAGCACTGATCGTGCGCCAGGCGCGCGGCCCGGAGTGCGCCGGCATCGCACCGAACGGACCGTCCACTGCGCGCGTCAATCGTGTCGCCTTTGACGATCCACGCAGCGTTTTCAACGGCTGCCGCCGCGCGGTGACGCTCGGCGCAACGCGCATCGTCAACGGCGGCGGCGGCACGCTCTGGTACACCGACCCCTATGGGCGCGCAGCACGTGCCGGCAGCTTTGTCGGCGGCGTGCGGCAATATGTCGGCGCGGTCAACAACAGCGCTGCCGCCGCCGTCGACCGTATTGCCTTCGGCTCCGAACTCGATCCCTGCCTGCCAGGCAGCAATATCCACGCGCCAAATTAGCGAGTCTCGTGGACGAGACCGCTTCGCAGTCGCGCGTGCACTCGGAGCGGGAAAGTCACTCGCGTCGACGCGTGCCTCCGCCGCAAGCGCAAGCACGCGAAGAGTCGCGTTCGTGAACGGCGCAGCCTAGAATCCGGCGCTTTGCCGCGCCGCATCTGATGCCTTTATTCGCCGCCACGATCCTGCTGTCCGCGTTCCTGCTATTCCTGGTGCAGCCGATCATTGCCAAGCAGATTTTGCCGTGGTTCGGCGGATCATCTGCAGTGTGGATCACCTGCTTGGTGTTCTTTCAGGTGGTACTGCTGGCTGGCTACACCTACGCCCACTTGATCACGCGCCATCTGCGGGCCGCAACTCAGGCGCGGCTGCACATCCTGCTGCTGGCGCTGAGCCTCATCTTTCTGCCGATCGTCCCGAGCGCGGCGCTGAAGCCGGTCGCGGACACCGACGCGGCGCTGCGCATCATCGTGCTCCTGTTTGCAACGATCGGCCTGCCGTACTTCCTGCTCTCGACGACGGGACCATTGCTGCAGAAGTGGGTCGCGCCACAGTTTCCGGAGAAATCGGTCTACCGGCTATTCGCCCTCTCGAACTTCGGTTCGCTGGCCGGCCTGCTGGCGTTCCCGTTCGCGATCGAGCCATTCACGACTTCTGGCACGCAGTCGACAGTGTGGAGCGCGGCGTATGCACTGTTTGCCGTCTGCTGCGGCATTACAGCCTGGAAGCTCGGCCGCCAGGCGGCAGCGCCGCACAAGTTGGCGGTAGCTGTGACGCCGGCCGAGGCGCACGAGCCAGTCGCCCACCGTCCTTCAGTGGGCGACGCGCTGCTCTGGCTGGCCTTCTCGGCGCTGGGCTCGGTGATGCTGCTCGCCAGCACGAGCCACATCACACAGAACATCGCGTCGGTCCCGTTCCTCTGGGTGCTGCCGCTGTCGCTGTACCTGCTGACGTTCGTGATCGCCTTCGAGGGCCGCGGCGGCCGCGGTTGGTACGAGCAGAACTGGTGGCTGTTCATCACGCTGGTGCTGATCGTCGGCATGGCCGCCGGGCTGTCGGCCGCGCGCGGTGTGCTTGATGTGGCGGTCGCGGTGCCGCTGTACACGATTGGGCTGTTCTTTTCGGCGCTGTTCTGCAATGGCGAGCTGGCGCATCGCAAGCCGGCCCCGCGGTACCTGACGCAGTTCTATCTGACGATCTCGCTCGGCGGCGCGCTAGGGGGCTTGTTCGTCGGGCTCGTGGCGCCGCGGATTTTCCCCGCTTACTTCGAACTGCCGCTCGCACTCGTGCTTCTCGCCGCACTCGCCGTGCTCGTGGCCCGACGCAACTACTGGCTCATCGGACCGGCCATCGTCACCGTGCTCGCAACCGGCTGGTACGGCATCGAATATCTCGCCTTTGTCCGCAACGATGTCGTCTTCATGCAGCGCAACTTCTACGGCACGCTGCGCGTACGCGAACAGGGCGCGGGCGAATGGCAGGTGCGGCGGCTGCTGCACGGTGTGATCCTGCACGGCGAGCAGTACACCATCAATGCCGATCGGCTGGAGCCCGGTACCTACTATGCGCGCAGTTCGGGCGTTGGCCGCGCGATCGCGGCCAGGCAGGCGGCC
>DATEZE010000288.1:0-6613 GCA_035255845.1 Burkholderiaceae bacterium | reverse complement strand
GTCGGTGCGCGGCCCGGCCAGCGCGCCGTCGCCGCGGCCGCCGCCAGCAGCGCGAGCGCATGCACGAGCTGGTAGCGAACGCCAGTCTCAAACACGGCCAACAGATCCGCCGCGACCATACCGCGCAGCGCATGGGCGCCAAAAGCGCCTGCCGCGACGCCGACAAGTGCGAACAACGATCCCAGCACGAAAAAGATGCGTTCCATCGGAATCCTCCTGACCGAGGCCGATTTTGCCCGCGTCGCGCGGACGGTCCCGAGCGGCGGCGCCATTGGCATTGTTATGCTGCGCGCCGCCTGATAACGGACACGATGCGCCTCTACCCGCCACTGCTGATCATCGCCATCGCGCTTTCACTGTGCGCATGCCGGCCGGCCGCGCAACGCGCAGATGGCCTCGAACCGTGCCGGCTGCCGGGCATTGAGCGCGAAATCCGCTGCGGCACCGTGTCGATGCCGGAAGACCCGGACGCGCCGGCCGGGCCGAAGATCGAGGTTGCGTTCGCCGTCGTGCCGGCCGTCGCGCGCAATGCCGGTGCCGATCCGATCTTCGTGCTCGCCGGCGGCCCGGGCCAGGCCGCGAGCCAGGTGATCGGCATGACGATGCCGATCTTCGCGGAACTCAACGCGCGGCGCGACCTCGTGTTCATCGATCAGCGCGGCACCGGGCGTTCCAATCGGCTCGATTGCCCCGACAGCGACGCCACGCTCGCCGGCCGGCTCGACCCGAAGCAGCAACTCGACGCCCTGAAGCGCTGTCTGCGCGCGCTGCGCAGTGACACCCGCCAGTACGCCACGTGGATTGCCGTGCGCGACTTCGACGCGATCCGGCAGCGTCTTGGCGCAGAACGAATCAACTTGTGGGGCGCGTCCTACGGCACGCGTGCTGCGCTCGAATACCTGCGGCAGTATCCGCAGCATGTCCGCACGGTCGTGCTCGACGGGGCTGCACCGCCCGACATGGCGCTGCCGCTCGCGTTTGCGATCGATGCCGACACGGCGCTCTCGCGCCTTGTGGTCGCGTGCAGGGCTGATGCGCGCTGCAAATCCCGCTATCCGGAGTTCGAAACGCGCATCGAGACGCTCGCGCGCCGCGCCCGCGCCGGTTACGACATCAACGTGAACGATCCGATGACTGGGCGGCCGCAGCCACTGCATGTCGATACCGCGCTGATTGCCTCGCTGCTGCGCGTGCCGCTGTATGTGCCGAGCCTGGCGGCACTGCTGCCCTACGCATTGGCGGCCGCCGGAGGCGACGACTACGGCCCGCTGGTCACGCTGTCGGCGGCAGTCACGGGCCGGATGCAGGAGAACCTCGCACTCGGCATGCACTTCGCCGTCATTTGTGCGGAGGACATGCCTTTGCTGGGCCACGGTGGGGACCCTGCCGTCGCACAGACTCGCTTCGGCACGACCTTCGCCGATCAGTATGCCGAAGCGTGCGCCAACGTCTCGACACGCCCGGTGCCGGACGCGTTCTACCAAGTGCCGCCGTCCGAAGTGCCGGTGCTGATCCTGTCCGGCGGGCTCGACCCGGCGACACCACCGCGCCATGGAACGGCACTGGCCGAGCGGCTCGGCCGCGCGCGCCATTTGATCGCACCCCATCTTGGCCACGGCGTCAGCGCACAGGCCTGCGCGCCGCGCCTGATCACGCAGTTCGTGCGCGGCGCCGACGTCGACGCGCTCGATCCGTCCTGCCTGGAGAAGCTGCCGGCGCCGTCATTCTTCGAACCGGTGGAAACCACGCAGGTTTCACCGCCGGCAGTGCCGCGATGATCGAGGCGCGCCAGCTCGCGAAGTCGTTTTCGGCGCGTATCCACGGCGCGCGCACGCGCATCAACGCGGTGGTGGACGTCGGATTCGATGCGCCCGACGGCGCGATCACCGCGCTGCTGGGCCCCAACGGTGCCGGCAAGACGACGACGCTGCGGATGATCGGCACGCTGGTCGAACCGGACGCCGGCCGCATCGTCGTCGGCGGCGTTGACGTAAGGAGCGACCCGCGCGCGGTACGCGCGTCGATCGGCATGCTGTCGGACGCGCGCGGGCTGTACGCACGCCTGACAGCGCGCGAAAACATCATCTACTACAGCGACCTGCGCGGGATAGCGCGACCGCTCGCCGATCAGCGGCTGACACTGCTGTCGGATCTGCTCGACATGACCGCATTGCTCGACCGTCGCACCGACGGTTTCAGCACCGGCGAACGTATGAAGGTCGCACTGGCGCGCGCGCTGATCCATGATCCGCAGCACCTGGTGCTCGATGAACCGACCAGCGGGCTCGACGTGATGTCGACACGCGCGCTGCGGCGCCTGCTCGCGCACCTGCGGGCACAGGGCAAGTGCATCGTCGTGTCCTCGCACATCATGCCGGAGGTCGAACAGCTCGCCGACCGCATCGTGATCGTGTCCGGTGGGCGCAGCGTCGCCGCTGGAACGAGCGCCGAGCTACGCACCCTCGCATCGGCGCCCACGCTCGAAGATGCCTTCGTCGCGCTGGCCTACGCTGATGCGGCGTCCGAGGCTGCGCCATGAGGGCCGCCACGGTCGTCTTCCGCAAGGAACTGAAGGACGCGCTGCGCGACCGCCGGACCTGGATCGTCGTGCTGGTGAGCTCGCTGCTCGCTGGTCCCGTGTCGCTGCTGTTGATCGCCAGCTTCGTGTCGAGCGCCGAGGAAAGCGCGGCGCGCCGCGAGATCATCGTCGCCAATCTTGCGGCCGCGCCGACGTTGGTCAACTTCCTCGAGCGCAACGGTGCGCAGGTGCGCGCGGCGCCTGCTGACTACCGCGAGCAGCTGCGTTCCGGCCAGCTGCAAAACGCGGTCATCGTGATCCCCGATGATTTCGACCGCCGGCTTGCGAGCGGCGAATCGATACGGCTCGACGTCGTCTTCGACGAAAGCGCGAGCCGTGCGCAGGCGGCCGTGCGCACGACCATGGCACTGCTGCAGGGCTTCAACCGTGAACTCGGGTCGCAGCGGCTGCTGGCGAGGGGTGTCGCACCGCAGCTGCTGCAGCCGCTTCAGATCGAGGAGATCAATCTTGCCGGCAGCCGCGCGCGCGGTGCACAGCTGTTGTTCCTCGTGCCATGGCTGGCGCTGATTGGCGCCGTCGTCGGTGCGATCAGCGTTGCGATCGATGTCACCGCCGGCGAGCGCGAGCGCGGTTCGCTCGAGCCGCTGCTGATGAACCCGGTGTCGACGCGTTCGATCGTGTTGGGAAAATGGGGCGTGGCCGCGACGTGTTCGGCGGCGGTGGTCGTGCTGACGCTCGCGGGCTTCAGCGTGGCGATGCAGTTCGTGCGCAGCGAAAACCTCGCCGCGCTGATGCAGTTCGGCGCTCCCGAGGTGCTGCTGTTCCTGCTGCTGCTGCTGCCGTTTTCGGCGATGGTGGCCGCGCTCAACATGCTGGCGGCCACTTACGGCCGCAGCCACAAGGAGGCCCAGACTTATGCGAGCTACATCACGATGGTGGTGAATTTCGTGCCGATCCTCCCGCTGTTCCTCACCATCCGCGACGCTCCGTGGCAGCTGCTCGTACCCGCGCTCGGGCAGCAGACGGTGCTGATGCGTGCCTTGCGCGGCGAAGCGGTGGGCCTGGCCGACTTGATCGTGCCGTCGACCATTGCGCTAGCTCTGACCGCGACCGCGCTGGTGCTGCAGGCGCGGCTGTTGCGCAACGAACGCATCGTCTTCTCCCGCTAATGCGGGGCCTTGCGCCGGGCTCGACGCCCCCTCGGGGTTCTGCTGCACTCAGATCGGCGATTTCGCCCGATCGCCGGCGCGTTCGGGTGCGATAATTCCGCCCCGATGTCTGAGCCGCTCACTGCCACCGAGCCCCAGGTCGCACCGGGCACCCTCTCTATTCCGGTGCCGAAGACGATCGGGCGCTTCACAATCCTCAACGAGATCGGCCGGGGCTCGTACGGCATTGTGTGGGCGGCCCACGATCCGGTCCTCGGCCGCGAGGTGGCGATCAAGATCATCCCGCTTGCGCGCGAGGCCCAGTTCCGCACTCAAATCGAGGCGAATTTCCTGCGCGAGGCGAAGTCGGCTGGGGCGATGAGCCACCCGAGCATCGTCACGATCTACGACGCTGGCAAGACCGACACGCTGGCCTACATCGCGATGGAGCGGCTGCACGGCCAGGATCTGCACGAATACCTGGCCGGTGGTAACCGCATGAGTCCGCGCCAGGCGGCCTCGATGATGATGCGGCTGGCCGACGCGATTCATTACGCGAACAAGCGCGGCCTGGTTCACCGCGACATCAAGCCGTCGAACATCTTTCTGTCGCGCGATCTCAAACCCAAGCTGCTCGATTTCGGCACCGCTCTGGCGCCGGTAGCGGTCGAAGACAAGGACAATTCGACGCGCCACCTGGTCGGGACGCCAAACTACATGTCGCCCGAGCAGGCCAAGGGCGAACCGCTCGATGCGCGCAGCGACATCTTCTCGCTCGGCACGATCCTGTACGAACTGCTGACCGGCCGGCGCGCCTTCGACGGCCGCACGATCGACGAGACTCTCGAGCAGGTCGTCTCCGCGCATCCGCGGGCGGTCGACAAGCTGCGCCCCGAAACTCCGCCGGCGCTGGTGGCGGTCGTGCGCAAGGCGATGGAGCGGGACCCGGGACAGCGCTACCAGAAGGCAGCGGACTTCCGCAATGCATTGGCGGATTTCGTCGACGGATCGCGCGCGCCGGTCTCAGACATCACTGTCGCGGCACGACTGCCGAGCACGTCCGAAGACAGAGACCGGAGCGTGCCGCTCAAAATGCTGCTCGGCAGTCTGAGCGTCGTCGCGGCGGTGCTGCTGCTCTACCTGGCCCTGCGGCCGCAGCCGCAGCACGCACCACCGCCAGTGATCCAAGCGGCGCCGCAACCGGTGCTGCCGGCACCGCCCCCGCCGGTCGCCGAGGCGCCCGCCGAAGGTTCCAGTGCCTCGGTCGAGGAAGCCAAGCCCGCGGAGGCGCGAACATCGTTTCGCCGTCGCAACGAAAACGTCGTCGCGGCCGTGCCAGTGCGGGACGGCAGCGTGACACTGGCGGTCGCTCCGTGGGGTGAGGTGTATGTCGATGGCGCGGCACGCGGCGTCTCGCCGCCGCTGACCCAACTCTCGCTGCCGCCCGGTGCGCACACGATTGAAATTCGCAACAACACGTCGCCGCCATTTTCGGTGCGCGTGGAACTGAAATCAGGCGAGTCGATCGCCCTGCAGCACCGGTTCTAGCCGAATCCGCAGACGCGGTATCGTGACCGCTCGACGGAAGCGCCCGAATCCATCCCTTTTCCGCCTTTCCGCCGGTTGAGTGCTCTGCGTTGATCCGCTAGCCTCGTGGGGCCATCACTCGGGTCGCCGACGCAGGCCGTGCGCGCCAGTTTTCGCGCTGCCTGCTGATCGCAGCAGGCTGATGTCTCAAACCACCGCCAAGCCGCCGACCGCGCCGCCGAACGTGAAAATGGTCGGCCGCTACTCCGTATTGCGGGAACTGCGACGCGATCGCTATACGACCGTCTATCTCGCGTACGACCCGGTGCTGGCGCGCGAGCTCATCGTCAAGTCGGTGCAGCTACATCCGTCACAAGGCGGCGATCGCGCCGCGCACGAACGGGTTGAACAGGCGTTCATGCGCCAGGCCCAGGCGGCCGGACGGCTGCATCATCCGCACGTCGTCACCGTATTCGACGCCGGCCACGTCAACCAAATCGGTTACATCGCACTTGAAAAAGTCGACGGCAAGCTGCTCGAAGAGCTTTTGGCCGAGGGCTACCGGCCGGGATTCCTTCAGGCCGCAGACATCGTCGCCCGAGTTGCAGATGCGGTCGAATTCGCACATTCGAAGGCTGTTCCGCACGGGCATCTGTCGCCATCGCGCATTTACCTGCAGGGGCCTGAGCGGACGCCGAAAGTCATGGGTTTCGGCGGCTGGATCGACAGCGGCATGACCGGCGACTTCGAACTGCATGGCACGGACCGCATGTTGCCGTTCTTCGGCGACGAGCTCGCGGGAGAAGCGCGGCGCAAGGATGTTCGTGCGCTGGGTGCGCTGTTGTATCTGCTGCTCACCGGGTCCAGGCCCGATGTGAAGAACCTGCGATCGCCGGCAAAGAAGATCGAAAGTCCGATCCTGCAGCTGCGCCCGACCGTGCCGCTCGATCTGGCCGAGATCGCGGAGCAGGCGCTCGAGCTTGGCGGGTCCCGTGTCTTCAGCACAGCGGCGCAGGTTCGCAATGCGCTGACGACATTTTTATGGGGCAATCGGGGTGAGCTGCCGCTGCCGAATTCAGCGACGATCACCGGCATGCCGGCACGCATAGCGGTGATGCCGAAGCCGGCCGCGCCGACGACCGTCGCCACTCCCGGCACGCCCGTGGCGGCGCGCGCGATCCCGGATCGTCGCTCGTGGCGCACCCATGGCGTGGCTGCCGCGGTCGCGGTCGCTGCGCTCATCGCGCTCGCGGCCGTTTGGGCGCGCGGTTCCGCACTGACTGCCCAGGGCGGGGCGTCCACGCCGATTCCGCCGCGGCCAGCCGCCGCTTCGGCGGCCGAAGTTTTGCCCTCGGTCCCCAGTGTTGCAGCGGCACCTGAGTCCAGGGGCGCGCCCAGC
>DATEZE010000287.1:0-5146 GCA_035255845.1 Burkholderiaceae bacterium | reverse complement strand
TGATCGCCGGATTCGACATCGTGCTGGATTGCATCGACCAGGTCGGTGCCAAAGCGGCGCTGATCGCGACTGCGCACGCCGCCCACATCCGAGTGATCAGCTGTGGCGCAGCCGGTGGCCGCGTCGATCCGCTGCGCATTGCCAGCGGCGACCTGGCCCGGATCACTGGCGACCCATTGCTGGCGAAGGTGCGTCAGCGGCTGCGGCGCGACTACGGATTTCCGAAGAACGACGCGCGCCGACCGCGCAAGTTCGAAGTCACGGCGATCTATTCCGACGAGCCGGTTCGTCCCCCCGCGTGCGCCGCACCGCCGGAAAGCGGCGGACTGGCCTGCTCAGGGTACGGCTCGAGCGTCGTGGTCACGGCAACGATGGGATTCGTCGCGGCTTCCGCAGCGGTCGGTTCGCTGACTTCTTCGCCGGCCGGGCCGCCTTGACGGCCATCAACGACGGGCGTCAACTGTCGCCTACGATCAGGTGAAGGAGTGATAGCCCCGATGTTCAAGAAAATTCTGCTGCCCACTGACGGTTCCGAACTGTCCACCAAGGCGATTGCCGGCGGAGTGCAGTTCGCGAAGACGCTCAATGCTAGTGTGGTCGGCGTCACCGTGGTCGAACCGTATTCGTACTCGAATCTTTCCGAGTACCGCCCCGAGACCCTCGATGACTATGAACAGCGCGTGATGAAAGTCGCGGCGGCGCGCCTCGGCCAGGTCGCCGACGCAGCCGCGCGAGCATCCGTGCCGGTGGAAACCGTCGCGGCCAAATCGTATTCACCGTTCGAGGCCATCATCGAAACCGCGAAGAACCACGGTTGCGACGTGATCTTCATGGCCTCGCATGGCCGTCGCGGCCTGAGTGCGGTATTGCTCGGCAGCGAGACGCAAAAAGTCTTGACGCACTCGTCGATTCCCGTCATGGTGTACAGATAGCGTTCTACGGCGGCTTGGTCCGCCACCCACGGCGATCCGTCGCCGCGAGGCCCGGCACACCACGATGCGTCCGGGCCTTTTCTTTTGTTGGCGGCAGACGCTGCCTTCTTGCGTTGAATCAACCGCCATCGGGCGCAAGGCCGTAGCTTGTGTCAACGTCCATTGGCTCCCAGAGGCACGCCATGAGCGCCGTCGTCACGCACAACAGGATCCTGGTCGGGTTCAAGCCAATCGATGACCTGCACCGGGAGTTCGAGGCCATCCTTGATGCACTGAACGATCCAGCCGAAGCCGACTACGGCGCGCACCTGCTTGCGCTGCATGAACATCTGCTACGTCACTGCGCGACCGAGGAGTCGTTCATGCTGCAGGAAAACTACTCGCATTATCCGCGCCACAAGCGCGCGCACGAGCAGCTGCTGGACTCGGTCTCCGACATCCGCCGCAAGTTCGACGCCGGAGACATCGGTGCCGTTCGGCGCTATGCCGCTGACCTGATGAACTGGTTCGCAATACACGCCTCATCCGAGGACGCTGAACTAGTGACATTCTTGAAGGGACACGCATCCTGAGTCGCGACTTTCAGCGATCGCGAACCGACGCAGCGGCTGACTGAGGCGCTGCTCGCGAGTGATTGCAGAGCACGCCGGCCTCGACGGCGCCCTCGCGCTCCAGCTCAGCGCGACGCCTCGCGGTCGAGACGGCGAACTACGATCGCCGGCTAGGGTGTGCGACGCTGCCTCATGTTGCGGCGGATCCAGTCGTGCATGTGGATCATGCCGTCTTCGTGCGGGGTGTGGTACGGACCCTCGTCGTCTTCTCCGGCCAGCCAAAGAGCGCGGCGGCCGCGATGCAGGCGTCCGCAGACTTCTGCATCTTCCGCCGCCGATTCCGCATAGGCTGCCTGGTGCGCTTCGACGATCTGACGCTCGAAGGCCTGCACTTCCTCCGGATAGTAGAATTCAACGATATTGGTCGTGCGGTCCGGCGAGCGTGGGATCAGCGTGCTGACGACGAGGCTGCACGGATACCACTCGAGCATGATGTTCGGATACAAGATCGACCAGACGGTGCCGTACTTCGGCAATGCGCCGCCCGAATAGGCGAGGATGGTGTCCCGGTACCTCTGATAGTTTGGCGAGACCTGCGACTGCAGTCCGTCCTTGATGCCAAGGATCTGGTAGCTCCAGCGGTCGCCGAAGCCCCATTCGTAGTTGCCGGCATCGACCCACTTCCGCAGGCCGGGATGCATGGCCTCGACGTGGTACAGCTCGAGGAAGATCTCGAGAAAGGTCTTCCAGTTAAAAGGGCATTCGTCGACGATGACCTTGTCGAAGACATAGTTCGAGTAGTCATAGTCAGCGGCAAGCGCGAAGTCGGCAAGATCCGCGGCCGCATCGCGCGGTCCCGCAAAGAGCAGCCCGTTCCACTCGGTGAGCGGCGTCTTCGGCAGCGAACACTCTGGCGTCACGTCGAAATCCGGCGCGCCGAGCAGCCGTCCGTCGAGATCGTAGGTCCAGCGATGCACCGGACAGACGAGGTTCTCATGGTGACCACGGCCTTCCAGAATCAGCCCCTGCCGATGGCGGCAGGTGTTCGAGAGCAGATTCACGCCGTTGGGGCCATGAACCAGCACCTTGCCGTGATCGGTCCACGGCAGGGTCATCGTGTCGCCCACCTCGGGCACCATCATGCGGCTGCCGACGTAGTTCGGCCCGCGATCGAAGAGCTGCACGATCTCGCGTTCGAACCAGGCGGGATCGAAGTACGAGGAGATCGGCAGCGGCGAAGTGCGGGCAAGCAGCGCCGCGTCGAGGTTGGAACGGCGCGAGATCGAATCGGGGGCGTTCATCGGCGAGGTACAGCGTGACGTCTGGCGACCCGAAAATGATACCCGCCCGCCTTTTCTCAGAGAGCAGATCCGCGGCCATGACCTGGCGCGTTGACGACGCGGATCGCTGTAGTCCGCAGTTTCATCCGGCGCAGACGGTTACAGTTCTTTACAAGCGCCTCGCAGACGAGCAAAGGCGCCACCCTACAGTGCCTCCATCGACGAAGGGCGAAAGGAAGGCAGATGAACGAAGAGCAGGGAGCGACTGCGCGGCGCGGCCGCCGCTGGACTCTGTTCGGCGTGGGGTTGGCCACGCTCGCGGCCGGCGGCGCGTTCGCGCACCGCAGGGCGTATGCGCAGTCAATGATGTTCGGCCATGGGCCTGGCGGCTGGCATGGCGGGATGGGCGACATCGACCCGGCCGCACAGGCGCGGCGCATTGAGGCGATGGTGGCCTTTGCTCTGGCCGATGTCGACGCAACTGTCGAGCAGCGCGACCGCATCGCCACGATCATGAAAGCGGCCGCCAACGACCTGCAGGCCAGCCGCAAACTGCATATGCAGGCGCGCCGGCAGTCGATGCAACTGCTGACTGCATCGACGGTCGACCGCGCACAGCTCGAGAAGCTGCGCGTCGAGCAGATGCAGCTCGGCGATTCGACCTCGCGCCGGCTGCTGCAGGCGATGATCGACAGCGCCGAGGTGCTGACCCCCGAGCAGCGCGCGAAGGTGGCAGAGCGTTGGCAAAAGCGGACGCCGCCGCAGAACTAGAACTCGCTCACTTCTCCACGCCGCGGCTCCGGAGCCTCCGGATCCGGCAACCCCCTCCGCCTCCCGGTATTCCATCCGGCGGCCGCGGCTCTCCATCGCATGCAGTAAATTTGCCGGATGCAGCGGCTGCTAATGATCGACGACGACGCGCGGCTCGCCGCAATGGTGCGCGACTACCTCGCCGCCTCCGGCTACGGTGTCGATGTGGCCGGCGACGTTGCGAGCGGCATTGCCGCCTTGCGGGCGCGCCCCGCCGATCTACTGATCCTCGACCTTATGCTTCCGGACGGTGATGGCCTCGACGTATGCCGAAGGTTGCGCGCGGAAGGTGTCGGCATCCCGGTTCTGATGCTGACAGCGAAGGGTGATCCGATCGATCGGGTGATCGGTCTGGAAATCGGCGCCGACGATTACCTCCCGAAGCCGTTCGAGCCGCGCGAACTGTTGGCCCGCGTGAAGGCGCTGCTGCGTCGCGCCAGTGGCGCGCCGGCTGCCGACTCGCTGCGATTTGGCCGACTCGAAGTCGATCGTGCGGCACGCGCGGTGCGGGTCGACGGTCAGGCGCGCCCACTGACCTCGCACCAGTTCGACCTGCTGGTTGCGCTGGCAGAGCGCGCCGGGCGCGTGCTCAGTCGCGAGCAGTTAATGGATCTGGTTCGCGGCGAGGCGCTCGAGACCTTTGATCGTTCGATCGATGTGCATATCGCGCGCATCCGGGCGGCGGTCGAAGATGATCCGCGTCACCCGAAACGGATCATCACCGTGCGCGGCGCGGGTTACGTCTTCGCACGCTCTCAGGACGCTTCGTGAGTGTCCGCCGCGCTGAGGGCGCGTTGCCGCTCCACGCCCATCGCGTCCATCGGCTCTACTGGCGCATCTGGTTCGCCATTCTCGTGACCGTCGGGCTGTTCGCGGTGCTCGCGGTGACGACGTGGCGTCTGATCGGCGAACGCCCCCTTCCGCCGAACATCACCGGCTTTGCCGAGATCGCCGGCGAACTGTTGCCCCCTGCCTCGGCGTCGCCCGAAGAGCAGCAGGCCGCGCTCGAGCACTGGCATCGCCGGCTCGGCGCGGACTTCGCTCTGCGCGGGCCCGGTGGCGCCGATATCGCCCGTACCAGCGACGATCTGATCGTGATCGGAGAGCGCGACCCCGAGGCCGAGCATCATGTGATGACGCCTCGCGGACCGGCGATCCGGCTCGCGCTGGCCGACGGCCGCACACTGCTGATTCGTCGCCCCGGACGGCCGCCGCCACCGGGTCCGGTTCTCACATTCGCGCTGCTCGCGCTCGGCATCGGCGTCGGGGCCTACCCGGTCGTGCGTCGTCTGACGCGCCGCCTCGAACGTCTGCAGCGCGGAGTCACGGAGTGGGGTGCCGGCAATCTTGGCACGCGCGTCGCCGTTGAAGGCAAGGACGAAGTCGCCGACCTCGCAACCAGTTTCAACGATGCCGCGGGGCGGATCGAACGCCTGGTCGAGGCACACAAGGGCCTGCTGGCCAATGCTTCCCACGAATTGCGCTCACCACTGGCGCGGATCCGCATGGGTGTGGAATTGCTTGCCGAGCAGCCGACCGCCGAGCGTCGTGCGGAACTCGCGCGTGACATCGC
>DATEZE010000286.1:0-5300 GCA_035255845.1 Burkholderiaceae bacterium | reverse complement strand
CGGACGCTGAAGGCGCCGGCCTTTTTTCGCTTTTTGCTCGGTTTGTCGCGAAGCGCACACTCGTGGGCGGGCCGCCGTTGGCGCGGACCCCATGGAGGATTGGCGATGCTGCATGCGCCGCGCTGGACCTGCCCGACCTGCGTCCTTGTCGGGTATCGATTTCTGCTGTTCGTTATCACGCTGCATGCCATGTAGCGAGCGCTCGCCGGCGGCGTGTGGGTGAAGTTATTGGTGCTGGGCAATCACACTCAGTTCCGCGGGCCAAGATTCCCCACACTCATCGCCGTTGACGTCCATTCCGCCGCTCGCGCCGCCCGAGCAGAAAGCTTCCGACCCGATCTCGGCCCTTGCGGTTTTCGCAGATACGGCCCGATCTTTCTTGCTTGCCGGTGCCGCCATTGCTGGCGGCGTAGATTTTTGACCCGACACCTGCGTCAGACGAATCGCAGGCCGCTTCGCCGAGGCCAGCACGCGGCCCAGTTCGATGACTTGCGCCGGCGGACTGGTCGCTGGACCGGTAATGAGGGCGGCGACCTCGCTGGGCCAATTGCACTCATTGCCGGTGGCGTCGATACCACCATCGTTGCCGCCCGAACACATTTGGGCGTGTACAGGTCCGGCCAGAACTACAGCTAGTGACAGTGAGAACATCCGAACTCTGCTCATTTGAATCTCCCAGTATCCAGTCGGGTCGAGGCGGCCAGCGGTTCCAGCCCCCAGGCTCTGAGAAGACTGTAGGAGACTGCTCGATCGTTAGCGCCGGACGATTCTTCACTCGCAGTGTGAATATCGGACAGAGCCTCTGCGTGGTTGTGGCGCGTTGCCCATTCACGCGGCGGGCAAGTTAGTTGCTCAATCGCGGGGGTGCTGAAAGCTCGGTCGTCGGCATCGTGGGCGACGTTGGTAGCGGGTTAATCGGTCGGCACATTGTTCTGGCTGCTTTTATCGCTCACGATCTGGGAGATGCAATGAAGCGATTCATTTCCATCCTTGCGACCTCAAGCGCACTGATTTTTGCCTCCGGCTGTAATAAGCCCGACAACACTCCTCCTCCGGTGCCGACCGCAGCGCCGTCAGCGCAGACCGCGCAGGACGCTCCACCGGCGACGCCTGCGCCGCCGCCGATGCCCCCTCCCAATGCGCCGAAGAACGATTCGCCTGACCCCAAGCCGGGACAGGCGAACGATCATTCAAGCCCGGATTTCAAGGCAGGCGGCAAGAAGTAGATTGGTTACGCTCGCGCGTTGCTCACGAGGAAGCGGCGGAGAATTGAGCGGATCACAGCGACGGCCGGGGCGTCGCGGCTGACCGCGCCTGCGTGCCGACGGGCTAGATGCTGCTCGTAACTCGGTGCCTGCCTGCGCCGGCGCAGCGCGCCTGCCGCGGCCCTTAAGTCAGCAGCGCAAGGGGCTCGAAGTTGGCCTGCTCGCGGATCGTCGCCAGCAGCCACATCCACGCGCTCGGATTGCGCCGCACGAACTGCAGCCAGCCGGCAACCTGCGTTGCGATGAATCGCTCGCGCGTGTCGCGCACGCGCAGCCGCGCGTCCGCATGAATTGCGTGGGTGACTTCGTGAACGAACACCACGGCTCGCTGCGGACCATGCAGGCACTCGTAGAGCTCGACCAGATGTCCATTCTTGGTCGAGCTGAAGTAGCCGTCGACGCTGTGGCGCGTGGCGATCCGATGGCTCAGCGGCGCGAAGCGCGCGACGCGGTGGCCGACCAACACAGCCTTTGGAACGTGCAGCGGCGAGCGGTGTTTGCCGGACGCAGCGGATTCGAAACGGGCGCCGGGCTTGACCGCCGTTGCGAGCAAGCGATTGAACCAGATCCACACGTCGTGATTCTGTTGGGCGAACGACACGAGTCCGGCAGCCAAGCTCTGGGTGAACGCCTCCTCGATGCATCCGGTCTGGCACCCGGCCGCCTTGTGGATCAGGCGCACGATCGCGTTCAGAAACTGGTAGGCGAGTCGCTCGCCGGTCAGCGATTCGTGCAACCAGACGATGCCCTGGCTGAGCTCATATTCCATCAGCCGGCGGCGCGCACGCATCCGCTCACGCGGCGCGTGGACGATAGCCACGCGAAAAGGACCCACCGAAACGTGCAGCGGAAACGCCGCTTCAGCGGGGGGCTGGATCGGGCGGAAGCGAAAGGCCGCCGGACGAAAGCTCCGGGCAGCCGGTAGAACAACAGCGGAGCGCATCAGGATTGCGGATTGGATTTGGTTCGCACGGCGAGGATCGTACGGGGCTGCGCCTATGGTGACATGACTTGTCCACACGACCCCCCAAGCGCGTGATGCGACCGGTGTCTCGTTCCAGTCGAGCCTCTTGTACGGATTCGGTGCCCCTACCGGTCCGTGCGGGCAGCGGTGGAAGTGAGTGCTCATGGAAGGCGTCTGTTAAAGACCCGCTCTCCCCCGGGGTCGCCAAAAGCAGGCCCCATCCGCCTGCTCATATCAGGTCAGAAAAGCGGCCGGGCCGGCGGGTCGGGTCGCTGGGGTCGCCTAGTATCCGATCGAGTAGTTCGGCACGTCGACACGAATCAAACGTAGTTCCGAAATTGAACGCGCCTAAGCCGCAGCCTTTCGAGGATTTTGCCGGTGCACAGACGCAGTCGCCTCTGCGCGCGGCGATCACGGCTGCGACGCGTCGGCCCGAGCCGGAGTGCGTTGCCGCGCTGATCGATGCGGCGCGGCTGTCGGAGCGTGAAGCGGCGGCCGCGCATGCGCTGGCGAGTACTTTGGCGAGCCGGCTGCGCACGCGCAAGGTCGGCGTCGGGCGCGAAGGGCTCGTGCAGGGCCTGATGCAGGAATTCTCGCTGTCGTCGCAGGAAGGTGTCGCGCTGATGTGTCTCGCGGAGGCGCTGCTGCGCATCCCCGATACGGCCACGCGCGACGCGCTGATCCGCGACAAGATCGGCGATGCGGATTGGGAATCGCACGTCGGTCGCAGTCGATCGCTGTTCGTCAATGCCGCCACCTGGGGCCTGCTGCTGACGGGCAAGCTCGTGTCTACGCACACCGAGCGCGGGCTGGCGAGTGCGCTCACCCGCATCGTTGCGCGCAGCGGCGAGCCGCTGATCCGTCGCGGTGTCGACATGGCGATGCGCGTGATGGGCGAGCAATTCGTCACCGGCGAGACGATCAGCGCGGCGCTGGCGCACGCGCGCCGCCGGGAAGCCGAAGGTTTCACGTATTCCTACGACATGCTCGGCGAGGCTGCGGTCACCGCCGAGGATTCGCAGCGCTACTTCGCTGCCTACGAGGAAGCGATCCATGCGATCGGCAAGGCTGCAGCCGGTCGCGGTCTGTATGACGGCCCGGGGATATCCATCAAGCTCTCGGCCCTTCATCCGCGCTATAGCCGCGCCCAGCGCGTGCGCGTCACGACCGAGCTGTATCCGCGCCTGCTGCAGCTGACGCAGCTGGCGCGGCGCTATGACATCGGCCTGAATATCGACGCCGAGGAAGCGGACCGCCTGGAGATCTCGCTCGATCTGCTGGAGAGCTTGTGCCACGAGCCGCAACTGGCCGGCTGGAACGGTATCGGCTTCGTCGTACAGGCCTACATGAAGCGCGTCCCCGCGGTGGTCGACTTCGTGATCGATCTCGCGCGCCGGTCGCGGCACCGGATCATGGTGCGGCTGGTCAAGGGGGCCTACTGGGATGCCGAGATCAAGCGCGCCCAGATCGATGGGCTCGAGGACTTCCCGGTCTTCACGCGTAAGGTGCATTCAGACGTCGCCTACCTCGCCTCTGCGCGCAGGCTGCTGGCGGCACCCGACGCCGTCTACCCACAGTTCGCAACGCACAACGCGCACACGCTGGCTGCGATTTACCAAATGGCGGGGCCAGAGTTTCGCATCGGTCAGTACGAGTTCCAGTGCCTGCACGGCATGGGCGAGCCGCTGTACGAGCAGGTCGTCGCGCGCGACGTAGGCGGACTGGCACGACCGTGCCGGATCTATGCACCGGTTGGCACGCACGAAACGCTGCTCGCGTACCTGGTGCGCCGGCTGCTCGAAAACGGCTCGAACAGTTCGTTCGTTAACCGCATCGCCAACGAGGCGGTGCCGATCGACGAACTGGTCGCTGATCCGGTCGCGGTCGTTGAGCAACAGGCGCGTGCCGACGGCAAGCTGGGCCTGCCGCATCCGGCGATCACGCTGCCGCCGCAGCTGTTCGGCGCCGCGCGGCGCAATTCGCTGGGCCTCGACTTGGCGAATGAGGAGCAGCTGGAGCTGCTGACGACCGCGCTGCAGGCGAGCGCGACGCGCGCATGGTGTGCCGAGCCCGTACTCGCGGCCACATCCGCTGCGGAGAAGCGGACGCAGCTCGATGTCTGCAATCCTGCCGACCGGCGCGATCGCGTCGGCACGGTCGTCGAGGCGAACGCCGCCGATGTCGACGCGGCAATGGTCGCCGCAATCGATGGTACGAAGCGCTGGAGCCGCGTTCCCGCGACGCAACGTGCCGTGGTCCTGGAGCGTGCGGCCGACGCGCTGGAGTCGCAGATGCCGTCGCTGATCGGGCTCATCGTGCGCGAGGCCGGGAAGACCTGCGCCAACAGCGTCGGCGAGGTGCGCGAAGCCGTCGACTTCCTGCGCTACTACGCGGCGCAGGCGCGTGCTGAACTCGTAGGGTCGGACCACGCGCCGTTGGGGCCAATCGTCTGCATCAGCCCGTGGAATTTTCCGCTGGCCATCTTCACTGGACAGGTGGCCGCGGCACTCGCGGCGGGCAACAGCGTGCTCGCCAAGCCCGCCGAGCAGACTCCGCTGATCGCGGCCCGGGCGGTTGCCCTTCTGCATGCGGCCGGCGTGCCCGCGGACGCGCTGCAGTTTCTCCCCGGCCGTGGCGAAGTGGTCGGTGCCCGCCTTGTTGCCGACGCGCGCGTGCGCGGCGTGATGTTCACCGGATCGACCGACGTCGCGCGACTGCTGCAGCGGAGCCTTGCAGGACGACTCGACGAGCGCGGGCGTCCGATTCCGCTGATCGCCGAAA
Source organism: Burkholderiaceae bacterium (assembly GCA_035255845.1). GTDB lineage: Bacteria > Pseudomonadota > Gammaproteobacteria > Burkholderiales > Burkholderiaceae_F > JALORV01. Next base: position 290 of record DATEZE010000286.1, on the reverse strand, counting down.
CCGGCGGGCAGAACGCGATGGTCGTCGACTCCTCCGCGCTGCCGGAGCAGGTCGTGGCGGACGTGATGGCGTCGGCGTTCGACAGCGCGGGGCAGCGCTGCTCGGCGCTGCGCGTGCTCTGTGTCCAGGACGACATCGCCGAGCGCATCGTGCCGATGCTTGAGGGCGCGATGCGCGAATGGCGGGTCGGCACGCCTGATCGGCTGGCGACTGACATGGGTCCCGTGATCGACGAGGAGGCGCGAGAGAATATAGAGTCTCATATTGAGGTTATGCGCGCACGGGGTCGG
>DATEZE010000285.1:0-15882 GCA_035255845.1 Burkholderiaceae bacterium | reverse complement strand
TACCGGCTCGAACTGCGGCTCCCGCAGCGCCGCTCCGGTGACTGCGGCCACTTCGCGTGCGACGCCGACCACGCTCAGGCAGTCAGCGCGATTCGGTGTCAGCTTGATCGTCAGAATGTGATCGTCGAGCGCAAGCGTCGCCCGCACATCGGTGCCTATCGGGGCCTGTGACGGCAGCAGCAGCAGTCCGCTGTGCTCGTCCGACAGTCCGAGTTCGCGCGCCGAGCACAGCATGCCCTGCGACTCGACACCGCGCATCGTCGTTGCCTTGATGTGGACATCACCGGGCAGCGTCGCGCCGGGCAAAGCGCAAGGCACGCGGATCCCCGGCTCGACATTGGGCGCGCCGCAGACGATCCGCAGCAAGGCCGCCTGGCCAGCATCGACCTCGCAGATCGTCAGCTTGTCGGCGTTCGGATGACGCGCGACAGATCGAACTTCGGCCACGACGACTCCGCTGAACGGCGGCGCCACCGGCCGCCGCTCCTCGACTTCGAGGCCGGCCATCGTCAGCCGGTCGGCGAGTTCGGCGCCATCGATCGCCGGATCGGCGTAGCTGCGCAGCCAGAGTTCAGAGATGTCCATGTTCAGTCGAACTGTCGCAGGAAGCGCAGGTCGCCTTCAAAGAACAGGCGCAGGTCGTCGACGCCGTAGCGCAGCATCGTCAGTCTTTCCAGTCCCGAGCCGAATGCGAAGCCAATGTAGCGCTCGGGATCGAGCCCGAAGTTGCGCACGACCGACGGATGCACCTGGCCGGCACCGGAAATCTCGAGCCATCGGCCATTGCGCGGACCGGTGGTAAACATCATGTCGATTTCAGCCGAAGGCTCGGTGAACGGAAAGTACGACGGTCGGAAACGCAAGACGAGATCGTCGGTCTCGAAGAAGCAGCGCAGGAAGTCCGTGTAGACCGCCTTCAGATCCGCGAAGCTCACGAGCTCGTCGATCCATAGGCCCTCGACCTGATGGAACATCGGCGAGTGTGTCGCATCGCTGTCGACGCGATAGGTCCGCCCGAGCGCTATTACCTTGATCGGCGGCGTGTGCATGCGTGCGTAGCGCACCTGCATCGGACTGGTATGAGTGCGCAGCAGTAGCGGCCGGCCGTCGACGTCCTGCACGTCGACATAAAAAGTGTCCTGCATCGACCGGGCCGGATGATTCTCCGGATTGTTCAGCGCTGTGAAGTTGTACCAATCGTTCTCGATCTCCGGCCCATCGGCCACGTCGAAGCCGATCGAACCGAAGATCTCCTCGACGCGGATCCAGGTGCGCATTACCGGGTGGATGCCGCCACCGCTGCGAGTCCGCCCCGGCAGCGTGACGTCGATCGCCTCGTCGGCGAGGCGCTCGTTCAGCTGATCGGCGGCGAGCTCGCGCCGGCGCGCCTCGAGCAGAGCTTCGATCACTTCCTTTGCGCGATTGATCGAGGCGCCCTGCTCACGCTTCTGCTCGGGCGGGAGCCGGCCGAGGCCCTTCAGTCGCTCGGTGATCGCGCCTGACTTGCCGAGGAAGCGGGCCTTTTCATTCTCCAGCGCCGCAGGCTGCCGGGCCGCAGCGAACGCGGCGCGCGCCTCATTCACAAGATGTTCGAGTTCCATGTGACAACCCGAAAAAAACGGGGCCATGTACGAGGCCCCGTTCGCGATGCTGCCGGTCGGCGGACCGGGCTCTCCTCGCTCAGGCCGCGAGCGTGGCCTTCACCTTGTCGACGACGGCCGCAAACCCCGGCTTATCGAGCACCGCCATGTCGGCGAGGATCTTGCGATCGATGCCGATCTCGGCCTTGCCCAGTCCGTTAATGAACGCGCTGTAAGTCAGGCCGTGCTCACGGACCGCGGCATTGATGCGCGCGATCCAAAGCGAACGAAACACGCGCTTTTTGGTCCGGCGGTCGCGATACGCGTACTGACCCGCCTTCATCACCGCCTGCTTGGCGACGCGGAAGACATTTTTGCGGCGGCGTGTGAACCCCGCCGCCTGGGCCAAAACTTTCTTGTGCCGCGCCCGGGCGGTCACACCACGTTTGACTCGAGGCATGTCGGTCCTCCCTAGGCGTACGGCATCATGCGCCGCACCGACTTCACATCGGCATCGGCGATCTGCACTGGGCCGCGAAGATGGCGCTTCGCCTTGGTGGTCTTCTTCGTGAGGATATGGCGCTTGAACGCCTGTCCCCGTTTGATCGAGCCGCTGGCGCGGATCTCGAAGCGCTTTGACGCGCTCTTTTTCGTCTTCATCTTCGGCATCGTGGGCCGTCCCTTTCATTTATGGCGGTTGGCGCCCCGCATACGGCCGGGGACTTCGAGCCTGACGCCACTTGTTGAGCCGCCAAGGCGGCTGTTACTGCGATCCCGGGGCGACACGCGCGCCCGGGAACTTCACTACTTCTTCTTCTTTGGCGACAGGATCATCACCATTTGGCGGCCTTCCAGCCGCGGCATCGACTCCACTTGCGACAGCACCGTCAGATCGTCGCGCACCCGCTCCAGCAGCTTGTATCCGAATTCCTGGTGCGCCATCTCACGCCCGCGGAAGCGCAGCGTGATCTTGGCTTTGTCACCTTCTTCGAGGAAGCGCGTGAGGTTGCGCAGTTTGGTCTGGTAGTCGTTTTCGTCCGTTTGTGGACGGAACTTCACTTCCTTGACGATTACCTGTTTCTGCTTGAGCTTGGCCTCGTGCGCCTTCTTCTGCTCCTGGTACTTGAACTTGCCGTAGTCCATCAGTCGACAGACTGGCGGCTCAGCCGTCGGAGCAATTTCGACCAGATCAACCTGGGCTTCTTCTGCGAGGCGGAATGCCTCGGCCAGCTTCACGACCCCGAGTGCCTCGCCTTCGATTCCGGTCAGGCGGACTTCCGGGGCGCTGATTTCACCGTTGATCCGGTGCGAGCGATCCTGAGCGATGGTTGGCTTCTCCTGGTTTCCAAATAATCAAGCCGTACCGCCCACGTTGCGGCGCTCGGCAACGTCTTCTGCAAGACGCTGCGAGAAAGCCGACAACAGCATCACGCCGAGGTCGGCTCCGCCGCGGGCACGTACGGCCACCCGCATCTCATCCAAGCCTGCCTGCTTCTCCTTGTCCCCGACAACGAGGACGTAGGGAATTTTCTGCAGGCTAAGCTGGCGGATTTTATAGGTGATCTTTTCGTTGCGCAAATCGCTGTCAACTCTAAAGCCTTGTTTTTTCAGCCTTTGCGCAACAGTCTCGGCGTAATCGACCTGCCTTTCCGAGATGTTAGCAATGGCGACCTGCACCGGCGCGAGCCAAGGTGGCATCGCGCCAGCGTAGTTCTCGATCAGCATGCCGATGAAGCGCTCCATAGAGCCGATGATCGCTCGGTGCAGCATCACCGGGGTCTTGCGACTGTTGTCCTCGGCGACATACTCAGCGCCCAGCCTTGCCGGCATCTGGAAATCCACCTGCATCGTGCCGCATTGCCACTCGCGGCCGATCGCATCCTTCAGCGCGTACTCGATCTTCGGTCCATAGAACGCGCCATCGCCGGGGCAGATCGAAAACTCGACGCCGGAGCGTTTCAGCGACTCCATCAGCGCGTGCTCGGACTTGTCCCAGCTCTCATCCGAGCCGATGCGTTGAGGCGGACGCGTCGACACCTTGTAGAGGATGTGCTCGAAACCGAAGTCGCGATAGACCTTCTGTAGCAGCGTCGTGTAGGCGACGCATTCGTCCAGGATCTGCTCCTCGGTACAGAAGATGTGGCCGTCGTCCTGCGTGAACCCCCGCACTCGCATCAGTCCATGCAGCGCACCCGATGGCTCGTTACGATGGCAGGCGCCGAATTCGCCGTAGCGCAACGGCAGCTCGCGGTAGCTGTGCAGATTGGCGTTATAAATCTGGACGTGACCCGGGCAGTTCATCGGCTTGAGCGCGTAGTACCGGTTCTCCGACTCCGTCGTGAACATGTTCTCGCGGTACTTTTCCCAGTGACCGGACTTCTCCCACAGCGAGCGGTCCAGAATCTGCGGCGCCTTGATCTCCTGGTAGCCGTTGTCGCGATAGACGCCGCGCATGTACTGCTCGACCGCCTGCCAGATCGCCCAGCCCTTCGGGTGCCAGAAAATGAGGCCTGGGGCCTCTTCCTGGAAGTGAAAGAGATCCAGTTCCCGGCCGAGCTTGCGGTGGTCGCGGCGCTCCGCCTCTTCCAGCATCTTCAAATAGGCGTCCTGCTCTTCCTTCCTTGCCCACGCGGTGCCGTAGATGCGCTGCAGCTGCTCATTGGCGCTGTCACCCCGCCAGTACGCGCCGGCGACTTTCATCAGCTTGAAGATTTTCAGCTTGCCGGTCGACGGCACATGCGGACCGCGGCACAGGTCGATGAAATTGCCTTCGCGGTAGAGTGAAATGTCCTCGTTGGCCGGGATCGACGCGATGATCTCGGCCTTGTACTTCTCGCCGATCGATTCGAAGAACTTCACTGCGTCGTCGCGCTTCCAGACCTCGCGCACCACGGGCTCGTCCTTGCGCGCAAGCTCCGCCATTTTCGTCTCGATCGCTGCGAGATCGTCGGGCGTGAAGCCTCGCGGAAAAGAGAAGTCGTAGTAAAAACCGTTATCGATCACCGGGCCGATCGTCACCTGCGCCTCGGGAAACAGCTCTTTCACCGCATAGGCGAGCAGGTGCGCCGTCGAATGGCGCAGCACCTCGAGGCCGTCGGCATCGCGATCCGTGACGATTGCGACATCCGCGTTGCGATCGACAAGAAACGACGTGTCGACCAGCCTGCCGTCGACCCGCCCGGCGAGAGCGGCTCTCGCCAAGCCGGGGCCGATGGCAGCGGCCACGTCGGCGACACGCACCGGCGCGTCAAACGACCGCTTTGAACCGTCAGGCAATTGAATCGAGATCATTGAAATCTCCAGGCAAAAAAAAGTGCGGGCGAGCCGCACTTTCCTTGCAAAGGCGCACTCGTCCCGTAATCAACCGTCCGTGAATCGAGTTCGAAGCATTTCTCCGCGTCCTTTGAGTCTCGAGCCTGATGGTAGGCGCGATTGGACTCGAACCAACGACCCCCACCATGTCAAGGTGGTGCTCTAACCAGCTGAGCTACGCGCCTGAAGAGGCAAAAGTATATCAGCGCGGCGACATCGTCTCTCTGCGCGAACGTGGGAACCCGATTGACACCACACGCTCGGTTACGCAACATGTATCGAGGTCAGAACAGGACTCACGCCGGTTACATGGAGGAGGCGTAGCCTGCGCAGCCGAACTCCCTCATACGAACATCCATGGCACGATCGGACAGCCCCTCGGGCGTGGCGGCCCCCAATGCGGGTCCCGGCGAACCCCGCCTGAGCGTTGCGCTGGCCCACTCGCCGGCCGACCTCGAGGACGCTCAGCGCCTGCGCTATGAAGTCTTCGCAGAAGAAATGGGGGCGAAGGTCGGAGACGCCGACACCGGAATCGACTCGGATGACTTCGATCCCTACTGTGATCACTTGATCGTTCGCGACCTCGACACGCTGCGCGTCGTCGGGACTTACCGCATCCTGGCACCGCACCGCGCCCGGGAGTTGGGACGGTTGTATTCCCAGGGCGAGTTCGATCTGTCGCGACTGCACCACATCGCGCCGCGGATGGTCGAAGTGGGACGGTCCTGCGTGCATCGCGACTACCGCTCCGGAAGCACGATCCTGCTGCTGTGGGCCGGCATGGCGCACTACATGAAGTCCGGTACTTACAGCCACCTGATCGGGTGCGCCAGCGTGCCGCTTGGCGATGGCGGCCATGCCGCTGCGCGTATCCGGATCGAACTGCAGAAGTACCTGACTGATCCCGAATACCGGGTGTTCCCGCACTTGCCCTTTCCGTTCGAACGCATCGAACCAGCCTCGACGAGCGAGATGCCACCGCTGCTGAAAGGCTACCTGCGGATCGGCGCCCGCATCTGCGGCGAGCCAGCCTGGGACCCCGACTTCAATACCGCGGACTTCCTCGTGTGGTTGTCACTGGCCAACCTGCACTCGCGCTATGCGCGCCACTTCGAGCTGCTCGCCGCGCAGGGCGATGCGGCCGAGAAGGCGTCACCGCCAGGGTGACGGTCGTCCCGCACCGTTTAACGGCGCCGTACCGCAATCACGCCAGACACCTCGCGCAGCAGCGTACTGACACGCGCGATGTCGGCCGCACTTCCGACTTCGACGGTGAATCCCATGTGCGCGTCGCCGCGCTGGCTCTGGGTCGCTACGCCGATCACATTCAGCTTCTCGCGCGCAAACACTTCGGAGATGTCGCGCAGCAGACCGGGTCGATCCTGCGCGACGACGAAGATTTCGACCGGGTAGACCGCATCGGGCTGCCGACCCCACGCGACCTCAACGACGCGCTCGGGCTGCCTGCGCACGAGCGCCAGCAGATTGGAGCAGCCCGCGCGGTGGATTGACACTCCGCGGCCCCGCGTCACGTAGCCGCCGATCTCGTCCGGCGGCGCCGGGCGGCAGCAGCGTGCCAGCTGGGTCAGCAGCGAATCGACACCGACGACGAGCACCTTGCCGCGACCGGCCGGCGCCTCGCGCGGCTTTCCAACCAATGCTGACAGCGCTTCATCGACCGCCGGAGTCGGCACCAATGCCTGCTCGATCGAACGCAGGCTGAATTCCTCCTTGGTTGCGGCCGCGCAGAGATCATCGACCGTGTCGAAACCGAGGCGTCGCGCCAGGTCGTCCAGCTTGACCGCAGTCTTTCCGAGTCGCTGCAGTTCCTTCTCGACGATCTCGCGGCCAGCCGTCACCGACTGCTCGAACTCGAGCGCGTTGAACCACTGCCGGACCTTGGCTCGCGAGCGCGCGCTGTGCAGGTAGCCGAGCTCCGGATTCAGCCAGTCGCGGCTCGGTCCGCCGGTCTTGGCTGCAACGATCTCGACGGTCTGGCCGCTGGCAAGCGGCGTATTGAGCGGCACGATCGCGCCATTGACTCGCGCACCGCGGCAGCGATGGCCCAGTTCGGAATGGATGTGGTAGGCGAAATCGATCGGCGTTCCACCGGCCGGAAGTTCGATCACGCGCGCTTGGGGCGTCAGCACGTAGATGCGCTCATCTCGCGCCGGTCCGCTGGCCGGTGGCGCGTCGACTTCCGCCCGCCACGCCAGCAGTTGGCGCAGCCATGCGACGCGCTGTTCGTCATCTTCGCGACCTCGTCCGCCCTCTTTGTAGCGCCAATGCGCAGCGACGCCGAGTTCGGCGTGCTCGTGCATGCGTCGCGTGCGGATCTGCACTTCGAGTGTGCGGCCGGCGTCATCGCGCACCACGGTATGCAATGACTGGTAGCCGTTCGGCTTCGGGCGCGCAATGTAGTCGTCGAACTCGCGCTCGACCGGCGTCCAGGCCGAATGCACCATCGAGAGGACCTGGTAGCACTGCGCCACCTCGTCGACGATCACGCGCAGCCCGCGCACGTCGTAGACCTCTTCGAAGGCGAGCCCCTTAGCGTGCATCTTGTTCCAGATGCTGTAGATGTGCTTCGGGCGACCGCTGATATCGGCACGCAGGCCCGCATCGTCGACCATGTGCCGCAGCCGCGATAGCGCTGCGTCGATGAAAGACTCGCGCTCGACGCGGCGCTCGTCGAGCATGCGCGCCACCGACTTGTAGGTTTCCGGATCAAGGAAACGGAATGACAGGTCCTCGAGTTCCCACTTCAGCTGCCAGATGCCGAGCCTGTTGGCCAGCGGCGCGTACAGATCCAGCGTCTCGCGCGCGAATGGTTCGGCGCCTGGCCTCCTGTTGACTGCGTAGAAGCGCAGGGTCTGCAATCTCGACGCGAGCCGCAACAGCACGACCCGCAGGTCGTTGGTCATCGCCAGCAGCATCCGTCGCAGTGCCTCCGGCTGGTCTTCCGCGTGGCTCCTTCCCTTGGCTTCCTCGCGCGCCCGCGTTAGTTCGGAAAGCCGCATCAGCTGCCGCAGATCCGAGACCAGTTGCGCGACCACCGGCCCGAACCGAGAGCGCAGCCAGTCGTCCGGGTCGCGCAGCACGTCATGGACACCAAAAAGCTGAGCTGCCACAAGAAGGTCGGGATCCGGCCGCATCGTCCTAACGATGGCCGCGATGCCGTCCGCGTGTGCCGCAAATGATTCACCAGTGCGCAGCGCTTTGCCTTCGTACAGCGGCCGCACCAGCGCGCGCGTGTCCTCGACGTCGAAGGAGCGTGCGGCACCCTCCGCCGACGTCAGGCGCTCGGGGTCGAAGCGATCAGCCGTCATTTCGCAATTATCCCGCCGCGACGCGGTGAATCGTTGCGGCACAATCGGCGCATGCTGAGAAGCCTTTTCGGGCGCGGGCAGAAGACCCCGGTTACCGTGCCGGATGCGCAGTGGGTAGCGGCGCTGACCACGCTGCCGTTTCTTGCGCGCCTCAGCGCAGACGAACGCGAGCGGCTGCGCGAACTCGCGGGTCGCTTTCTTGCGGACAAACAAATGTCGGGCGCAGCCGGGCTGCAGCTGACAGCAGAGATCCAGCTGAACATCGCCGCCCAGGCGTGCCTGCCCGTCCTCGAACTGGGACTGGATTGGTACCGCGGCTGGCGCGGCATCGTCGTTTATCCGGGCGAGTTTCTCGTTCCCCGCCGCATCACCGACGAGTCCGGCGTCGTGCACGAATACACCGAGCCGATTGCCGGCGAGGCGTGGGACGGTGGTCCGGTGCTGCTGTCCTGGGATGACGCGATGAGGGAACGATCCGAGTCGGGCGGCGCGTACTCGGTCGTGATTCACGAGTTCACGCACAAACTCGACCTGCTGAACGGCGAGGCCGACGGCGTCCCGGCCTTCGCGCCGCGTCTGCATCCGCAACTGCAGGCCGCAACCTGGCATTCCGTGCTGACGGATGTCTATCAGAGTTTCGTCGCCGAGCTCGAACTGGTCGAGAACGAGCTGCCGTCCGACCTCGATCCCGAATCGGCCGCCGCCGATCACTACTACGCGCACCTGCCGCTCGACGCTTACGCGGCTCAGGATCCCGGAGAATTCTTCGCCGTGTCGTCGGAAGCCTTCTTTGTCGAACCCGCCCGGCTGCAGGCAGCTTTCCCGCCGTGGTACGACTTGCTGACTCGCTTCTTCCGGCAGGATCCGCTGCGCCGATGAAGTCTCTGCTCGTCGTCTATCACTCGATGACGGGCGCCGCCGAACAACTCGCGCTCGCCGCCGCCGCGGGAGCGAAGACGCAACATGACATTGAAGTGCGCGTGTGCCGCGCCCGCGACGCCGAGTCCATCGACCTGCTCGCGGCTGATGGTTACCTCTTCGCGACGCCGGAGAACCTCGCGACGATGGCCGGCCTGATGAAGGACTTCTTCGACCGCGTCTATTACGCCGTGCTGGAGCGTGTGAACGGCAGGCCGTATGCCGCGATTGTTGCCGCCGGAACCGACGGCGCCGGTGCGGCCCGCCAGCTGCAACGGATCGCGACCGGACTCAGGCTGCGCGAAGTCGCGCCACCTTTGGTGGTCCGCAATGGTGCGCAGACGCCCGCAGAGATCCTCGCGCCGAAGATCGTCCCGCCGGCCTACCTGCAGACTGCGCGCGACCTCGGCACGGCACTCGCCGCCGGCATTGCGGCCGGGATCTTTTAGCGGGCGCCGCCAAGCAAGAAGTCGCGCGCCAGCGCGATTTCGTTGGGCAGCATGAAGGTCGGGGCATGTCCGACCCCGGGCACTTCCGCGACTTCGGGACGTGGGCCGCGACCCGCCATTTCGGCCGCGGTCTCGGGCGTGAGTAGATCCGACTCGGCGCCGCGCACGATCAGCGTCCGCGCCTTGATGCTGTCGTAAAGCCTCCATGTGGCCGCCTCTGCCGCGGCGGCGGACTGCGGCGTCGTGCTCTTGAACGGCAACGAGATCGCCGGGTCATAGCGAAACACCCAGCGATCGCCGTCACGCCGCAGCGTCGGTTCGATCAGTTCGCGCCAGTCGTCACGCGACCTTAGGCCGAACGGTGCGGCCGTGACCGACTGGTACTCGATGGCCTCGTCCAGACTTGCAAACGACACGGGCTGCCCGACATAACCTGCGATGCGAGCGAGCGCGACCGGACCGAGGCGAGGTCCGACGTCGTTGATGACCAGCTGGCGGATCGGCGACTCGGCCTGGCCGGCGAGCGCGATTCCGATCAGGCCGCCCATCGATGTGCCGACCCAATCGAGGCGCTCGACGTCGAGCCGCGCGATCAGGCTCACCATGTCGGCAACGTATTGCGGGATCACGTAATAGGCCGGATCTCGCAGCCGGTCACTGAGGCCGCGCCCGACCATGTCCGGGCACACGACACGGTAGCGGTCGCACATCGCGCTGGCGAGCCGGTCGAAGTCGCGTCCCATCCGCGTCAGACCATGCGCGCAGATCAAAACGTTCTCATTGGCGGGGTCGCCCCACTCCGCGTACACGATGCTGTGGAAGCCGGCCGGGCTCAGGCACTGCACACGCCGCTGGCGCGGCTCGGTCGTTGGGTTCAATGCTGCCTCTCGGTCTCGCGTCACGAAAGCGGCGGATTGTAGTCAGCGGGCGGTGGCATACTGGAATCAAACTAAGAGGAGATCACCATGCTGAAAGGCAAGACTGCGCTGGTGACGGGTTCCACCAGCGGCATCGGAATGGCAATGGCACAGGCGCTCGCGGACCAGGGCGCCCACATCGTCGTCAACGGCTTCGGCGAACCGGCCGCGATCCGTGACGCCGAGAGCGACCTGCGGCGGCGCGGCGTGCGAACGCTGTACCACGGCGCCGACATGAGCAAGCCCGGTGAGATCGAACAGATGGTCCGTGCGGCCGAGGACGAATTCGGGCGCATCGACATCCTCGTCAACAACGCCGGGATCCAGCACACCGCCCCTGTCGAAAGCTTCCCGCCCGAACGCTGGGACGCCATCATCGCCATCAACCTGACTTCGGCCTTCCACACGACCCGCCTCGCATTGCCGAAGATGCGGCAGGCCAACTGGGGCCGCATCATCAACATCGCCTCGGTGCATGGCCTGGTCGCCTCGGCCGAAAAGTCAGCCTATGTCGCCGCGAAACACGGCATCGTCGGTTTGACGAAGACCGTCGCCCTCGAGACCGCCACGACCGGCATCACGTGCAACGCGATCTGCCCCGGCTGGGTGCTCACGCCACTGGTGCAGAAGCAGGTCGAAGCGCGCGCGACACGCGACAAGATCAGCGAGGACGCCGCGAAGCAGGCGCTGCTCGGCGAAAAGCAGCCGTCAATGCATTTCGCAACAGCCGAGCAGCTGGCACAGGTCGCCGTCTTCATGTGCTCGCCCGCAGCCAGCGAGGTACGCGGCGTCGCCTGGAACGTCGACGGCGGCTGGGTCGCGCAGTAGTCCGACTATTCCAGCGCGCGACCAGCGGCGCTGCCGGCCACCAGCTGGACCTGCGACGGCTGCGCGTCGCCGGAAAGAAATGGCGGCAGCGGCGCGCGCACTGGTTGCGACACGTCGGTTTCGAGGCGCGGCGCACCGGGGGCAGCGGTCGAGTCTCGCCACGTCGGATCGGGGATCTCGCTAAACACCTGCTTGAGCCGCGCCCCCCAGGTGTTGCGGATCATGCTCATGTACTGGTTCGAACCGTCGATCTGCACGAATTTCGTGACGCGCAGGCTCTCGTTCTCGTAGACCAGCAGATCGAGCGGCAGGCCCACGGAGATGTTGGACCGCAGCGTTGAGTCCATCGAGATCAGCGCGCACTTGGCCGCCTCGTCGAGCGGAGTGTTCGGCTGGATCACACGATCGATGATCGGCTTGCCGTATCTCGCCTCGCCGATCTGCAAGTACGGGTTCTCGCTCGTCGCCTCGATGAAGTTGCCGGCTGAATACAGCTGGAACAGCCGGAGGCCTTCGCCGCGAATTTGCCCGCCGAGGATGAAATTGGCGTTGAATTCGATGCCGAACTCCTTCAGATAAGCGGCATCACGCTTGTGCACTTCCCTGATCGCATCGCCGAGGATGCGCACGGCCTGGTACATCGACTTGGCATTCCAGACACTCGGCTCGCCGGGGCTGACGCGTTCACACACGATCTGGCGCACCGCCTGAGTCACCGCCAGGTTGCCTGCCGACATCAGAACCAGCATGCGTTCGCCGGGGTGCTCGAACACCATCATCTTGCGGAACGTCGAAATCTGGTCGACCCCGGCGTTGGTGCGCGAGTCGCTGAGGAAGACCAGCCCGTCATCGAGCCGCATCGCCACGCAGTAGGTCATGGTTGCGCCGGTCCGATCTGGTGTTCGGGCGCCGAGGACGAGAACGGCCTGATGTTAACCCGCACGTCCATTGATTCGTCGCCCCCGCCGACACGCACGCCGCGCACCGGGCCGGCCGAAGCGTAGTCGCGACCGACAGCGAGCCGGCACAAATGCTCCGATGCAAAGCTGCGATGGGTGACATCGATGCTGACCCAGCCGCCGTTTTCGAGGTACACGTCGGCCCAGGCGTGGCTGGCGGCATGCGGTGCGTCACCCGGGTGCACATAACCGGAGACATAGCGCGCCGGTATGCCTCGCACGCGGCATGCCGAAATGAACAGGTGCGCATGGTCCTGGCAGACTCCGCGGCCGAGCGCGAGGGCCTCGCGTGCCGTACTTGTGACTTCGGTCGTTCCCGCCTGGTAGGCGACGGCCGCGCACACCTCTCCCGCAAATTCGACCAAGCCGGCGGCATCGCTGCGCCGCAGTCGTTGATGGGCGAAATCGAGCACCGCGGCGTCCGGCTCCGTCAGCGGCGTCAGCGCCAGGAACGAGAGCACCGGAACACCGCCGTCGCCCTCGTCAAGGCGGCCGTCCACCAACGGGTCTACCTCGACCTCGCCGCGGGCCTCGATCTGCACATCACCATGCGGTTCGCTGATCGTCAGCGTATGCATCAGGTTGCCGTAGGCGTCGGTGTCCGCGGTCAGTGGCGCCGGAGCGTGAAGGCGCCAGCGAAGCGTGCGCTGGTGCGGTTCGGTCCGCGGGCTCAGGCGCAGTTGCTGGATTGAATACAGCACCGGCGCTGTGTAGTGGTAGACGGTCCGATGCAGGATAGAGAGCCGCATGCTATGCAATGTCCACTTCGCGCGATGACCCCGTCGGGCCAGGCTGCGACAGGTGCGGCGCGCTCGCCGGTGCCACGTTGCAATGCTGCTGCTCATGCATCTGGCGCGATCGATTACCTATGCCGCCTGAAGCGGCACAAGGAAATCCTGGCTGATGCGGCCACCGAGGTCATTCACGCGCTCCAAAAATCCGGTCAGGTAGGCATGCAGGCCCTGCGCGAGGATGTCCTCGTAGCGGCCGTAGCCGAGCTCCGCGCGCATCAGTCCGGCGCGCCGCTCGGTCTCGCCTGAACGGCTGTTGCGCACCATTTCCAGATTGAGACAGACTTCGCTCATGCACGACAGCAGCGAGCGCGGCATGTCGCCGCGCAAGATGAGCAGCGCCGCGACGCGGCTCGGCGTGATGACATCGCGATATACCTTGCGATAGATCTCGAAGGCCGAGACCGAGCGCAGCACGGCGGCCCAGTGGTAAAAATCCAGGTGCTGGTCGTGCGCCTCCGCGCCGGCGGCACTGGCGTACAGCCCTGGCTGGTCTCCGTGGAATTTGACGTCGAGCAGTCGCGCGGTGTTGTCTGCGCGCTCCAGGAAACCGCCGAGCCGGATGAAGTAAAACGCCTCATCCTTCAGCATCGTTCCGATCGTGACTCCTCGTGACAGGTGCGATCGGAACTTCACCCACTCAAAAAACTCCTGCGGATCGCGCGCCAGCAGCCGTTCGCGCAGCAACTTTTGCAGCCCGAGCCAGGTGTCGTTGTGCGTCTCCCACACCTCGGTCGTCAGTGAGCCGCGCACCGCACGCGCGTTCTCGCGCGCGGCCTGCAGGCAGCAGTAAATGGACGACGTGTTGCCGGGATCGCGCACCATGAAGTCAATGACCTCGCGCGGCGACAGCATCGGATACTTTGCATCGAACTCCGGCAGCAACTCCGAAATACTCAACATCGCGCGCCAGCCGCTCTCGGCGGCATGCGCCGACTGCGGCAGCAAACTGGTCGATAGATTGACGTCGAGCATCCGTGCGGTGTTTTCCGCGCGCTCGACGTAGCGAGCCATCCAGTAGAGGTGGTCAGCCGTGCGGCTAAGCACGCTCGGCGCTCCACACGTGCAGGCGGTCGCGCCCGGCGTCCTTCGCACCGTAGAGTGCCTCGTCGGCGCGACGAACGAGCTCGCTCGAATCGCCGAAATCAGCCGATTCGCACAGCCCGACGCTGAGGGTCACAACCAGGCCTTCACCCAGCTGGTTCCACGGCATGGCCCGCACCGCCTGCAGGATGCGCTCGATCACGGTGCGCGCCGCGCCGCCCTCGCTGTCGGCGAGCAGCAGCGCGAACTCGTCGCCGCCCAGCCGCGATGCGAAGTCCATGTCGCGCAGGTTGCCGCGGATCACGCTGCCGAGTTGCCGCAGCACCACATCCCCGGTCACGTGCGAAAAGCTGTCGTTGATCTGCTTGAAACCATCGATGTCGGCGACGACGAGGCCGAAACGCAACTGCCCGGCGCGGGCGCGCCCGCACCAGTTTTCGAGTTCCTTCGTGAATGCGCGCCGATTGGCGAGTCCGGTGAGCTCGTCCTCGAGCGCCAGCCGCTCCAGACGCGAACGCGACTTTTCCAGATCTTGTGCGCGCGCATGCAGCGCGGCGGTCTGCGTGCGCAGCTTGAGCAACTCGGCCCGCGCTTCGTGCAAACGCGCGCGCTGTGTCGACAGCTTCCCGTCGAGACGCGTACGCACGTCGACGAAACGCTTGTGATGGAACAGCGCCCGCTGGAAGTCCCCGCGCGCTTCGTACAGCGCCGACAGACGTTCGTGCATGTCGGCCGGGCGCCTGAGATCGCCCAGTTCCTCGGCCTGCAGGAAAGCCGGCCGCAGCAGCGCCAGGCCATCAGCCTCGCGGCCTGCGGCGATCAAGTGATAGCCCTGCTCAAGGCGCGCCTGCACCTCGCGCAGTCGGAAGCCACTGCGAGCGGCTTCGACACTCGCCTCCTCGAGATCGCCGAGACCGCCGGCAAAGTCGCCCATCCAGCAGCGGGCCGCGCCACGCTGCGTGCGCGCCGCGATCGCAGTCGAAAGATCGGTCGTTCCCGACAGCAGTTCAAGCGCAACGTCGAAGTGCTCTTCGCCTTCGGCCATCCGACGCGTCACGGTATGGGCGTCACCCGCGAGTGCCGCCTTCAGGCCTTCGTTGACATCGACCAGCCCGAACTGGAGCACGACCATGCCCTCGTCGGCGGAGGTTCCCGACTGCAGTTCGAGCGCCGAACGCAAGCACTCGCGCGCCGCCGTGAAGTCGCCGAGCACGGTGTGGACGCCAGACGTCTGCACCAGCGCCCGTCGCACGGCCGCGTGGTCGCGATGCTGGCGTGCCAGCCGTTCGGCCTGCGCAAAGCCGTCGAGCGCCTCGGGGTACTCGCCGAGTTCGCTGCATGCGGCGGCGAGCTGCATGATGACCTGGCACTGCGAGGCGATGTCGTTCTGCGCGCGATAGATGTGCTCCGCGTGCGACAGCTGCCGGATCGCGCCCGACCAGTCGCCGGTCTGCGTCAGCGCCGCACCCGCGACGTAGTGCGCTCGCGCCATCAGTGCCTCGGCGCCGCGCGCGCGCGCCACGCTTTGCGCGCGCAGCGCGAACATCACTGCGTCGTGCGGATTGGTGTTCAGCAGTCGCTCCGCGCGGTCGATCAGTGCGTACGGATCGATCTGGTCGGTAACGCGTCGTGCCGTGGGCTCGCTGCCCAGCGCGTCTGCGGAAATCGAAGGATTGACGGCGCGTTTCATCGCTCGAGCACCCAGGTGTCCTTGGTCCCCCCACCCTGCGACGAATTCACAATCAGTGAGCCCGC
>DATEZE010000284.1:0-13575 GCA_035255845.1 Burkholderiaceae bacterium | reverse complement strand
CGAATATCTCATCGCGTACAGGGCGACCAAGACGCTGAGTGGTGCGGGCTCCGACGCCCAGTCGGGCGTGCAGCAGTTGGCCGCTGCGTCGCTGGAGCGTCTGCGCAACTGGGACATCAGCGAAGAGCAGCTGGCACGACTGCGCGAAGACGGTGAGCCGCGCCGGACGCTGACTCTCACGGCGTCTGCCTCGGGAGTGATTATCAAGGACCCGCCGGTTGCCGGGATGCGGTTCATGCCGGGCGAAGCGCTGTTCAAGATTGCCGATCTGTCGCGCGTGTGGCTGATCGCGGACGTGTTCGAGCAGGATCTTGCGCTGGTGCGGCTCGGTACGCGGGGATCGATCACTGTCAGCGCGTACTCCGACAAGGCCTTCCCCGGCGAGGTCACATTCATATATCCGACGCTCAACACGGAGACGCGCACGGCGCGCGTCCGCATCGAGCTTGCGAACCCGCAGGGTCAGCTGAGACCGGGCATGTACGGCACGGTGCAGATCGAGGCCGGGCCGAAGCGGGAAGTGGTGACGGTGCCCGATTCGGCGGTCATCGACAGCGGCACGCGACAGGTGGTACTCGTCGCGCTGGGCGAGGGGCGCTTCGAGCCGCGCGACGTGAAGCTCGGCACCCACGGTGAAGGTTTCGTCGAGGTGCTGTCAGGCGTGAAGGACGGCGAGTCCGTCGTCACGCGTGCGAACTTCCTGATCGACTCGGAAAGCAACCTGAAGGCCGCGCTGTCCGGATTCAACGCCGACAAGAATGTTTCGGGCGGAGGCGCCGCGGCGACCGCGAGCGGCGAGGGCTCGGTGGTCGAGATCGACGTCGCGGGCAGCCGGATCACGCTTAATCACGACCCGATTCCCGCGCTGAAATGGTCGGCCATGGAGATGGAGTTCGGGGTTGCGCCGGGTGCGTTGCCGAAGAACCTCAAGCCGGGCGACCGGGTGAAGTTCGACATGAAGGCGGGTCAGCCCGGCGAGTACGTGATCACGAAGCTCGAAGGCATGGCCGCGCCGAGGCCCGTGACTTCGGCCACGATCCCTTCCTCCGCCTCGAGCCCGAAGCCCGAAGCGCACAAGCGCTAAGGAAGAGTTCGTGCTCGCTCGTCTGATCGACTGGTCGCTCCGCAACGTCTTCCTCGTGTTACTGGCCACCGCGTTCGCGGTCGCGGCGGGCATCTACGCCGTGGTGAAGACCCCGGTGGACGCGATTCCAGACCTGTCGGATGCGCAGGTCATCGTGTTCACGGAGTTTCCTGGCCAGGGGCCGCAGGTGGTCGAAGACCAGGTCACCTACCCGCTGACGACTGCGATGATCGGGGTGCCGCGTTCGAAGGTCGTGCGTGGCTTTTCGTTCTTCGGCGCCTCGTTCGTCTACATCATCTTCGAGGACGGCACCGACATCTACTGGGCGCGGTCGCGCGTGCTCGAGTACCTCAGCGCTGCAACCGCGCGTCTGCCCTCAGGCGTGAGTCCGACGCTCGGGCCCGACGCCACAGGCGTCGGCTGGGTCTATGAGTACGTTGTCACCGGGGCCAATCGCTCGCTGGCCGAGTTGCGCACGTTGCAGGACTGGTTCATCAGGTACCAGCTGTGGAAGGCGTCCGGCGTGTCCGAGGTGGCGTCGATCGGCGGCTTCGTCCAGCAGTATGTCGTCACGGTCGATCCGCGCAAGCTGCAGGCGTACAACCTGCCGCTCGCGAAGATCATCGAGACGATCCGCATGAGCAACCGCGATGTCGGCGGCAGGATCGTCGAGCTGTCGGAGACCGAATACATGGTGCGCGGTGTCGGCTATCTGCGCGGAGCGGCCGACCTGGCGAAGCTCACCGTCCGATCAGAGAAGGGTGTCCCGGTCCGGCTGTCGGACATCGCGCGCATCGAACTCGCTCCGGACGAGCGACGCGGCATCGCCGAACTGAACGGCGACGGCGAAGTGGTCGGCGGAATCGTGGTCGCGCGCTACGGCACGCACGTCATCGACGTCATCGACGACGTCAAGCAGCGCATCAAGGACATCGCCACCGGACTGCCGGAAGGGGTCAAGATCGAGGCGGTGTACGACCGCTCGCAACTGATCGAGCGGGCGATCGACACGCTGAAGCGCACGCTGGCCGAGGAGGCGGCAATCGTTGCCGTCGTCTGCGTCGTGTTCCTGATGCATGCCCGCAGCGCACTGGTCGCGATACTGATGCTGCCGGTCGGCGTGCTGATGGCGTTCGTCGCGATGCGGTGGCTCGGCATCAACGCGAACATCATGAGCCTGGGCGGGATCGCGATCGCGATCGGCGCGATGATCGACGCTGCCATCGTGATGATCGAGAACGCCCACAAGCACTTGGAACGCGCACCGCCCGATGCCGAGCGTCTGCCGCTGATTCGCGCCGCCTGCATCGAAGTGGGACCGGCGCTGTTCTTTAGCCTGCTGATCATCACGGTGTCGTTCCTGCCGGTGTTCACGCTGGAGGCGCAGGAAGGACGCATGTTCGCGCCGCTCGCGTATACGAAGACCTTTGCGATGGCGGCGTCCGCGTTGCTTTCCGTCACGCTGGTGCCGGTGCTGATGCTGCTCTTCATCCGCGGCAAGGTGATGCCGGAGAAGAAGAACCCGATCAATCGTTTCCTGATCTGGATCTACCGGCCGATCATCGACCTGGTCCTGCATCACCGCGTCGTCACGATCCTGGTCGCGCTGGTCGCCCTCGTCGGGACCTGGGTGCCCGCCTCGCGGCTCGGCTCCGAGTTCATGCCGACGCTGAACGAAGGGACGCTCTTCTACATGCCGACCGGGCTGCCCGGCATGTCGGTGACAACGGCGACCGAACTGCTGCAGACCCAGGACCGCATCATCAAGAGTTTTCCGGAAGTCGAGTCGGTTTTCGGCAAGGCGGGGCGCGCCATCACGGCGACCGACCCGGCCCCGGTCGAGATGTTCGAAACCGTGATCAACTTGAAGCCCGAGTCGCAGTGGCGGCCGGGCATGACCGCGGACAAGTTGATCGCCGAGATGGACAAGGCGCTCCAGCTCCCGGGCATCGCCAACTCATGGACGATGCCGATCCGGGCGCGGACCGACATGTTGTCGACCGGGATCCGCACGCCGATCGGCATCAAGGTCTTCGGTCGCGACCTTGGCGAGATAGAGCGGCTGGCAAAGGAAATTGAAGACGCGGTCAAGAGCGTCCCCGGCACGACCAGCGCGTTTGCCGAGCGGCTGACCGGCGGCTTCTACCTGAATATCGAGCCGGATTACGAGAAGCTGTCGCGGTACGGCATCCGTGTCGGCGAGGTGCAGGACGTGATCGCCGCCGCGCTCGGAGGCGAGATGATCACGACCACGGTTGAGGGCCGCGAGCGTTTCGGCGTCGCCGTGCGCTACCCGCGCGACTACCGCAGCGACCCGCAGACGATTGCCACACAGGTGCTCGTTCCCGCCGAGGGCGAGGCTGGCAGGCCGACTCCGATGGTGCCGCTTGGCCAGCTTGCGAAGGTGAGCCTGTCGAAGGGCGCCCCGGCGCTGCGCACGGAAAACGCGCAACTCGTCGCGTACATCTATGTCGATATCCGTGACCGCGACATCGGCAGCTATGTGCGCGACGCGCAGAAGGCGGTGCGCGAGCAGGTCAATTTCCGCCCAGGCTACACGGTGCAGTGGAGCGGGCAGTTTGAATACATGGAGCGCGCCACGCAGAAGCTGAAGCTGGTCGTGCCGCTGACGCTCGTCATCATCGTGCTGCTGCTCTACCTGAACTTCCGGCGGATGACCGAGACGTTGATCGTGATGCTGTCCGTGCCGTTCGCGCTGGTGGGCGGCGTGTGGCTGCTGTGGCTGCTCGACTACAACCTCAGCGTGGCGGTGGCAGTCGGCTTCATCGCTCTCGCCGGTGTCGCGGCGGAAACGGGTGTGGTTATGCTGATCTACCTCGACCATGCCCTCGAGAAGGTTCGTGCGGAGCGCGCCGCGCGCGGCGAGCGGCTGACGCTGCAAGACCACTACGACGCGATCATCGAGGGGGCGGTCGAACGCGTGCGGCCAAAGATGATGACGGTGGTGGCGATCATCGCAGGCCTGCTGCCGATCATGTGGGGCACCGGCACTGGCAGCGAGGTGATGCGCAGGGTCGCGGCACCGATGGTCGGCGGCATGATTTCATCCACCGTCTTGACGCTGGTCGTGATCCCCGCGATCTACATGCTCGTCAAGACGCGCGGGATCGATCGCGCGCAGGTCCGGGTGCCATCGGCGGCATGACTTCACAACCTCTCCGCCGACGCCTCGATTCGATCACAGGTGACGGGCACCAGACGACCAATTGACTTGGGATCAGTTGGCCACGATGGAGGTCCGCTGTCGACCCAAAGCTGTCATCCTCGGATTCCAAGAATGGTCAGCACGTTCACACGGAAAGCCGACATCAGACGACTTGAAGCCGCACTCCGCCCGAGCGTGTCCATTCCCTTGAACTATTAAGCCGCGCGTATCCGTTCCGACGTCTTCCGAGAGCGAGAGGCCGGTTGAAATTGAAGCAAGTCACCGGGCTGACACTGCAGAACCTCGCAGATCGCCTCGAGGGTCGAAAAGCGGATCGCGCGCGCCTTTCCCGTTTTGAGTATCGAAAGATTCGCCAGCGTGATGTCGATTCGCTCGGCGAGCCCCGTCAGGGTCATCCGCCGATCGTGGAGAAGACCGTCGAGCTTGACGATGATCGCCACGTCACACGGTCCCTTGGAGGTCTTCCCGCATCAGCGTGCCTTCGGCAAAGACGCGCGCGAGCACGAGAGTCAGAATTACGGCCAGCCAGCCGCTTGGGGAGAAGCCCGCATCGAGATGAAGCGGGTAGGCGGGGGTCGAAATCGCCTTGCCGATGCCGCCGATAACGAGACTGAGGAGCTGAAGGGCGAGCAGCACCCAGGCGATGGCTTGCAGGCGGTAGGCGTTCGACGCGACGAACGGATCACCTCTGCGCACCGTCTCGGTGATCGCCACCAGCCGCCTGAGGACAGCGTCATTGAGCGGAATTGCGACCAGACCGAGCACGGCAATCGCGCGCAACCCCATCATCGTTGCGCGGATCTGAGAGGACGGGGGAAGTCCGAGCGCGGTGAACGTCCATTGCTCGGCGACGAACGTCGCGATCAGCAACAAAAGAATACCCGCGCCGAACAGCCAGTTGAGGGTGATCAGCGTGCGAAGCGTGGTCCTCGCCAGAGGTAGCGCCGACGAATGTTTCACCGATGGCCCCTTCAAATTCGTTGATATCGATAAACGATACATTGAATATCGTTTTTTGACAAGCCCGTATTGGCCCCTTAGCGAAGCAAAAGCCGTGTCCCGCGAACGCAAAGGCGAGGAACGCTCGTGGAACGCACCGCTGGGCATAGTTCACTCCGCTCACGCGCGTGCTCGACCAAACTCCTGAACAGCGCGCGCCGAGGTTCCATCAAATGACTCACGGAGCAAGCGCAATGGCTGTCATGCAGGACACTGTCGCCCGCTGGAAGTTGTCGTCCACTTTTGACCCGACCTATGCGGCGCTGACGTTGACCGCGTTGTTGTGGTCGACCAACTTCATCATCGGCCGCGCGGTGCGGGACGACATTTCGCCAGTGGCGCTGAATTTCCTGCGTTGGGCGATCGCATTGCTGATACTCGTGCCGATCACGCTGCGCGACCTGCAAGCGCACCGCGCGATGCTCATGCGTCACTGGAAGCTGATCGTGCTGCTCGGCTTCACCGGCATCGCTGCCTTTCAAACACTCGGTTACGTCGCGCTGACGACAACGACGGCGCTCAACACGATCCTGCTGCTTGCGCTCGCACCACTGGCGATCGTCGCTCTTTCTTGGTTGGCGCTCGGAGAGCGCGTCACGCGCGTCCAGGCGTTTGGACTCGGCATCTCTCTCGTCGGCGCCGCTGTGCTGATCTTGCACGGTGATCCGACAACGCTGGCCGAAATGCGTTTCAACGCCGGCGACCTCTGGATGCTTCTCGCGGTCGTTCTATGGGCCGTCTACTCGGTTCTCTTGCGTCGCCGCCCGGCCGAAGTGCCGCCGCTCGCGCTGCACACGATGTCCGTCGCCGCGGGAACGCTTTGGATGCTGCCGGCATTCGGCTGGCAAGCGACTCACGGAAGCGCGCTTCCGAGCAACATGGTGGCCTGGATGGCAGTTGGATTTATCGCCGTATTTTCCTCGGCGCTCGCCCATGGGCTGTGGGTGCGCGGCGTGGCGACAATCGGTCCGAATCGCGCCAGCGTGTTCATTCACCTGATTCCGGTTTTCGGGGCGGTCCTGGCCATTACATTCCTCGGTGAAGAACTGGCCACTTACCACGTCGTCGGTGCGGCCCTCGCGCTGTGTGGCATTGTGTTGACAAGCCGGAGGTAGCTGGACGGAGTCGTTCCGCTCAACGCGGTCGCCGAGCGATGTCAGTTTTGCGGCGAATTGCCCGGACGATCAGTGGGCCGCGGTCGGACTCGCTACCATTGCGATCCGCGCGGCCAATCGGTCCGAATGCCGACTTCGACTTCGACGTGCTCGACAAGATTATTTTCGGTTCCCGTTTGCATGAGAGCACTGACCCGGCGCGTCGCGTCGAGGGCGTGCAGGCCTTGCCTGCCGACTCGAAGGTGCTCGTGCAGATGCTCGGAGATCCGGCACCTGAGGTCCGCTCCGCTGCCGGCGCACGTTGCAGTGACGCGACTGCACTCGCCGCGGCGCTGAGGTCGGAATCCGAGCAGGCGGTGCGCGTCGCTCACGCAGCATCGCTCGGAAAGCTGCTGGCAGTTTCAACCGACGATACCCTCGTGCACGCATTGCTCGCTGCGCCGGAATTCACCGACACAGCGCGTGCGCAGATCGTGCTGCACACGGCCGACGAAGCGCGCCGCCACGCGGCGATCGTAGCGATCGGCGACGAGGACGCTCTGGTCGACATCGCGATTGGCGCGGAGCACGCCTCGGTTCGCGCCGCCGCGGCCGAGCGCGTGCATAAACCCGAGCCGCTGCGTCGCCTGCTCAAGGGCGTGCGCGACAAGGACCGCGGTGTCGCCAGGCTCGCGCGCGAGCGGCTCGACGCGATCGAGGGGCGCGCCCGCAACGCCGTGGCGGCGGACCGGATCCTGCAGGAGGCCGAAGCGCTCGTCGATCAGCCCGGCCATATTCTGACCGCCGCAGTCGAGATCGATCGGCGCTGGAAGGCGCTGGCGCTCAGCGACGACGCGGCGCGGCGCGCCCGTTGGGAGGATATCGGCCGGCGGATCCAGCAGCGTTTCGATCGTGAACTCGACGAGCAACGTGCGCACGCGCAGTTCGAGCATCGGCTCGACGCCTGGCTCGACGCGTTCCAGGACGAGCAGGCGGTCAGCGCGCTGCCGGCGTTACGCGAGCAGTGGAACACGCTGCGCGCCGAGGCGGCAAGCAGCGAAGACAAGCCAGCTCTGGCGCGGCTGGAGCAAGCCGGGCGACAGATAGCGCAATGGGAGCAGGCCGCTCCCGCGCTCGCCGCAGCCGAGGCGCTGGTGCTCGAAGCCGAGCAGCTCGCGTCCGGTACACCGATCGACGACGCGCAACTGCCGGCGCGCTGGCAGGCGATCGAACTCGCCGCGCGCACGCCCGCGCTGACTCGTCGCTTCGAGGCTGCGCTGCTGGTCATAGATCAACGACGACTGGCGGTGATTCGTGCCAGCCAGCAGGAGCAGACCGCGGCGCGCCACGAACTGCACACCGTGCTGCATGAAGCCGAGCAGGCGCTGGCCGCAGGCCACCTGCAGGAGGCGCGTGCCGCCACCGACAGGACCCGCGCGCTGAAATTGCTCGCTGGCCAGCTGCCGAAGCCCACGGTGCAACGCCTTTCGCGCGTCGTGCAGCAGCTGGTCGAGCTCGAACGCTGGCAGCAGTTCGGCCAGCAGACTGCGCGCGTGCAGCTATGCGAGCGGGCCGAGGCGCTGCTGCAGCGGGCGTTGCGACCCGCATCGCTGGCGCGCGAGGTGCAGCAGTTGCGCGGCGAGTGGAAGAAGCTCGACGAGGCGGTCGAGGAAAAGCGCGGTAGCGTGCCCAAGGCGCTGTGGGATCGCTTCGACGGCGCCTGCGAACGTGCCTACGCGCCGGCGGCGCGCCACTTTGCCGAGCAGACCGCGCTCCACAACCAGGCGCGCAAGCAGCGCGACGAGTTCATCGCGGCGGCCGCTGCGCATGCCGCGACGCTGGTTGGCGAGACGCCCGACTGGCGCGCGATCGAACGCTGGCTGCGCGAAACCGAGTCGGCCTGGCGCGACAAGGCGCTCGGCAGCGTCGAACCCGTCGCCTGGAAGAAGCTCGACGCGCGACTGCGAGAGGCCGTCGCGCCGGCGCGCGACGCACTACAGGCCGCAGGCGCACAGGCACGGCAGGCGCGCGAGTCACTGATCGCCGAGGCCGACGCACTCAGCGCGAAGGCAGCCGAGCGCGACACGCCCACACGGGTGAAGGAGCTGCAGGCGCGCTGGCAGGCCAACGCCAAGTCTTTTGTGCTGCCACAGCGTGATGAGCGCGCGTTGTGGGAGAGGTTCCGCGGCGCGTGCAGCGCTGTGTTCGAAGCGCGCACCGGCTCGCGCAAGGCCGAGGAAGATCGCCGACGCACGCAGCGACGTGCGTTCGAAACGCTTGCTGGCGAACTTGAAAAGCTCGCGCAGTCCACGGACGCCGACGATGCAACGCTGCGCAGCGCGCGTCACGACTTGCAGGAGCAGTGGAAGATGGCCGTCGCCGAACACGGCCCTGCGCCGGCGGCGCTCGAAGCCCGCTTCAGGTCCGCGCGCGTGCAGGCCGATCAGGCTAAGAAAGGGCAGGCTCGCGCCGCCGAAGCCGCGGCGTTGCAGACGCTGCTTGCGAAGGAACACCTGTGCGAGGAGGCCGATGCGCTCGCCGCCGCCGAGGGCGCGCCGGAACCGGCCGTTGTCGAGTCGTTACGCGAGCGCTGGGCCGCGCTGCCGCCGCTGCCGGCCGAGTGGGAACTTAAGCTTGGCGCGCGCCGCGATGCCGCGCTCGAGGTGCACGGCGACGAGGATGCGCGCTACGACCACGCCGAGCGCGTCAAGGAGAGTGTCGCGGTCCGCCGCGACGCGCTACTCGAACTCGAGTTGACCCTCGGTATGGAGAGCCCTCGTGACCTGCAGCCGCAGCGGCTGGCGGTACAGGTCAAAATCCTGCGCGACCGGTTCAAGCGCACGATAGGCGGAGACAGCGCGCTGCAGATCCTGCTCAACTGGTGCGCCCTGCCGGGATCGGCCGACGCGCGCGACCAGCAGCGCGCAGGGAAGATCGTGGCGAGTCTGCAGCGGCGCCGCTGAGGCGCCACCGGCTCGCGACCCGTTGCTGACATTGCGTTTTGCGCAAGGCGGACGCGGCGCGCGCCGACGCGGGCCGGCCCTCGGGGCACCGGATTGGCGTGTCGCAGTCTACGATTGCAGTCAATCATGACGCCGAAGCGGACCACCGCCGTCGCCTCGCTGCGCCAGCTGGAGCGCGCGCTCGACCACGCCGCGAGCTACCGCGAGTGGCAGGACATCGCGGATCGCATCGATGCCGTCAGCGGTGCGGCCGACTGGCGTGCCAGCAACGACAGCGAGTTGCTGCATGTGGTTGAGATCCAGCGCAGCATCGCCACGCTGCGCGCGATGCGCGAGGGCGGCGAGACCTGGGCGTTGATGCAGAAGTTCCAGGAACTGCTGTTCCGCCACCAGGGCGAGTTCACTCACCCCGAGCTGTATCACCGGGCCCGCGGCGGCACGCTGCATGTGGTGGGGGACTTCCTCGACGAGACCGAGGCGTGTCTGCGCTACCTGCTCGATGTTGAGGTCGACGGCGTGAGCGACACTTACCGCCTCGAACAGGTCAAGCGCATCGGCCGCGTCTACGGGCGGCCCGCGCTGCTGCTGTCCGGCGGCGCGCTGCTCGGGCTGTACCACTTCGGCGTCATCAAGGCCTTGTTCGAGCAGGATCTGCTGCCGCGCACTATTTCGGGTTCGAGCATGGGCGCGATCCTCGCGAGCTGGGCCTGCTGCCACACCGACGATGAACTGCGTGCACTGTTTGCCGACCTCAGCCTGATCAACCGCAACGCGCTCGAGCGGCTTCCGATGCGCGAGATGCTGCGCCAGCGGACGGTGATGGACCAGCCGAAGCTGCTCAAGTTTCTGGGCACGATCATTCCGGACCTGAGCTTCGATGAATCGATGCGCCATTCGCGGCGCATCCTGAATGTCACCGTCTCGCCACTGAACAAGCTGCAGACACCGCGACTGCTGAACTATCTGTCCGCCCCCGAGGCGCTGGTGCATCACGCGGTGCTGGCGTCATGCGCGATGCCGCTGGTGTTCAAGCCCGTGCAACTGATGGCGCGACACCGCGGCGTGGTCGAGCCGTGGATGGAGAACGAGCTCTGGGTCGACGGCACGGTCAGCGGCGATCTGCCTTTCCGGCAGCTGACGCAGATGCTGAACATCAACCACTACATAACATCGCAGGCGAACCCGCATATCGTGCCGTTCATGTCGATGCAGCGCGACCGCAAGGGAAAGTTGCCCGCGCTGGCGCGCATGGGCACCAACCTCAGCCTGCGAGGTTCGGCCGAAGTGCTGGCCGTCGCGCGCAAGCACGCGCCGACGCGCGTCCTGCGCGACACGCTGTCGACCGCACACGCAATTTCCAACCAGACCTATGCCGGCAGCGACATGCATGTGCAGCTGCCCTTCAGGCCTTCGCTGTATGCGAAGGTGTTGCGCAACCCGAGCTACAAGGAGTTCCTCGACTACGTTCGCATGGGCGAACAGGTCACCTGGCCAATGATCCCGATGATCCGCGACCGAACCCGCCTCAGCCGGTCGTTCGGCATGGCCATCGGCTTGCTGATGCAGCGCATCGAGTCGCGTGCGGCCGGCAAAGAAGCCGCACCAAACCGAACGCACGGGCGTAAGCGAGCGCGCAGTGCGAGAAATGGGTAGCCGATAATCAGTCCGAGGACTACGTCAATCCCGCCCGCCGCCAAAGATCCCGAGCAGCGCCAGCAAGCTCTGGAACACGTTGTATAGGCTGAGGTACACGCCCAACGTTGCTGAGATGTAGTTGGTCTCCTCGCCGTCGCGTACCCGCTTCAGGTCGTACAGAATGAAGGCCGAGAAGATGCCGATCGCCAGCACCATCAGGGTCAGCATCAGAGGTCCGGACTGAATGAAGAAATTGGCGATCATCGCCACCATCAACATGACCGCGCCGACAAAGAGCCATTTGCCCATCGTCGAGAGATCGCGTTTTATGACGCTCGACAACGTGGCCATGCCAAAGAAGACGACCCCCGTTCCCGCGAACGCCACCATGATCAGGTTGCCGCCATTAGCGAGTCCGAGAACGGCGCCCAAGAGGCGCGAAAGCATCAAACCCATGAAGAAGGTGAAGGCCAGTAACACCGGCACACCGGCGGCCGAATTCTTGGTCTTCTCGATGGCGAAGATGAAGCCGAACGCACCGGCCAGGAAAACGATCAGGCCAAGCCCGGGTGTCATCGAACGCGCGATCCCGGTCGACAGGCCGATCCACGCGCCCAGTACTGTGGGAACCATCGACAGCGCCAGCAGCCAGTACGTATTGCGCAAGACGCGGTTGCGATCTCGAGCGGACTCGATGGAGGTCGAACGAGTTGAGGTGGTCTGCACGATCTGGTTCATGCGTTCTCCGATGCCGTGGATGAGCGACGCGGCAATAGTCCCACAATGTCCGCTTCCGTGTGAATTGGACAGTTACCCGTAGAGGCTGGTGTTGGCCGCACAAAGACTCATGTGACTAACCCGACCGGAGATGCCGGTAGCCACGTGGCCCCTTGCGCAACTACGGTCCGATTGTCAGAACAACGCGAAAGCGCGCCTTGCCGCTCATCATGCGGTCGTAAGCTTCGGAGGCACGCTCCAGCGGGAACGTTTCGTTCATCGAGCGCACGCCGGTGCGGGCGCTGAACGCAAGCGTGTCCTGCGAGTCGATCGAAGTTCCTGAATACCAACCCTTAATCGAGCGGCATCCGACAATCAGCAGCAGTGGAGATACCTGGATCGAGGGGGCCGCTCCGACGATCAGCAACGTACCGTTGACCGCCAGGCCGCCCTGTACAGCGCTCATCGCCTCGCCACTGGTCACCGTCGCCAGGATGACTTTGGCTCCGCCCAACTTGAGAAGCTCCGCCGCCGGGTCCTGAGCCTGACTGTCGATGTACACCGACGCGCCGAGTTGTCGGGCGAGCGGTTCCTTGTCTTTGCCGCGCGCGATGCCGACCGTGCGAAAACCCATCTTGGCTGCGTACTGAACCGCAAGGTGGCCGAGCCCGCCCAGACCGAGTACCGCGACCGTATCACCCGGCCGGGCGCCGGCATTTCGCAGTGCGTTGAACGTGGTGACGCCAGCACACATCAGGGGAGCCGCCTCGACGGCCGGAAGATCGGCCGGCATCAGCGCAATCGCACTGGCGGGTGCGATCATGTACTCACCGTAGCCGCCATCGTAGGTAACGCCCGTCACCTGACGCGTCACGCAAGCGAAGAACTCGCCGCGACGGCACGGGTCGCAGCGTCCGCAATATCCGCCGTTCCAACCCACTCCCACCTGCTGACCCGGTTGCCAGACGACAGTGTCGCGGCCCACCGCATCGATCACTCCCGCCACCTCATGCCCTGGTACACGTGGGTATTGAAGGCCAGGGTAGTGCCCCTCTTTCGTGAGCGAATCGCTGTGGCAGATGCCACAGGCCTGCACGCGGATACGTATTGAATTGGCGCCGGGCTCTGGTATTTCGCGCTCAACAATCTCGAAGGGTCCGTTGGCACGTGAGACTTGCACTACTCGCATTGTCGCCATGCTTCCTCCGCTTCGTTCAACGCCGGAGCCTATGCCCCGCCACGTAGTCGGATGACTTGCTGCGGAGCGTTCTCAAGAAGTCGAGGAGTAAGTCCATGCCGCCAAGTCCAGTCCGCTTTTCGGGCCATTCTGGCCCGACGCTGTAAGGACCGCTAGTGGCCGATTTGAGCCGGGCAACTGACTCGAGATCAGTCGGTCACGACGGAAGTCCGCTGTCGACCCCGTTGCTGTCATCCGGCCCGGCGCCATCGACGACAGCAATGCAGCGTGTCCGGTCGGTTGAGTGAGATCTCCGAATGCACGGTCACGGGTCCTTTCCGGTCATTCAGGCACCCAGGGGATTGGGGCACCAACGGCCGGTCTCAAGGTACTGCAGACATAGTCGGTCGCCGGCGCGCGGAGGAGCATGTACCTGTACGGCAGCTCAATCGCGGCCGACGCCATTCAGCGTCGAAGGCCGATCGAATGTCTGCTGGTCGAAGGATTCAACTGGCACACCCGACCCTGAGCTGACGGTCAGGGTGTCCCGAAGCAGTCATTGAAAACTCCGACGCGGCGCGCGCCACGCGCAGTGCGCGATCTATCGTCCCGTCAGTTCTGCCGCCAGTGGAGCCGCTCCGTAGACTTTCGTCAGCGCCTCGACAATGGCACGGCCATCGACCGCCATGGCCCGCGCCTTGCGATCTGTGTAGGCGTAA
>DATEZE010000283.1:0-16753 GCA_035255845.1 Burkholderiaceae bacterium | reverse complement strand
GACCGCCTCTACACTCCCGAGCGATGCGCGCCTTCTCCAAACGCGAGGCACGGGAATTCTATCGCCGTCTGGCCGAGACGCGCCCGATCCCGCAGACCGAGCTCGAATTCATCGACCCGTTCACCCTGCTGGTCGCCGTCGTGCTGTCGGCGCAGGCGACCGACCGCAGTGTCAACGTCGCGACGCGCGAACTGTTCAAAGTCGCGCCGACGCCGCCAAAGATGGTCGCGCTCGGTGAAGAGCGCCTGATCGGATACATCAAGACGATTGGGCTCTTCCGCACCAAGGCGGCCAATGTGATGACACTGTCGCGGCTGCTGCTGGAGCGTCATAGCGGCGCGGTGCCGCGCGATCGCGAAGCCCTGCAAGCGCTGCCGGGCGTTGGCCGCAAGACGGCGAACGTCGTCCTCAACGTCGCCTTCGGTGAGCCGACGATCGCCGTGGACACGCACATATTCCGCGTCGCGAACCGCACCGGCCTCGCGCCGGGCGCCGACGTCACCGAAGTCGAGGCGCGTCTGGAAAAGTTCACGCCCGAAGAGTTCAGGCAGAACGCGCATCACTGGCTGATCCTGCACGGACGCTACATCTGCAAGGCACGCACGCCGGAATGCTGGCACTGCCCGATCGCCGAATGGTGTGAGTACCGGCCCAAGACGCCGGCGCCGAAGCCGGCGCGTTCAGGTTTTCCGCCGGTGCGCGCCACCTGACGATGTTCACGCCGACGAAGGACGAGGTGCGTCGGTTCTTCCGCGAGACCTGGCGCAAGCACCGCGAATCTCAGATCCTGACGCCGCTCGAGATGATGGCGCTCGACTGGATCATCGAGCATCCCGAATACCACGAAGTGCTCGACGCCAGCATGCCCGACGCTGATTACCGCGTCGAGGAAGGCACGACCAATCCGTTCCTGCACCTGTCGATGCACCTCGCGATCGCGGAGCAGCTGTCGGTTGACCAGCCGCCCGGGATCCGCGCCGCATACGAACGGCTGATCCAACGGAGCGGCGATGCGCACAGCGCTGCGCATGACGTGATGGAATGCCTGGGCGAGGTCGTGTGGACCGCGCAGCGCGCTGGCGAGGCGCTACCGCCGGACGCGATGACGCAGCAGTACCTCGACTGTCTGGCGCGCCGCGCCGGACGAAACTGACCGCGGCAGCTGCGGCGCTAGCGCTTGGTGTTGTCGAGCGGGCCCGGCAGACCGGCGAGGTAATCGGCTAGATCACGGATGTCGGCGCGCGACAGTGGCTTGGCGATGCCTCCCATGATCGGGTTCTTGCGGCCGCCGCTCTGGTAGTCGCGCAGGGCCTTCTCTAGATAGTCGGCGTACTGGCCGGCCAGCTTCGGATAAGTCGGGTCAACTGGCGTCACGAAGTCCTTGCCATGACACGCCACGCACTGCGCCTGCGCCAGCTTTTCGCCCTTGGCTGCGTCGGCGGCTTGCGCCGATAGGGTCGCCGCGCCCATTACCGCGGCCATCAGCAATCGCATCTTCATCGCATGCTCACTTGCCGCGGCCGGCGTAATACGCGGCCACCGCGGCGATCTGCTGGTCCGAAAGTCCCTTCGCTACCCCTGTCATCGTCGGATGCGAGCGACTGCCGTCGCGATACTCCTTGAGCGCCGCCTCGATGTACTGCTGCGACTGACCACCAATTTTCGGCACGCGATACACCTGAGGGAACGAGGCCTGGTAGCCGGGAATCGAATGGCAGCCGATGCACATCGAAACCGGCGCATCCGCAACCACAGCTGCGCCATCCGGCTTCTTGTCCTGTCCCAGCGCGAGCAGCGGGAGTGCCGCCACGACAGCGGCAAGGATTGGTCGGTTCGACTTCATCCGCGAATTCCGTGTGGGTTGTGACTTTGCGCCTAGGCCAAGTGAAAGTGGACTAGCCCTGCGGGCAGCCTGCGATTGTAATCGAGTAGAAGATGCGTTTGCCGCGCGCGGCAGCGGCGCGCACGAAGCCGTGCTGCCGGCACCCGTTGCGTATACTCGGCTGACACTCCAGCCGGGCTTCTGCATGCCGAGATTCGAAGGCTCTTCCACCTACGTAGCGACCGACGACCTGAAGCTCGCAGTCAACGCCGCGCTGACGCTGCAGCGGCCGCTGCTGATCAAGGGTGAACCGGGCACCGGCAAGACGATGTTGGCCGAGGAAGTGGCCAGGGCGCTCGGCATGCCGCTGCTGGCCTGGCACATCAAATCGACGACCAAGGCGCAGCAAGGGTTGTACGAGTACGACGCGGTCAGCCGCCTGCGCGACTCGCAGCTCGGCGATGCACGCGTCAAGGACATCGAGAACTACATCGTGCGCGGTGTGCTGTGGCAGGCATTCACGTCCGACCAGCCATCGGTACTGCTGATCGACGAGGTCGACAAGGCCGACATCGAGTTCCCGAACGACCTGCTGCGCGAGCTCGATCGGATGGAGTTCTACGTCTACGAGACGCGGCAGACCGTCCAGGCGCGGCACCGGCCGCTGGTCGTGATCACCTCGAACAACGAGAAGGAGTTGCCGGATGCGTTCCTGCGACGGTGCTTTTTCCACTACATCCGCTTCCCCGACAAGGACACGATGCAGGCGATCGTCGATGTCCACTTCCCGAAGCTGCGCAAGGAACTGCTGCAGAACGCGCTCGCGGTGTTCTTCGGCGTGCGCGAGCTGCCGGGACTGAAGAAGAAGCCGTCCACGTCCGAACTGCTCGACTGGCTGAAACTGCTGGTCGCTGAGCAGATCCCGCCGGAGGCGCTGCGCTCGAAGGACGACAAGATCGCGGTGCCGCCGCTCGCCGGTGCGCTGCTCAAGAACGAGCAGGACATGCATCTGTTCGAGCGGTTGGTCTTCATGGCCCGCACCAACCGCTGAGGCGGCCGTGATTACACCGCGGCCCACGGTGCTCGAAGGCCATGGCGTGCGGCTGGAGCCGCTGGCACGCGAGCACCATGACGGGCTGGTCGCCGCGGCCGGCGACGGAGACCTCTGGACGCTATGGTTCACGTCGGTGCCCGCGCCCGGCGAGACCCAGGCCTACATCTCGGCAGCGCTGGCCGGGCAGGATGCCGGGCACATGCTGCCATGGGCGGTCCGCGAGCTGGATACCGGCGCGATTGTCGGCAGCACCCGCTACCACGACGTCGTCACCACTGTTGACCGGGTCGAGATCGGCTACACCTGGTATGCACGCCGCTGCCAGAAGAGCCACGTGAATACGGCGTGCAAACTGTTGCTGCTCGGCCACGCATTCGACGAGCTGGGCTGCGCCGTGGTGGGATTCCGCACCGACAACTTCAATTTCGCCTCGCAGTCCGCGATTGCCGCCCTCGGCGCGAAGCACGACGGGGTCATCCGCCATCATCAGTCGCGCCGCGACGGCACCGTGCGCGATACCGTGATGTTCAGCATCCTTGCGACCGAGTGGCGCGACGTGAAGCGGCATCTGGAGCTGCGGCTCGGGCGTCATCGCTGATCCGATGCTGATCGACTTCTTCTTCCATCTGCGAGCGGCGCAGCTCAAGATATCCATCAACGAGCTGCTGACGCTGCTCGATGCGCTCAAGCGCGGCGTGATCGGTCCGTCGATCGACGAGTTCTACTTCCTCTCACGTACGGCGCTGATCAAGGATGAAACCCAGTTCGACAAGTTCGACCGCGCCTTCGGCGAGTACTTCAAGGGCGTGAAGACCACGCTGGACTTTGCGCGGGAGATTCCGGAGGAGTGGTTCAGGCAGGTGCTCGACCGCGCGTTCACGCCCGAGGAGATCGCAAAGCTCGAGAAGCTCGGCTGGGACAAGCTGATGGAGGAGTTCCGCAAGCGCCTGGAGGAGCAAGATGGTGCGCACCACGGCGGCAACCGCTGGATTGGCTCGGGCGGCACGTCGCCGTTCGGCCATGGCGGCGCACATCCAGAAGGCATACGTGTCGGCGGCCCAAGCAAGGGCGGCAAGTCGGCCGTGAAGGTCTGGGAGATGCGCGGTTACCGCGACTATGACGACAGCGTCGAGATCGGCACGCGCAACATCAAGCTGGCGCTGCGGCGGTTGCGCCGCTTCGCGCGCGAAGGCGCCGATCTCGAGCTCGACATGCATGACACGATCGAGTCGACCGCGAAAAATGCCGGCTGGCTTGACCTGAAGCTCGTCCCCGAGCGGCACAACACCGTGAAGGTGCTGATGCTGCTCGATATCGGCGGCACGATGGACGAACACATCAAGCGCACCGAGGAGCTGTTTTCCGCCGCGAAAAGCGAGTTCAAGCACCTCGACTTCTACTACTTCCACAACTGCGTCTACGAACACGTATGGCGCAACAACCGGCGCCGCTACACCGAGCGCTTCGCGACCTGGGACGTTCTGCGCAAGTACCCGCACGACTGGAAGCTCGTCTTCGTCGGCGACGCGACGATGAGTCCGTACGAGGTACTCCAACCCGGCGGCTCGGTCGAGTACAACAACGAGGAAGCGGGCGCGGTCTGGCTGCAGCGTTTTTTTTCGACGTTCCCGCGCTCCGTATGGCTCAACCCCGAGCCCGAGGGCCTATGGCAGTACCGCCAGTCAATCTCGATCATCCGGCAGCTCGCGGGAGGCAAGATGTTCCCGATGACGCTGGACGGACTGACGCGGGCGATGCGGCAGTTGTCGAAATAGGCGGGGTCCGCGGCGGTTGGCTTGAGGCGCGTCGCTGTCACCCGCCTCCCAACGCAAGCGCAAGCCGGTACGTGACGAAGGAAGCCGCGTAAGCCAGCGCGAAGAGGTACCCAGCCATCGCGAGCGGCAACGTCCAACCGCCGGTCTCGCGCTTGACGGTCGCGAGCGTGCTCAGGCACTGCGGAGCGAAGACGTACCACATCAGCAGCGCAAGGGCCGTGGCCATGCTCCAGCTGTGCGCAATCAATGGCGTCAGCGCACGCACTGTGTCGTCACCGGTGGCCGCGAGCGCATAAACCGTTCCGAGCGAACTCACCGCGACTTCGCGCGCGGCGAGCCCCGGTACGAGCGCGATGCTGATCTGCCAGTTGAAGCCGATCGGCTCAAAGATGACCGCCAGCGCCCGGCCGAGTGTCCCGGCGATGCTGTATTCAATCGCCGGTCCCGAAGCTCCGGCCGGTGGCGCCGGAAAGCTCGCGAGGAACCACAGCAAGACCGTCAGCGCGAGGATGATGCCGCCGACTCTTCGCATGAATATCTCGACACGCTGCCACAAGCCGAGCGCGATATTGCGCACGGCTGGCCAGTGATAGCTCGGTAGCTCCATCATCAAGGGTCTGATCTGGCGCCCGGATTTCGTAAAGTGCTTGAGCAGCCACGCAACCGCAAGCGCGCCTGCGACTCCGGCCAGGTACAAGCCGAACAGCACAAGACCCTGCAACTCGAAAAGGCCCCATACCTCGCGCTGCGGAATAAAGGCGCCGATCAGAAGCGCGTACACGGGAAGGCGCGCCGAACACGTCATGAGCGGGGCAATCATGAGCGTCACCAGCCGGTCGCGCGGATTGGCGATCGTTCGCGCGGCCATGATGCCGGGAATCGCGCAAGCGAAGCTCGACAGCAGCGGAATGAATGATCGTCCTGACAGGCCAACTGCCCCCATCAAACGATCGAGCAGGAACGCAGCACGCGGCAGATAGCCTGAATCCTCGAGTACAAGGATGAAGAAAAAGAGAATCACGATCTGCGGCAGAAACACCACGACGCCGCCGACACCGGCGATGAGTCCGTCCACCAGAAAGCTCCGCAGCCAGCCCTCGGGCAAAGCCGTGGTGACAGCCTTGCCGAGCCACGCAGTCGTGGCCTCGATCCAGCCCATCGGCGCCTCGGCCCATGCGAAGACGGCCTGGAACATCAGGAACAGCACGACGGTCAGCAGCAATGGACCGACAACGGGATGGAGCACGATCCGATCGATACGATCGCTGGCGGTGTGCGGGATCAGGTCATCGAGGCCCAGCCGCCCGAGAATCGCGCGCACGGCGATGTGATCACCATCGGGCGCGCGCCCGTCGTATTCGACTGCCGAAACCAATGCAGCGGCGGGCCGCCATCGATCGGGAGTGTCGAGCAGCGCGCGCAGCGACTCGTCGCCACCCGCCCGGACGCCGACGGTTCGCACGACCGGTACACCCAGCTCGCGCGAAAGCGCATCGGTATCGACGCGCAGGCCGCGTTGCTCGGCGAGGTCGGCCATGTTCAGAGCCACGACGCACGGCAGTCCGAGTCGCTTGACGGCGAGCACGAGTCGAAGATTGCGACGGAGGTTGGTCGCGTCGACAACGCACACAACGAGATCAGGTCGCTTCTCGCCCGTCGCTCGCCCGTACAACACGTCGTGCGTGATGCGCTCGTCCGGTGACCTCGGATGGAGGCTGTAAGTACCGGGCAGATCGAGAACTCGCAGCAGTCGACCTGCGGCCGTCGTCAGACGACCTTCTTTGCGCTCAACGGTAACGCCGGCGTAGTTGGCGACTTTCTGCCGACTTCCGGTCAGCAGATTGAAGAGCGCGGTCTTGCCGCAGTTTGGATTGCCCACCAACGCGAGTAGCGGGCCGCCCCGGTGCAAGTGGATGACTGCCTCATTCACGGCGCATCTTCGACAAGCACACATGCAGCCTCGGCGCGCCTGATCGCAAACGTCGACGCTCCGACCCGCACGACGAGCGGATCGCCTCCGGGCACGCCGCGCACCATCAGCGTCACCTGCTCGCCCGTGATGAAGCCGAGTTCTTGCAGCCAGGTGGCCCACTCGGGGGCATGAGCGGGACCCTGAACGCTCGCGACGACAAACCGCCTGCCGAGCGGAGATAGGTCAAGCGAGAGCGCCTGCATTGAAAGCTGAACTCCTTTCGGGCCGACGCCCGAAGTGAGGATGAGAATGATTCTTGTTTACGGTCGTGTTGTCAAGCCAACCAAACAGCCGTATGCGACGGATTATCAAGACAATTGTCTTGCTGATGAGAATGCTTCTCGTTTACAGTTAGTTAAGTTGGTTCGCCACCCAGCCCATTGCCAGGCAGCGCGAAAACCGCATGAGAGCGGCCTTGCCTTGGAGAATCGATGGGCCTGTGGATGTTTCCGCTATCCCCCCTGGCTGCTGCCGTTTTACAGCTGCCAACCCGAACTCGCGCCAGTCGAGTCAGCCGAGAACGCGCGCCGACCCCGTCCCGGTCGACTCTTGTTTCAGTGGGCGCAGCAATGCTTACTGGTGCGACGTTTGCGCCGTGTTCCTCATCAGCCCAGGTCGTTGCCGAATCGTTGCCTGAGGTTGTGATCAATGGTGAACGCAACGATGGCTACAACACCGGCGTCTCCAACATCGGCGGAGGAATACCCACTCCGATTCGCGATATCCCGCAATCGGTCACGGTCATCAACAGTGAACTGATGCAGGCACAAGGCGCAACGAACCTTGCCGACGCCTTGCGGAACGTTCCAGGCATCACGATGGGCGCAGCCGAAGGCGGCAGCATCGGCAACAACTTCAATCTGCGCGGATTCTCCGCACGCACGGACCTGTATCTCGATGGCATGCGCGATCGCGGTCAGTACTACCGCGATGTCTTTTCGCTCGACTCCGTAGAAGTTCTTCAAGGCCCATCGTCGATGCTTTTCGGTCGTGGATCGACCGGTGGGGTCATCAATCAGGTCAGCAAAGTGCCAACCCTGGCACCCTTCGGCACCGCCACGCTGGTGGGTGGAACTCAACCTTCCGCACGGGCCACGGTCGACTTCAACCGGCCGATTGACGAAACCTCGGCTTTTCGGATTGCCGCGATGGGGCAGAACGTGCATTCGACACGGGATGTCATGCACAACGACGACTACGGAGTTGAACCCTCGTTGCGGTTCGGCATCGACACTCCGACCCAGATCACACTGTCTGCGCTGCTGATGCACAACAACGACATGCCGGATTACGGCTTGCCGCCGGTCAACGCGCAACCCGCGCAAGTGAACCGAAAGAATTTCTACGGCGCGACGGACGATCGCACGATCCAAGACGTGGTGAGCCTCAACGCGACGATCAGCCATCAGCTCACTAGCGCCGTCACGCTTCGCAACCAGACGCAGTACTCGCGCTACACGATCGATGCTCGTGAGTCCGGGCCGAACAATGTCGGCACGCTGAACGGTCTCGGCGTGTATTCCGCATTTCCTGCAACGAACCTCGGAAACACCACGCCGTTGCCGCTCGGATCGCTGTATGTCGGCCTCGGCAGCCACGATCGCAACATCACCGACACCTCGCTCTACAACCAGACCGATGTGATCTCGGAATTCGCGACTGGACCAGTCCGGCACCAGTTGATCGTCGGACTCGAGCTTGGGCGCGACAGCAGCGACACCGAAAACTTCTCGCGCAACATTCCGGGCAATCCGAACAACTATTTTCGCGCCGTGTCGCTGGAGAATCCCGCCTACTTGCCGGCGGGCAACGTTCCCCAGGTGACCGGCAACGTCGTGAACGCGAGCGCGACCGATATTGCGCCGTATGTCAACGACACGATGTCGTTCGCCGAGTTCTGGAAAGTTGTGGCAGGCGCGCGATACGACCGCTACGACGCAAAGCTGACGAACTCAATCAACCTTCCGCGTTCTGCGAGTCAGGACATCGGCTTCATCAGTGTGCGAGCAGGTGTCATCTTCCAGCCAACGGCCACGCAGTCTTACTACATCTCTTACGGGACATCCTTTAATCCATCGCTCGAGACTCTGGCCTTGACCAGCGGACAGCAAAGCCTCGACCCGGAGACCAGCGCTCAGTACGAACTCGGCGGCAAGTGGGACGTGATGGAAGGCAAGCTGTCTCTGACCACGGCGATATTCCAGATCGAAAAGGACAACACCCGGTCGCAGATCTCCACCGGGGTCTACGAACTGACCGGAAATGTTCGTGTGCAGGGATTCCAGGCTACCGCCGCGGGTCGGCTCACCCCGCTGTGGCAGGTTTTCGCCGGATACACCTATCTGGACGCCGAAATCGTCAAGGCGTCTGCGCTTGATGGCACGCAAGGCAAGGTGCCAGCCAACACGCCAAAGGACAGCGCCTCCTTCTGGACTACCTATCGATTCGCGCGCGAATGGCAGGCTGGGACCGGAGTGGCCTACATGTCGGATCGCTTCGCCTCCAACAACAACGCCGTCCGCGTTCCCAGCTATCTGCGCTGGGATGCGATGGTCGCGTACGAACAGCCGAAGTATTCGATCCAACTCAACATCTTCAACCTCGCCAATCGACTCAATTACGACGCGCTGATTCCGTCCGATCGCGGCCGTTCGGTCCCCGGCACCAATCGTCAGGCGTTGCTCAGCGTGACTTACAAGTTCATCTGAGGCAAAGGACTACACATGCTGGTCGGCGTTCCCAACGCATTGAGTGCCGCGCAGGTTGCGGCAATTCGGGCCCGCCTCGACCGCGCTTCAGACGCGTGGGTCGACGGGCGCGCAACCGCCGGGCATCAAGGCGCACAGGTAAAGCGCAATCTGCAGATCGCGGAGGACACGCGCATTGCCCGCGAGCTCGGAACAGTCATCCTCGCTGCGCTCGAGCGCAATCCGCTGTTCCTGAGCGCTGCGCTGCCGGGCCAGATCTATCCGCCGATGTTCAATCGCTACGAGGCCGCCGGCGGCATGCATTTCGGCGAGCACGTCGATGGCGCCGTGCGACTGTTGCCCGGCACCGGGGTCAAGATCAGAACCGACATTTCCGCGACGCTGTTCCTTTCCGCCCGCGACGAATACGACGGCGGAGAGTTGCAGATCGAGGACACCTACGGCGCGCACAACGTCAAGCTGGGCGCAGGTGATCTGGTGCTTTATCCGTCGACCAGCCGGCATCACGTGAAACCGGTTACGCGCGGAACGCGCGTGGCCTCGGTCTTCTGGATCCAGAGCCTCGTCCGCGAAGACGCGCAACGCGCGTTGCTGTTCGACCTCGATATGGCCATCGTGCGATTGACCAACGATGCACCGGGCCACGAATCACTGGTCTCGCTCACCGGCTGCTATCACAACCTGCTCCGAATGTGGACAAACACTTGAGCCAATGACAAGTTCGAAGCGACCCCGGCTGCGCAGCGTCTGGACTCAGATTCATCTCTGGCTCGGCGTCACTCTTGGAGTGGTCGGCGCATTTATCGGGTTGTCCGGTAGCGCGCTCGTCTACGACGACACGATCGATGCATGGCTGAATCCACAACGCTATGCGATCTCGGGTGCCCCCGCGGAGTTACCTCTCTCCGAGTACGCGCAGCGCGCCCAGAAGGCCCTTGCCCCTGGCGCGCGCATCACCGCGATCCGGCTGCCCGACCAGGACGAAGGTCCGATTGCCGTTCTGGCACGCAACGGTGATGGCACTCCACCTCAACGCGTGTATCTTGATCCGCCGACCGGCCGCGTCCTCGATGTCTCGTCGGGTCGCGATCTGCTGGGGTGGCTGCACAGTTTTCATGAGTCGCTGACCTTGCGGGAGTACAACGGCCGCGAGATCGTTGGCGCCCTCGGCATTGCAATGCTGATGTCATCGCTGATCGGCATCTACCTTTGGTGGCCAGTAGGGGGCCTCCGGCGCAGTGCGTTCGGGTTCCGGCGCGGACTTGCCTCGCATAGAAACCTTCACTACACGAGCGGCATCTGGGGTGCGCTCGTCCTCGCGACGTTGTCCTTCACCGGTATTTTTCTCGCGTACCCCGACGCCGGCCGCGCAGCCGTTGGCGCCATCGTTTCCGTTTCGCCGCCGCAGCGCGCAGTGCGCAGCACCTCGAGCGGGGGCTACCCGATAGGGCCCGACGAGGCCGGGGCGATTGCGCTGAACCTGTATCCGCGCGCTCGCGTTACTGGCGTCGGCTTTCCGGCGGGCCCGGACGGAGCCTATCGCATCAGTTTGCGCGAGTCAGGCGATACCGCGTCGCGCTCCGGCACCGTCGTGTTCGTAGACCCCAGATCCAAAGCAATCCTCTATCGACTCGACCGCGCGACTCGCAGGGGTGGCGATACGTTCCTGCTCTGGGACCGCATCCTTCACGAAGGCGGCGCATTCGGTGGCGCAGGACGATTCGTGAACTTCCTCGGTGGACTGCTACCAACGTTCCTGGTCGTGACCGGAATCATCATGTGGGCGCGCAAGCGCAATCGCCAGAAAATCTCCGTGCCGACGCCGGTCGGAGCGGGCGCGAAGAACTAGAGCGTGGACTTGCTGAGGCTGCAACACTTGTTCTGTTTGCCTCTGGTCTGCTCCGTGATCGGCCCGCGGCGCTAGCGCACCGCCTGGATCACGAACGCCCGGATCTGGGCTTCGACGCGACCGAGTCCGAACTGCGCTGCCACCGCCGCAGTGGCGATCTCCGTGGCCTTGCCGAACGCCGTTGGGTCGCGCGACTCGATCTCGTTGCGCAGCGGCGTGCCGAGGCAATAGGCGATCGCCACGGCCTGAGGGGAATCGGCACGGCTCTGTGCAGTGACGGTGCTGATCGTCACCGCGCTGTCGAAGCCGGCTGCCGCCAAGTCGGCCGCGATCACGCCGGTGTCGTGGTAGCCGTGCGGCACGCGCCGGAGAAACGTCGGCGGGTCTGAAAAAAGAGGCCGTAGTGAACGGGTCACCACGTCGGCAAAGTGATTTGCCTCGATGCGATCCCAGGCACTGAAGACAAACGCGCCCCCGGGTCGCAACACCCGACGCGCCTCGCGAAAAGCCTCGGCCCGGTCAGGAAAGAACATCACGCCGAATTGGCAAACCACGGCATCGAAGCTCTGGTCCGCAAAGGGCAGCGTCATCGCGTCGGCGGTTCGCCATTCGACAGGCCGCACCGTGCCGATAGCCTCGGCGTGCCGCAGCATCGGCTCGTTGAGGTCCGTGGCCACGATCGAGGTGTCGGAGGGCAGCGCAATGGCTAAGCAGCGCGTCACGACACCGGTGCCCGCTGCCACCTCCAGCACTGCGTGCGGCCGGCGCGACCTGACCCGTTCCGCCATCTCGGCCGCGTACGGCTCGAAGATCAATGGCACTAGGTACTGCTCGTAAATCTGCGGGATCGATCCCGCGAAGGAGCGGTCGAGGTCGGACGATTCCATTCGTGTGCGCGGCGCGTCGTGCACTCAGTACGGTGGCGGATCCGCTAGTTTGCGCCGAGGACGCATGCATGACGCGTCCGCCTCTGCGCGATGTGGCGCCGAAGGTCTTTAGGACCGCCAAATGTGTCTCTCTGCCGGCAGCCGCAACGCTCAGTAAAACGTACAGCGGGCTGAGATCAGGATCGTTGCTCCGACTTCGTCATTCTGCGTATTGCGCCGGAACCGGCCGCGCAACAGCGGCGCCATGCAGTTTTCGGCACTAAGCCCGACCTCGGTCATCCAGCTCTTGAGCGCGGATGACTGCAGGCCGATGTTCAGTCGAGGACGGATGAAGCGGCCGTCCGGCCCCATCCGGCCCAATTCGACAACTACCGATGAGCCGACCAGCGAGATCTCCGTCGGCGCGGTCGAGCTCTGCAGGTGGAGCGGCGACTGCAGCTCGTGCGCCTTCGTCGTCAGTGCGGAGCGATCGATGCGCAGGCCTACCGCGCCCAGTGCGCCCTCGGTCCACGTCACCCCGTCGCCGTGGCCACGGACGCCCGGAGAAGACGCGAGAAGCACCAACCACATGCCTCCCAGCAGGATTTTGGAAGCTCGCATGAACGCCGCACCGGGTGCTTGCTACGTCCGGCGCTGAGCAATAGGAATGCCCACGCGGCGACTGCGTCGCGGCGCGGTGCCGTGCGAGAGTGCGTCGGGTTCGCAGTCGACGCAGGCGCGCGCCGCATCCGGCGACGCCGCGGGTTACTTGTAAGCTGGGGCAGAAGCCGCGCTGCAGTCGAAATTGCCGCGGATCATGTCGTTGTAGTACCGGCCCTTGGACGCAGCCCGCTTCCAGCCGCTGACGGTCGCCGACGGCACGCCGCAGAAGTGATACCAGATCCCCTTCAGGCTGACCAGCACGTAGCTCTCGCGCTCGTCATAGCAGAGCCGCTTGACGTTCTCACTGCGAGCGATGTTCTCGCAACGAAAAGGGGTCAGGTCCACTTCGCCGCGGGCCTTCACGTAGACACGCTCGGCGTGCGCGGAACTGAAAGCCGTCAGAAGCACGGCAGCGAAGACAATTTGGATCGGTCGAGTCATCGTCGTCTCGGGTACGGCTGAGCCGCCCCGATGGTAGGCGACGGCCGACGCCGCTCGCCAGTCATCGATTCGGATTCCCGGTTCCAGGTGCGCGGCTCGCCGAGGCGAGGCCGCTGCGGCAGAGTTACCACGCACTGACGCCGCGACGACCGAATTCAGTTGTTAAATGGCGGCGCCGCCTTCAGCACTTCGTCGAGTGTCGTGACGCCCTTGGCGATCTTCTCCGCACCGGAGACGCGCAGCGAACGCAGGCCATCGCGCGCAGCCTGGCCGCGAAGCTGCACGAGATCGGCACCTTCCGCGATCAGCTTGCGCATCGCGTCGGTCATCATCAGCATCTCGATAAGCCCGGTGCGGCCCATGTAGCCGGTGCGCCGGCATTCCAGACAGCCGACCGGCCGGTAGATCTTCTCCGGCACGTTCGAGCGCCAGGGCGCTACCAGTTCTTTCCAAAGCGCCGGATCGACCGGCTCGCCGGGCGACTTGCAATGCGGGCACAGCGTGCGCACCAGCCGCTGCGCAAGAATGCCAATCAGCGTGGCGTTGACAAGGTAGTGGGGAATGCCAAGCTCGAGCAGCCGCGCGATCGACGCGGCCGCGTCATTGGTATGCAGCGTCGAAAAGACCAGATGGCCTGTGAGTGCCGCCTGCACCGCCATGTCGGCCGTTTCCTTGTCGCGGATTTCGCCGACCATGATGATGTCCGGATCCTGCCGCATCAGCGCGCGCAGGCCATCGGAAAATCCGAGGTCGATGCCGTGCTGGACCTGCATCTGATTCAGCGTCGGATCGACCATTTCTATTGGATCCTCGACCGTGCTGACGTTAACCTCGTCGGTCGCGAGTTGCTTCAGCGTCGAATACAGCGTCGTCGTCTTGCCCGAGCCGGTGGGCCCGGTGACCAGCACGATGCCGGATGGCCGATGGATCAGTGCTTCCCAGGTGTGCGCTTCCTCCTGCGTGAAGCCGAGTTCGGCATAGCTGCGCACGACGACCTCGGGATCGAAGATCCGCATCACGAGCTTCTCGCCGAATGCCGTTGGCAGTGTCGACAGGCGAATCTCGACCTCGCGGCCCGCGTTCGGACCAGTCGCGACCTTCGTCTTGATACGGCCATCCTGCGGCCGACGCTTCTCGACCACGTCCATGCGACCGAGCAGCTTGATGCGGCTCGTCATCGCCGCCATCACGCCGGCCGGGACCTGGTAGACCTGGTGCAGCACACCGTCAATGCGAAAGCGCGCGACGCCGAATTCACGGCGCGGCTCGAGGTGGATGTCGCTGGCGCGCTGGTCGAACGCATACTGCAGCAACCAGTCGACGATGTGAATGACGTGCGCATCGTCCGCCTGGACCTTGCCGCCAAGCTCGACCAGCTGCTCGAAGCTCGACACCAGCGGCGCCGCGCCCGTCTTAGCCGCTCCCCGGACCTGCTGCGCGAGCTTGTAGAACTCGGTCGTGTAGCGCGCAATGTCGTGCGGGTTCGACACGACTTTTTTGACCGACTTTTTCGTGATCTGCTCGATCTCGCGTTCCCAGCCGGTCTGGAAAGGTTCGCAAGTGGTGATCGTCACCTCGTCGCCGCTGACTGCAACCGGCAGAATCGAGTAGGTCGTCGCGTACGACGACGACATCACTTCGGCCACGCGCGTGAAGTCGACGCGCAGCGGATCGATGTGGTAATAGGGCAGGCTGGCCTTGCTCGCCAGCCAGTGCGTCAGCATCTCGAGATCGAGCAGCTTCCGCTCCGCGTTCGGCGTGCGGTAATTCATTTCCGCCAGGTTAGCCAGTGGATGGCC
Organism: Burkholderiaceae bacterium; assembly: GCA_035255845.1. Classification (GTDB taxonomy): domain Bacteria; phylum Pseudomonadota; class Gammaproteobacteria; order Burkholderiales; family Burkholderiaceae_F; genus JALORV01. The sequence goes on along the minus strand of DATEZE010000283.1, from coordinate 1,804 downwards.
CGCGCGGTCGCGACCTCCGGAAGTCTTGAAGCGCTCCGCGTCGCTGGTCGCGAGAAGCCCGTCGGCAACGAGCTGCTTCAACACGTAGCCGCCGGTGACGCGACCGTTCGGCACCGCGATCGTCGCGTGCTTGTCGCGCGGCGCAGATCCGGCCACGACTTTCAGTGCGGCCCCCTCCTTCGTGCTCACGCGCGCGACCTCATGCCGCCGGCTGCGACGCCTTGTAGCGCTCGGCAAGCTTCGAGGCGCGATCCGGCGTGCTCTCGAAGTCGGCGACAACGGCGTCGACCGCACGCTTGGTCAGCGGCACGCTCTCCAGCGGCTCGATGTACTTGCGTGCCAGGTAGGACTTCAGCATGTCGGACGACAGGACATGCGCCTTCTGGTCGTGTTCGCCGGCGAACAGGAACAGCGTCCGCAGCGGGCTCATCCAGCGCAGCTTCACGCGCACGAACTCGATGCCGTTCCACAATTTGAACCAGTTGCCGCGCTGCCAGCGACCGATCTCCTCCTGAACGCGCGCATCCTCGACCGGATCGAGCCGCGCGATGTCGGTCAGTGGATCCGGCATCTGGATGTCGGCGTGATGCTCCTGCGCTGCACGCATGATCAAGCCGGTGGAAACGCGGATTCCGCCCGGCACCGTCGTCACCGGGAACACGCCCGAAAGCTGCATGCCGTCGATCTTGGCCCGCAGCTCGGACGTCAGCAGGCTCGACTTGATGTAGGTGGCCTGGTCGACCGGCTTGACGGCCATCGCATGCGATTCCATCAGCTGGCTGAAGAACTGATCACGGTCGCGCTCCGACACGTTGATTAGTCCGAGACCATCGCGCAGCACGCGCACCATCACCGGGATCATCTTGACCAGCTTGTTGCGGTCCTCGGTGCTGGCCTTCGGCTGCACCGACCACACCAGTTCGTGAATGACATCGCGGAACGCCTTCGCAAAGCCCGGCTGCGTCTCGCTTCGCACCGTGGCCGCGACCAGGACCTTGACCCACACCCCGAGCAGGAACTCCTTGATATACGGCTCCAGATCGACCCGTTCGAAGGCGCGACGCACCTGGATGGTCGTGTTGATCGTCAGGATCTCATGCTTCTCGGCAGCTTCGAGCGCCTTCTTCGCGCGCGCCACCGGGTCGCTGTCCTTCGGGTCGATGTCCGAGACGAAGCGGTCGAACTCCGCATAGACCTTTTCGAACACCGAGAGATCGGTCTCGAACTTCTTCAGGATCTCGGAGATGACTCGTTCGACTTCCTTCAGGTACTTCTGGTTGTCGTCACCGTAAGGCTCCCAACCGGCCGAAGTACCGGCGATGCGGTCGATCAGCTTGCGCGCCGGGTGCGCGCTCGACGCGAAAAACGCCGCGTCCATCAGCGCCGCCTTCAGCACCGGGAACTGCAGCCGCGAGAGCCGCGCCTTGATCTCGGCCGGCACCTGCTTGTCCTGCATCACGTGGTCGAACAGCATGCCGACCAGTTCGATCGTCAGCTTGTCGACGGTGCGCGTCGACTTCGCGATCAGCTCGCCGCGAACCGCGCTGATCGGTTGCGCCGGCGCCATCATCGCGAAGTCGCCGGTTTCGGCAAAATCATCGACACCGTCGCGCTGCATTTCCCCGATCGACTGCAGCAATTCCTGTGGTGCCGGTCCCAGCGACGGCAGCGCCGGCAAACGCGAGCCGCGCGCGTTCGACTGCAGCCGCGTCAGCAGGCCACCGAGCAGCTGAGTCGGCTCGTCCGGCGCGGCCGGTGCGCGCGACGGACCGCCTTCTGCAGCGGCGACCGCGCCTCCCGGGCC
>DATEZE010000282.1:0-23960 GCA_035255845.1 Burkholderiaceae bacterium | reverse complement strand
GTAGCCCAATGCAGCACGAGCGACGGGGCTCGGCGCGTCGATGCGTGGCGGTGTCGCCAGAAATTGCTGCGGCAGCCCGCGCAGCACGCCGCGAGCGGCGAGAGCCGTGAGGTCGAGCTGACCGCGCTTCGGATCGGCGTGGGGCGCGAGCGCGTCGCGATCCGAGGACAACTGCAGTGCCGAAAAGCCCAACACGGGCACCGCTGCACCCTCATGGCAGGCGACGCAGTCGCCGCGAGCGGGAATGCCGTAGCGCCCGTTTGGGGCGTCGGCGACAGTGACCACGGTTCCGTCATCAGGGGCTAGATCGGCTTCTGAGCCGTCGGCCTTCCAGACATAGGACGCGAAGCGCCAGGACCCGTCGGCGAGCCGTTCGATCATCCGCGTCTCGATCCGCCCGCCGTAACCGAATTCCTTCCACAGCCGCGTACCCAGTGGAAACTCCCAGGCGTCGATGCGGCTCGCGTTAATCGCGGTGCCGGGTGGCAGCTGGATCCAGCGGCGCTTGCGGGTTCCGTCCGACCACAGGGGGTATTGCGGCGAAAACGCGATCACGCCGTCCTGCACGACCGCGGTCGAGCCCGGCCGGTAGAGCCCGGTCTCGCTCAGGCGCGCAGGCAACGGCGCGTTCGGCGCCGAAGGTGCAGCAAAGGCCGCGGTCGTTGCGACCGCCAGCAAAAGGACAATGGCACCGGATTTCATGGCCGCTACGGTAGTCAGCGGCCGCGAATCGCGTTCGTAATACTTCGCTCAGGAATTCCTAAGAAATTGTTAAGCGGTGACTGCACGCAGGCGTGGAAGCCATTCGCGGGCCGGAGAGCCCCGAACTGCGCCTGCTGCCGCGATCAGCGGGAAGGGCGTGCTAGCCGCTTTGATCGTCGCGGGCGCGGCGCCGCACCACGACAAGCAGCGCCCCGGCGAGCCCGGTCAGGACCAGCAGTCCACCGACACTGATGCCGTTCGCCGCCGCTGCCGCATGCCCCACGAACGGACTCTCGAGCGAGCCGCCGAAGAACGTCAGTGCGGCGAAGATGCCCACGGCAACATATGGAGCCAGCATGCGCGTCTGGCCGCTGCGTAGCGACAGGCCAGCGACCCAGCCGAAAGCGCCGCCAAGTGCCAGCCATACCAGGAGCTCGAGGAGATTCATCAGCGTCTGCCCGGTTCCGGACTTGGTGGGATCAGTGCAACCCGCATGCCCGGCGGGCCTGCTGCCGTCGGCCACCGCGGCAACTTCGATCATCGTGGCGACCGCGAACTGCCCCAACCTTGATGCAAGTCGCATCCCGACCGTCGAGTGCCCGGACAATATGACTATGAGTCCGTACCGATTGTTACCTGTGTGCTCGCAAGCGGCGGCACGCGCGACCGACCTGGCTGCGATGCAGGGGATCATGTTCGCGACCTGGGTGGGCGCATCGATGTGGATCACCCTGTACGCGCTGCTCGCGCGCTGACTCCCTCGCCCTTCGCTGGCTTCTCTGGTTACTGATCATTGAGCACGATGCGTGCTGGCGGAGGCCAGAGGAGGTCCTTATGGTGACCCGACTGGACAAGGAGCTTCGGCGCGAGATCGACATCGATGGCGCTGCCTACGTCGTCCGCATTTCAGAACACGGCCTGAGCGTGGCGCAGAAAGGGCGGCGCAAAGGCATCGAGCTGCGCTGGAAGGATCTTGTTTCAGGTGACGCCGCTTTGGCCACCGCCCTGAACGCGTCGCTGTCTGGTCGCGTGCCCGAGCATCGCTGAGCGCCGGCGTCCGCCGCTAGACTCTGCGCATCGAGATTGCTGTGCGGGAGCGCGCGATGCCTTTCGACTTCACGAACAAGCGAGTCGTTGTCACCGGCGGCAGCCGCGGCATTGGACGCGCGATCGCTCTCGGGTTTGCCGCCGCCGGCGCGGATGTCTCGATCTGCGCGCGCAGCGCCGATGCACTCGCGCGCACGAAGGGCGAGATCACAGCGAAGGGACGTCGAGCGCACGCGGTGACATGCAATGTGGCCGACGGCGCCCCGCTCCGCGCCTATGTTGAGGAGGCCGCTGCCGAGCTGGGTGGCCTCAACGTGCTGGTCAACAACACGTCGGGATTCGGCATGGGCGACGACGAAGCGGCCTGGGCGGCCGGGCTTTCAGTCGACATCATGGCCACGGTGCGCGCGACGCAGGCCGCGCTACCGACGCTGGAGCGGTCGACCGGCAGCTCGGTCATCAACATTTCGTCGATCTCGGGCTTCCGGCCGTCGCTGCGCGCGCCGGGATATGCGGCGGTCAAGGCCGCGATGATCAACCTCACGACGAGCCAGGCCGCGGCACTCGCGCGCAAAGGAATACGCGTCAACTGCATCGCGCCAGGGTCGATCGAGTTTCCTGGTGGGTACTGGGAGGAAAGGCGACTCGCGCAGGATCCGCTCTATGCGCAGGTGTTGGGGCGGATTCCGTTCGGCCGCCTCGGCACGCCGGAGGAGATCGCCGAGGTGGCGCTCTTCCTGGCATCGTCGCATGCGCGATGGATCACCGGACAGACGATCGCCGTCGACGGCGGACAACTGCTCGGGTGATGGACCAGCAGCTTGGAGCGCGTTGCTCAGCGCCGATTGACGCGGGCACTAGCTGCGCAGCTTCCAGACGCCGTCGCCGCTGCGGCAGGCGACCCGCTTGCTCCAGGATTTCTTGCTATCGGCACTTGCCTCGAGTTTGAACTCGCGACAATCGGCATCGACATCCATGACCGGTATTAGCACGTATCGGGTTCCGGTCCCGGCACTGGTCCAGCGCACCGGCTGACCCGGCGGCACGAGTTCGAGGGCATGGCCGATGCAGGCTTCGTCGCCGTGGTCGAGCTGGCGGCCGATGATGCCGCCGACAATCGCACCGAGTGCTGCGCCCGCGATGATCGCGACCGTTCGACCAGTGCCATCACCGACCTGCGCACCGAGCGCGCCGCCGACCGCAGCCCCGGCGGCGCCGAGGATCACATCGGTCTGACACACGCCAGCGACCACGCCGTAGTCCTGAGGCCAGGACTGACCGGTGTAGCCGACGTAGCCGGGGTCGTTTTTCTTGCGCCAACCGTTGGCCTTGGCGTGCGGCGGCGGATCGGCCCACGCCGGGATGGCCAGAAGCAACAGCAGCAGTGCGAGGAGGCGGGCGAAAGCGCGCATGACAGCTCCGCGAAGACACCTTGAATGGCATAACGGCCGCGCGGCGCCGGCCTTGATCGCGGAGTCAGAAAAATAGGCCGGCCTCACGTGCCTGCGGTAGTCCAGCGGCGACGGATCGCCTCGATGCGCTCGCGGTTGACGGCAAAGTCCTTGCGTCCAAGCCGCGACGCAGAGCGGAGCTGGATCCGCTCGCTGGCCGGGTCGTACCAGAATTCCGCGTCGTCGACGAAACGCAACCAGCGTGTCGTGAATTCAACGCGCAGGTAATCGGGCCGTTCCTCGACGATACGGGCGCCAGGCCAATCGGTGAGCAGAGCGCGCAAACGAGAAATCGCCGATGTCGCGTCGCCGCGTACCGGCAAGGCATCGATTTGCGCGTAGGTACTGGCGTATTCACCGTCGCGCCACAGCGATGCCTGACTGCTGACGCTGTTCGGTGTGCGCGAGGGCGGCTGCAGCCGGCCGTTGCTGACGCCGAGCGGCGGCGGACGGCCGGAGAGAAATCCGAACTGTCCCGCGGCGAGGATAAGCAACGGGACGATGACAAAGAGGAAGGCGAGGATCGCGAGCACTCTCACTGGACTTACTCCTTGAGTTGCACGCCCGCAGCCGGGGTGTTGAAGCGGGCGATAAAACGGCGGTCGATGCGGTCCTTCCAGCGCCAGACCCATTGTCCAGACCACGCCAGCGTGGACCATGACGCGATCGCGCGCTGCGGTCCAGTCGCGAGCAGATAAAGCGCGGCTCGCTGCCCGCGAGCGCTGCGCAGCGGAGCACCCTGCAGCTGCCGGATCAGGTTGTCCGCGAGCAGCGGACCGGCACGAACCGCGTAGACACCCGAACGCGGTTGTGGCGAACCGACGATAGAGGCGAGATCGCCGGCTGCGAACACACTGCTGTGCGAGACCGAGCGCAGTGCGCGGTCCACCGCGATGAATCCGGAGTCATCCGGTTGCAGGCCTGATGCGGCAATCCACGGCGCAGGCGCCGCACCATAGGCCAGCACGGTCAGGTCGCTCGGCAGGGAGGCACCTTCGCTCAGATCGACGTGATCGCTGTCAATGCGCACGACGGTCGAGTCCAACAGCCGCACCTGGGCCTGGACCAGCGACGCACGCACCAGTTCGCGCGCGCGCTCGCCGTGACCCGGCAGCAGCGCGCCGCCGCCAATGAGATGGATCTGAGTGCCATTGCCTGCCGCCCGCATCGCGTAGGCGATGGCCAGCGCGATCTCGACGCCTCCTGCACCGGCGCCGACTACCGTGATGCACGGCCGGTCGGCTTCGGCCAGTCGCGGGCCGAGCAGGCTCCACGTCGTGACGAACGGCTCGAGCGGTCGCACCGGCACGGCCCAGTGGTCGGTGCCTTCGATCGTGGTCGGAATTTCCGAGCCTGCCGCGAGCGAGATCAGGTCGAAGGACAGCGTTTCGCCGCGCGCCGTCATGGCCTCGCGCGCAATCGGGTCGAGCGCGACGATTCGATCGACGAGCAGCTGTGCGGACGCAGCCTGCGCGAGCGGCTGCAACGGGATCGCGAGGTCATCGAGCGTGTAGTGTCCGGCGATCCAGCCCGGCACCATGCCGCTGTAGAGCTGGCGCTCGTAGGGCGTCACCAGCGTTACTTCGATCCCGGCGGGGCGACGCCGCGCGAGTTCACGCAGCACGAACAGGTGCGCGTGCCCTCCACCGATAAGCACCAGGCGGGTCATAGGGCTGCCAATGTGGCATCGCCGAAATAGGCAAGGGCGCTGTCACCGCCCGGAGCCACGGCGCCGAGCGCGTTTCTGGCCAGCATCGGCACGCTGACGCCAGCGGTCTTCATGCGAACGCCGTCGCGTCGATCCAGCCCCTGGCCAGCGCGAGATCCATGTCGTCGGGCCGATCGAGGTCCGGCAGCGGCTGCAGTTCGGCGCATCGCCATCGAAGCGCCGCGCAGCGCGCGCGTGTCGCTGCCAGCACCGTATCGCTGCCCCAGCGGATATCCCGGAACAGTTCTGCATGCGCCGCCGCGGCGCCGATCAGCACGTAGCCGCCATCGAGCGCGGGTTGCAACACCACGTCGTGGGTCTCGAGCAGTTGACATGCTTCCACGAGGTGCTCGGGTCGTTGCGCCGGGCAGTCGGTGCCGATGACGAGGCTGCGCAGTCCACGTGCTTGCGCGTCGAGCAGCGCCGCGAGCATGCGGTCACCGAGATCGCCATCGGGTTGAACGCGCAATTCGGCGCCATAGCTGTCGGCAAGCCGACACGTTGCACTATCGATTGGGCCAGCAATCCACAAGCGGCATGCTGCGCCGGCGTCGCGTACTCGCTGCAGCGCGAGTTCGGTGAGATGAGCCTGCAGCGCAGCGGCGCGTTCGACGCCGATCCTCGGCACCAGCCGCGTTTTTGCGGCGCCGGGCACGGCCGCGCGAGCCAATATCGCGACCTGCCACGGCGTGTTCATCAGCGCACCTCGCGGTAGCGTTGCGCGAGAGCTGCCGGATCGGCCCCGAGAAAATAGCGCCAGCGCAGCGACCACATCAGCGCGATCGTGCGCCACAGTCCACGCTGCTCCCAGCGTCGGCCGGAGGTCGTGGCCCGCGCGCCGACGATGGCGGGGCGCGAGAGCGACCTCGCGCGCCGCGACCATTCAATGTCTTCCATCAGCGGCTGATCGGGAAAGCCATTCAGCGCCTCGAAGAAGTCGCGCGTGACGAAAAGCGCCTGGTCTCCGGTGCAGATGCCGGTGAGGTGCGAGCGCCAGTTCATCATTGCCGCGACCACACCGAGCCACCGCGAATGGCCGTCGATGCTGACGTCGAAGCGGCCCCAGCATGCGCCGCCCGCCAGGGCGGCGTCGATGTGCCGGTCCGCATCGGCCGGCAGGCGCGTGTCCGCATGCAGGAACAGCAGCACGTCGGCGTCGGCACGCTGTGCCCCGACGTTCATCTGGCGCGCTCGGCCGCGTTCGGCCACGAGCACGAGATCGGCGCCACCCGCGCGGGCGACCGTGTCGTCGCTGCTGCCGCCGTCGACGACGATCACCCGAGCACCGCGCGCGCGCAGCGGCTGCAGCGCGGCCAGCGCCTGCTCGATACCAGCGGCTTCGTTGAGGACCGGCATGACGATCGCGAGGCGCCGCGTTGCGCTGTCGACAGTGGCGCCGGGCGAAGACATCGGCTGACTCTCGCTCAGCGCAGCCGCACGCGCTTCGGGGCAAGCACGGGCATCGTTGCCTCGACGATTGACAGCAGTTCGCGTGCACCGATCACGTGCACGCCGCCGTGCAACGGCGCGACCGCCGCAAGGATCGCTAATGCCGCGGTGCGCGGCCGCAGCGCCTGCACATGGACCGGCAGCATGATCTCGAGCACCATTTTTCCGAGCGAGCGCACCGTTCGGGCGAGCCAGGGACCGGCCGCCTCGGCGATCTCGGCCGCGGTCGGCCGCACGATGACGAGCGTCTCGAACTTCATCTGCACCAGTTCGAACTCCTGTTCGGTCGACACCGTATGCGAGGCCGCATTCATCTGCAGCAGCGCCGACAGCGGCGAGACCACTACCAGCCGACTGACCCCCGCAGCTTGCGCAACACGAGCAGCGTCGAGCAGCGTCTGCGCGTCGTAGCGCTGCACCGGCGAAGTCCGCGACACGAAGGTGTCGGGGCCGCTCAGGCAGACATAAGCGTCGTCGGCGGCAATCGTGGAACTGCCAACGACCCAGGGCCGGTATTTCGCGGTGCCCGAGGCGATCGGCTGCTTCAGGCCCACATGCACGAGCCGCACGTCCGGCGCGGCCACGAGCGCAGCCAACAGCTCATCACCGAGAGCGCCGGCCAGGCCGAGCGCAAGCACGACGCGGGGCTTCGCCCGCACTGCCACCTCGGCCGCGGATGCCGGCACTGACAGGTACAACTGATCGATCATCGAGCCGCGTGGGTCAATGGACTTGCGGCGGATACGCTGGGCGCCGGTCACGCCACAGCGCCGGCAACTCGGCGAGCACCTGGCCAAGCCGGCCGTCACCGCGACGCCACGACTGGAACGCCGCCAGGACCGCCCATTGCCCGTGCGTGACGGTGGCGCGTTTCCATGCGCCGGCCGCGTACTTGTTGGCTTCGACCATCGTTGGATACGCGTGGATCGTTCCGAGTATCGCGTTCAGGCCAATGCCGTGCTTCATCGCGAGCACGAATTCGGCGATCAGTTCACCGGCGTGCGCGCCGACGATGGTGGCGCCGAGGACGCGGTCGGAGCCCGGCCGCGTCAGAACCTTGACGAATCCGCGTGCGGCACCTTCGGCGATCGCGCGATCGAGATCGTCGATGCCGTAGACCGTCGTCGTGTGCGGAATGTTCTTCTCGCGCGCGTCCTGCTCGTTGATGCCCACTCGCGCGACCTCGGGGTCCGTGAAGATCGCCCAGGGCACGACGCGATAGTCGGCCTCGAAGCGACGCAAGTCACCGAACATCGCGTTGACTGCAGCGGTCCAAGCCTGGTGCGCCGCCGTGTGCGTGAACTGGAACGGGCCAGCGACATCACCGCAGGCCGTGATGTTCGGATACAGCGTCTGCAGGGCGGCGTCGGTGGCGAGCGTGCGTTGCCGCGTGGTCCCGATGCCGAGATCCTCGAGTCCGTAGCCTGCGGTGTTGGCAACGCGCCCGACTGCAACCAGCACCTGGTCGAAGGCGATGCGCACCTCGCGGCCTTCATTGTCGGCGATCAGGATCTTGTCGTTGCCTTCGATCACAACGCGCTCGGCTCGATGACCGGCGAGCACGCGGACCCCATCGGCCTCAAAGCTCGCGCGCACCAGGTCGCTCACTTCGACGTCTTCGCGCATCAGGATTCTTGGCAGCATCTCGACCTGCGTCACCGCGGCACCAAGACGGGCAAATGCCTGCGCCAATTCGCAACCGATCGGGCCACCGCCGAGCACCAGCAGACGCCGCGGCAGCACGCGCAGATCCCACACGGTATCCGAGGTGAGGTAGCCCGCTTCGGCCAGCCCCGGAATCGGCGGCACCGCCGGACGGGCACCGGTAGCGATCACGATGCTGCGCGTCGTCAGCGTGCGCAGTCCGGCCGCCGTGGTGACCTCGACCGTCCAAGGTGACGTGATGCGCGCTCGGCCTGCGATGCAGTCGACTCCGAGCGCTGTGTAGCGCTCGACGGAATCATGCGGTTCGACCGCGCGGATGACCCGCTGCACCCGCTCCATTACCGCGGCAAAATCCACTGCATATGCGCCGACGCCGATGCCGAAGTCGCGCGCATGCGCGATGTCTGCGAGCAGACGCGCCGCGCGGATCAGTGCCTTGGAGGGCACACAGCCGGTGTTCAAACAGTCGCCGCCCATCTTGTTATCCTCGACGAGCGCGACCCGCGCACGCGTCGCCGCGCCGATGTAGGCCGAGACCAGCCCGGCGCTGCCCGCGCCGATGACGACCATGTTGTAGTCGAACCGGGTCGGGCGTGTGGCCGACCAGCGTGCATACACCCGCCGCGACTTCAGCCGCTGCACGGCCCAGCGCGCGATCAGCGGAAATATCGCGAGTAATGTGAGCGCGGCGATGAGGCCCGCCGTGATGCGAAACTCACCGAGCTTGCTGCCGGCGAACACGTAGACCAGCGTGCCGGGCAGCATCGCCAGCTGGCTCACCCAGTAGAAGGTCCAGACGCGCAGTCTGGTAAGTCCCATCAACAGGTTGACCAGCCAAAACGGAAACACGACGATCAGCCGCAGCGTGGCGAGGTAGAGCGCGCCGTCGCGCTCTACGCCTTCGTTGACCTGCTGCAGGCGATCTGCGAAACGTTGCTGCACCCAGTCGCCGAGCAGCGTGCGCGCGACCAGAAACGCCAGAGTTGCACCGATCGCCGACGCGAACGACACCAGCACCGTGCCCAGCACGACACCGAAGAGCGCCCCACCGACGAGTGTCAGTGCCGCGGCGCCCGGGATGCTCAGCGCCGCGATCGTCACGTACACGACAACGTAGGCCAGCGGCACCGCGAGTGGGTGCAAGGAATACAGCGCTTCGATCCGCTCGCGCTGTCCCTGGAAGAAGTCGACTGAGAACACTCGCCCCAGGTCGAACGCAAAGAATGCGGCGACCGCTGCGATCAGCACGCCGAGCAACAGCCAACGCTTCGCGTTCAAGGCGGTGTCCTTTCCGTGGATGAAGGCGACCGTGGCCGGACGCAACGCCGCCGCGATCAGCCCGAAGCCGGGCAGGACGTGCGAACGGAACGGCCGAGCGCATCGTCGACGGTGAATTGCGGGCCGTCAATGATGCGGCGGCGATACGACAGGTCGGCCGCGCTGCCGTCAGGCCACAGACGTGTGAACTGTGCATCCCAGGCGGCCACGTCGTAGCGCACCGTCAGCGCATCGATGTAGACGCCGGCGGCTTCAGTGCCGTAGCGGCGCGCGCCCGCCAGCGCTGCGGGCACCGGCTCGACCGCGATACGCGTGACGAGCCCGGCGCGCTCGCCGCGAAAGTTCGGCATGCCAGCGGCGCCGTTGTTGATGACCACCCGCTCGCCTGCGATGGTGTCGAGCAGCCGCAGCGCCGGCAGGCAGGTGTGCGACGAGGCGAACATGTCGACGGCGGCTTGCTCGAAAACGCCCTGCAGCGTGTTCGCGTCGGCCGCGTGCAGTATGTCGTGGGCGAAGCGCCAGCCTGCCAGTGCCCATGCGTCACCATGCACGATGCCGACACGCGCGTCTCCCACCTGCGCCACCCGATGCATCGGCAGCGCCGCGAGCTCCCGGCGCAGGCCTGGCAGCCGCGGCTCAGCCGCGCGCATCGCCGCGCGCAGCCTCTCCAGGATCTGGTTCGAACGCTCGACGTCGTCATCGGGCACGCTTTCCGGATAGGCGCAGCCGCAGCCATTGGCCAGGTCATCGGCGGACGCCTCGGTCTCGACGTTACCGCGCAGCGCAATGTGACGCCGCACCGCGCGTTCGACCGCCACGCACGATGCGGGCTCGGTGTCGAACCAGTGCTGATCGCCGTTGAAGACGATTATCGGGCTGCCGGTTTCGTGCGCGGTCATTCGTTCGATCTCCAGCAGCGCCGGCAAATTGCCGTAGAGACCACCGGCGACGTACAGGACATCGGCATGGAGTTCCGCCACCCGCGCAAAGACGCGCGGACCATAGCCGTAGTCCGGCGGGCAGCGGCGCCCGGGGCGGACATCGTCCGACGGGCCGATCACCCCGTTATTCCAGCGCGCCGCCGCAACTAGAGCCCTGGCCGGCGGTGCAGCCGTAGCAGTGATCGGCGGTCGCGATCGGGTTGTCTTCGAAGTCCTGCTGCAGCAGGTCGCGCAGGTGCAGCCGCGCCGATCGCCGGCCGCCGTTGCGCATCGCCATCCCGAGCATCTGGTTGAAGTCGCAATCGAACAGATAGCCCTGCCAGTCGACGGAGATCAGCGAACGGCACATGACCTGTTCGAGATTCTCGTCGCGGTGCGCCGCCCGCAGCCGCGCCATGTAGTCGGCAAACTGGCCCTTGGAGATGAGCGTGCTGCCAAAGCGCGAGATCGGCATATTGGCGAGGGTGTAAAGCCGGTTGAACACAACGCCGAAGTTCTCGCCGAGCTGGCGCTTGTAATCGGCCTCGAGCTGCGCCTGAGGCGGCGGCAGCGATGGCCCCTGCGGGTTGTAAACGAGGCTCAGCGTCAGGTCGCTGCCGACGAGGCCGTAACCCAGCGCGTTGAGGCGCTGCAGAGCGCGGATGCTCTTATCGAAGACGCCGTCACCGCGCTGCCGGTCGACGTTTTCCATCGAATAGCAGGGTAGCGATGCGACCACTTCGACGTTCTGCCGAGCGAGAAATTCGGCCAGGTCCTCATGGCCGGGTTCGAACAGGATCGTGAGGTTGCAGCGATCGATGACCGTCGCGCCGAGCCCACGAGCGCCGGCAGCGAGTCGACGGAAGTGCGGATTGATTTCCGGTGCGCCACCGGTCAGATCGACGGTGCGTATCCCGCGCGCCTCGATCACTTCGAGCACGAGGTCTACGGTGGCTGCGTCCATTTGCTCGGTGCGGTTCGGCCCCGCATTGACATGGCAATGCACGCACGTCTGGTTGCAGGTGTAGCCGAGGTTGACCTGCAGCGTCGTCAGTGCATGCCGGCGCAGTGGCGGGAAGTCGGAGACCTTCAGCAGGGGCAGGGTCGCGCGCACGCTTTTCCTTAGCTCTGGTGCTTGGACCAGCAATCGGAACGTCCCGTTGCCGTGCGAACTTCAAGACCCCAATCGACGCATGGCTGATCGGATCAGGTCAAGTTGCCGCTCGACCTTCGAACAGGCGTCACAGAAAAGCAGGTGCAGGCGCAAGCGCCAGCCGCCGCTGGACGGCAGCGTGCCGTCCAGGCGATCCGACAGCAGCCGGTGTGCCTCGCTGCATGGAATCAGCACCCACTTACGCCTCATGTTCCGCTCTCCTGCCCGAATCCGTTCGTCTCCAGACATTCGCGCAGCCGCATGCGCGCCCGGAACATCATGACCGAACAATTGGTCGCGGTGATACCGAGTTCCTTACAGATGTCGACGATCTCGATTTCGAGCCATTCGCGCATCATGAATATGCGTGCGAGATGGGCCGGGAGCCGCTCGATGCAGGCCTGCAGTACGTCGAAGAACTGCACGCGCGCCAGCGAAGTCTCCGGGTCGCCCCAGTCCAGCGGATGGCTGACCCTATGGCCGTCAGCGCGAAACAAGTTGTCGACCTCGTCGTCACCGGAGTCCTGGCTGATTGCATCGACCGAAACCTCGCGCCCGGCGCGGCGGAACTGGTCGATGATTTTGTGCTTGAGTATGCCGACGACCCAGGTCGACAGTTGCGACTGGCCGCCGAAGCGCTCGCGACCCTCGAGCGCCGCGATCAGCGTCTCGGAGACCGCATCTTCGGCCCATGCATCGTTGCGCAGCTGCAGCCGCGCCACGCGCAGCAGTTGCGGCCGCAGCGCCGCCAGTTCCCGATCAATCCGGGCCGTGTCCATGTGCCAGCGGGCACCGCTACTTGCGCGGATGGCGCAGGCGACGGATCAGCGACGACGTATCCCAGCGCCGGCCCCCCATCGCCTGGACATCGGCGTAGAACTGGTCGATGAGCGCGGCCGCCGGCAGCGCGGCACCGTTGGCCCGCGCCTCGTCGAGGCACAGCCCGAGATCCTTGCGCATCCAGTCGACCGCGAAGCCAAAGTCGAACTTGTCGTCGATCATCGTCGTGCCGCGGTTATCCATCTGCCAGCTCTGCGCGGCTCCCTTGCCGATCACCTGTAGCACGAGCTTCATGTCCAGGCCGGCGGCCTGACCGAAGCTGATGCCTTCGGCAAGGCCCTGAACCAACCCGGCAATGCAGATCTGGTTGACCATCTTGGCGAGCTGGCCTGCGCCCGATTCGCCGACCCGCGTGACCGCCTTGCCGAACGCCATAGCGACCGGTTGCGCGCGCTCGAACGGCCCGAGGTCACCGCCGCACATCACCGTCAGCGCGCCGTTGACCGCACCCGCCTGGCCGCCCGACACCGGGGCGTCGATGAAGTGCTGGCTGCGACTGCGTGCCACACCGTGCAGTTCGCGCGCGACGCGTGCCGACGCGGTCGTGTTGTCGACGGCGATCGCATCCTTTGCCATGCCGGCGAAGGCGCCGTCGTCGCCGAGCATCACGCTGCGCAGGTCGTCATCGTTGCCGACGCACGAAAAAACGATCTGTGCCCCGAGCGCCGCCTCGCGCGGCGTGGCCGCAGTCCGGCCGCCAAACTCCTCGGCCCACTGTTCAGCCTTCTTTGCTGTGCGGTTGTAGACCGTGACCTTATGGCCGGCGCGCGCGAGGTGGCCTGCCATCGGATATCCCATGACGCCCAGTCCGAGGAAGGCGACGGCGTGCTGCGGAACAGCTTCGTAGGTCTTGGCGGTCATCGGGTACGTCCGTCGGCGAGGGAGCGACGGATTCTACTGAGCGAGCGCGCCGATCGGGCAACTCGTCACCGGCTGTGTAGTGCGGGCCAGCCGGAGCCAAGCGGCACCGGCAGGACGGAATGGCTAGACCACCTCAGCGAAATGTGGCGACATCAGCCCGGCCTCCGAGCTGTCATGTGAGTGCTTGCGGCCGCGGATCGAATTGACCATCTCGAGTGCCGACAGCGTTGGTGGGGGCAGGTCGATGTCGGTCGTGCTGAGCGGCGTCACGCGCTCGCCCCATTTTACGAGGTGCGAGCACAGCGTCAGCCCGCCGCCGAACCCGGGCATCAGGATCATCGTGCCGGGTCCGACGCGACCCTCCTCGATCGCGGCGACCAGCGCTACCGGCACCGTCGCGGCTGACATGTTGCCGTAGCGCTGCACCGTCAGGAACACCTTTTCCATCGGCAGCCCGGAGTGCTTGGCCACGCTCTCGATGATGCGCAGATTGGCCTGGTGCGGCACGACGAGATCGATCTGGTCCGCGGCGATGCCGCACTTCGCCAGCACCTTCTCGGATGCGATCGCCATGCCCTTGACCGCCTTCTTGAAGATCTCCTGGCCGTCGAAGTCCCACAGCGTGTCGCCATACTGCACGCCGCGGTTCGCGTAGGTGCAGCCCATGCCGCGCACGCGCAGGATCTGGCGCGCGTCGGCATAGCAACCGAGATGCTCGCCGAGCAGCCCTTCCCGGCGCTCGCTCGCCTGCAGCACGACGGCGGCGCAGCCGTCGCCAAACAGCACTGCGACGTTGCGATTGCTCCAGTCCATGTAAGGCGATATCAGCTCGACGCCGATCACGAGTGCATTGCGCACGACGCCGGTACGCACCATCGCGGTCGCACTCGACAGTCCATAGAGAAAACTCGTGCACGCGGTGTTGATATCCATCGCTGCCGCATTGACCGCACCGAGCTTGACCTGCACGCCCGACGCGCTGTTCGGTACCTGCTCGTCGTTGCTGCAGCTCCCATAGACGATCAGTTCGAGATCTTCGGCGGCGAGGCCCGCGCAGGCCAGCGCGCGCGCGCTCGCGACATGCGCCATGTCGATCGCCGGGACGTGCGAAATCCGCCGTTCCTTCATCCCGGTGCGCGAGATGATCCAGTCGTCGGTCGTGTCCAGGAAGGTCGCAAGATCCTGGTTCGACAGCACGGCGGGCGGCATGCACTTGCCCCAGCCGGTGATGGCTGCATAGGTCATTGTGTCTTCCCTGTTGTCCACGCCAGCGCTTGTGGCGCGCCGTGGCTCCCCGTCGCGATTCTCTCAGAATCGCCTGATGCCAGGCGCCGGCTCGGGTGGCTCAGTAGCCGGCAACCAGCCCGTCGCGGCGCGAGTCGCTGGCTGCTACGTAACCATCGACGGCGGGATCGCCAAGCCGCCAGATGAACTGGCCCGAGCCGAAGTCCATGTAGCTGTCGTTAGCGCGCGTGATGCGGTGGCCGCGCCGCGCGAGCTCGTCGATCACCGTGAGCGGGATCGCCGCCTCGACTTCGATATCGAGGCCGCTCATCACTTTCCAGCGTGGAGCGTCGCAGGCGGCCTGTGGCTGCTGTTGCGCGAGCAGCATGCGCACAAGCGTCTGCACGTGGCCCTGCGGCTGCATGTTGCCGCCCATCACGCCGAAGCTCATCTGCGGGGCGCCATCTTTCATCAGGAATCCAGGAATAATCGTGTGGAACGGTCGCTTGCCCGGCGCAACCACGTTGGGACTGGCCGGATCCATCGAGAAGTTGTGGCCGCGGTTCTGCAGCGAAATGCCATAGCCCGGCACGACGACGCCAGAGCCGAAACCCATGTAGTTGGACTGGATCAGCGACACCATCATGCCGCTCGCGTCAGCGGTCGTGAGGTATACCGTGCCGCCGCGCGGCGGGGCTCCGGCCGCAGGCGCTTGCGCGTGCCGCATGTCGATTAGGCGCGCACGTTGCGCCAGGTAGGCGTCGTCGAGCATCGCCGCGGGCGGCATCTCCATCGTGCGAGGGTCGGCGACGAGGGCGTAGGTATCGGCGAATGCAAGCTTCATCGCCTCGATTGCAACGTGCTGCCAGTCGACGCTATCGACCGCGTATTCGGCGAGCGCGGTGTGCCGCAGGATCCCGAGGCAGGCAAGCGCGGCGATGCCTTGGCCATTCGGCGGAATCTCGTGCAGCTCATGCCCGTGAAACGGCGTGCTGATCGTGTCGACCCAGCCGTCCTGCTGGACAAAGTCCCAGTAGGTCGCGAGGTCGCGCGACGTCAGCGCGCCTTCGGTCGCTCGCGCATGCTGCTCGATCGCTTCGGCGATCTCGCCGTGATAGAACGCCGCCCCGCCGTCACGGGCGAGAAGCTTCAGCGTCCGGGCCGCTCCCGACAGCACGAAGTGTTCGCCGACCGCGGGCGCGCGGCCCTTCGGCATGAAGTGATCGGCCCAGCCGGGACCGTTCTTGAGCAGCGGCACGGCGCGTTGCCACTTGTCGTGCACGATCGGCGAAACCGCGAAGCCGCGCTCGGCATATTCGATCGCCGGCGCCAGCACGTTGTCGAACGCGAGGCGGCCAAGGCGACCATGCAGCAAGGCCCAGCCCGCCGCGGCTCCCGGCACGGTCACCGTGTCCCAGCCGCGCTGCGGCCGGTTGTGCTCGAGATCGTCGCCGTATTTTCGGCCGAAGAAATCGAGTGACCAGGCTGCGGGCGCGGTACCGCTGGAATTGAGCCCGAGCAGGTGCCGCGCCGACGGGTCCCAGACGATCGCGAAATTGTCGGCGCCGAGGCCGTTGCTGCAGGGCTCGGTCAGCGTGAGCACGGCGGCGGCGGCCACCGCAGCATCGATCGCGTTGCCGCCGCTGTGCAGCATGCGCAACCCGGCCTGGGCTGCGAGCGGCTGGCTGGTCGCGACGAGGTTGCGCGCAAACACCGGGGTCCGCACGCTGGGGTAGGGGTTGTGCCAGTCGAAGTTCATCGCGGAGTTTCCATGACGAGGCTGCGGGCCGCCCCGCAGCGCCGGATGCGGAAGCGCCAAGCCTACTCGGCCGTGATCTGGCGTTCCTTGATCAGCCGCGCCCATTTGGCGCTGTCGTTGGCGACTACGCGGGCGAAGTCCGCCGAAGTGCCGCCGGCGGCGTCATAGCCAAGCGTCTTGAGGCGCTCGCGGAATTCAGGATTCGTCAGCACGGCGTTGATCTCAGCGTTGAGTCTTTGCACGATGTCCTGCGGCAGCCCCTTGGGACCGAACACGCCGAACCAGGTCGTCGACTCGAAGCCGGGAACAGTGGCTGCGACCGTCGGTACATCGGGCAGCAGCGGCGAACGCTGCAGCGAAGTGACGGCGAGTGCGCGCAATTTGCCGTCGCGAATATGGGGCAGCGCCGAGGCGACGTTATCGAACAGGATGTGGACCTGTCCTCCGATCATGTCGGGCACGACCAGCGCGGTGCCGCGATAAGGAATGTGCACGATATAGGTGCCGGTCATCGACTTGAACAGTTCACCGGTGAGGTGAACGATCGTGCCATTGCCGCTCGAGCCGTAGTTGTAGCCACCGGGATTCGCCTTCAGCAGTGCGATGAGCTCCCGGACGTTCGTGGCCTTGACGCTCGGTGCCACGACCAGCACATTGGTCGAGTCGGCCACATGGGCGACCGGCGTGAAGTCGGTCAGTGCGTTGTACGGAATCTTCGGATTCAGGTGCGGACCGATCGAATGCGTGGAACTCGTCGCCATCTGGATCGTGTAGCCGTCCGGAGCGCTCTTGGCGACGATGTCACTGCCGATCGATCCGCCGGCGCCCGGGCGGTTGTCGACCACAACCTGCTGCTTAAGCCGGTCCGACAGATGACGTGCCAGTTCGCGCGAGAGAATGTCGGTCGCTCCGGCCGGCGGAAACGGCACCACCAGGCGGATCGGCTTCGTCGGGTAGCTCTGCGCTGAAGCGACGGCGGGAACCACACTCAGCAGTAGCGTGGCGAACAATGCGCCCAGTTTCATTTCCTGCTCGGTGAAAAACGCTGCCGTTTCGCGCGCCGCGATCAGTCGACTTCCTGGAAAGCCTCTTCGCGCTTCGCGCTGATTTGCGGCAGGGCGACGATGGCGATCAGCGCGCCCGCCATCACGAGCAACGTAAGCGACAGCGGCCGAGTGAAGAAGACGGTGGCATCGCCGCGCGATAGCAGCATGGCACGGCGCAGGTTCTCCTCCATCATCGGGCCGAGGATAAATCCCAGAATCAGCGGCGCCGGCTCGCAGCGCAGCTTGTAGAAGACGTAGCCGAGCAGGCCGAATGCCGCCGTGATGGTCACGTCGAAGGAGTTGTTGTTGATCGTGTAGACGCCGATGCAGCAGAACACAAGAATCGCCGGGTAGAGAAACCGGTACGGCACCTTGAGCAGCTGCACCCAGATGCCGATCAGCGGGAGGTTCAGGATTACCAGCATCAGGTTGCCGATCCACATCGAGGCGATGAGCCCCCAGAACAGCGACGGGTTACTCGCCATCACCTGCGGCCCGGGTTGGATGTTGTGAATCGTCATCGCGCCGACCATCAGCGCCATCACCGCGTTCGGCGGTATGCCGAGCGTCAGCATCGGGATGAACGAGGTCTGGGCGCCGGCGTTGTTGGCCGACTCGGGCGCCGCCACCCCCCGCACGTTGCCCTGCCCGAACGGCGGCTTGGGATTGCGGGTTATTTTCTTTTCCAGCGTGTAGGCCGCGAACGAGGCGAGCAACGCGCCGCCGCCCGGCAGCACGCCGAGCACCGAGCCGAGCGCGGTGCCGCGCAGTACCGCCGGGATCGAGTAGAGAAATTCCTGGCGGTTCGGCCACAGTTTGCCGACCTTGTCGGTAAAGACCTGGCGTGCGCCTTCCTTGTGCTCGAGATTGGCGATGACCTCCGCGAAGCCGAAGACGCCCATCGCGACGCCGACGAAGCCGATCCCGTCGGCGAGTTCAGGGATGTCGAAGCTGAAGCGGGCGACCCCGGAATTCACGTCTGTGCCGACGATACCGAGCAACAGGCCGAGCACGATCATCGCGATCGCCTTGATGAGCGAGCCCGAGGCGAGCACGACGGCACCGATCAGGCCGAGCACCATCAGCGAAAAGTACTCGGCCGGCCCGAACTTGAACGCCAGTTCGACCATCGGCCCGGCCAGCGTGGCGATGATCAGGGTGCCGACCGTCCCGGCAAAGAAGCTGCCGAGCGCGGCGATCGCCAGAGCCGATCCGGCGCGTCCGCGGCGCGCCATCTGGTAGCCATCGATGCAGGTGACGACCGAGGACGACTCGCCCGGGATGTTGACTAGGATCGCCGTCGTGGAGCCGCCGTACTGGGCACCGTAGTAGATGCCGGCCAGCATGATCAGTGCCGAGGTTGGCTCGAGCGCGTAGGTGGTCGGCAGCAGCATCGCGAGCGTGGCGATCGGCCCGATGCCAGGCAGCACGCCGATCAGCGTGCCGATCAGCACGCCGAAGAAGGCGTACATCAGGTTCGCTAGCGAAAGCGCGGTCGAGAAGCCGAGGACGAGGTTGTTGACGAGATCCATGTTGTCGCCTCAGTCACTCATGAAGGCGGGCAGAACGGGGACCGTGAGCCCAAGCCCGAAGATGAATACGCCATAGACCAGCAGCGCCAGGACCAGCGTCAACAGGAGTACGTCGCGCAGCCTGAACCGGTCGCCGCCCAGGCTCGAAATGATCACCAGCGCAGCCAGCGCGACAAAAAGACCCCCGGGCCGTAGCAGCAGGCCGAAGGCGACCACCGCTCCGAGCACGAGTAACAGTGGTTTGAAGTGGAAGCGTGAAATGTGGCCCTCGCCGGCGCCCGCGGCGAGCGCTCGCAGGCAGATGAGGATGCCGATCAGGAACAGCAATCCGCCGAGCATCGTCGGAAAGTAGGCGGGGCCCATGCGCGCGGCGCTCCCCATGTCGTACGCGCGCGCGAAGATGATGAACAACGCGCCGAATACGGCAAACAGGATCCCGGACCAGAAGTCCTGGGCATTTCTGATCTGCATGAATCCGTCCTCCCGGCTCAGTCGACCCGCGCGCCTGAAAACTTGACGACCTTCTCATACTTGGAAAGCTCGGCCCGTACGAGTTCGGCGAACTGAGCCGACGACAACGGAGCCGCATCGGCGCCCATTTTTCCCAGCCGCTCGCGCAGCTCGGGTGTGCGCAGCGCCACGGTCATGGTCTCGTTGAGTTTTGCGACCACTGGCGCGGGCGTGCCGGCCGGCGCAAAGACGCCGAACCAGGTCGATACGTCGAAGCCTTGCAGGCCGCTTTCCGCCATCGTAGGCACCTCGGGCAGTCCCGCTGCGCGCTGCGACGTCGTGACCGCCAGCGCCTTGAGCTTGCCGGCGCGGATCTGCGCCAGCGCAGAGGCCAGGTTGTCGAACATGAAATCGGTCTGGCCGGCCAGCAGCCCCAGTTGCGCCGGACCCGCGCCGGCGTACGGTATGTGCACCGCAGAAACCGTCGCCTGCGACTTCAGCAATTCCCCGGCCATATGACCCGCGCTGCCATTGCCGCCGGAGGCGTAGTTGAGTTGTCCCGGATGATTGCGCAGATATTCGACGAAGTCGCGCGCGCTGACAATGTTGAGTTGCGCGGCGCGCTCCGGCGTTATCACCAGCACGTTGGGTACATGCGCGATCAACGTGATCGGCACGAAGTCTTTCACCGGGTCGTACGGGAGCTTGCGGAACAGCCAGGGGTTCACCGCGTGCGTGGCAACCGCGCCGATGACAAGCGTGTAGCCATCGGCGGGGGATTTCGCGACTTGGTCGACGCCGAGATTTCCTCCCGCGCCCGGGCGGTTTTCGACGACGATGACACCGAGTGTCGTCCGAACCTGCTCGGCAAGTGCACGCGCTGCCGTGTCCAGTGGTCCCCCGGCCGGATACGGGACGATCAGCCTGATCGGTTTCGTCGGATAGGCTGGCGCCTGCGCGAGCACGCCGGTGGTGCTGCCGAACACCAGCATGGCGACAAGCGCCTGCAGTGCGCGATACACGGAGTGTCTCCTAGTGCTGATAAATTCTTGTGGGACGCATTAGAACGGAAAACTACCCGGCCGTGTCATGGTTGCGACCGCACCGCTCGCCTCGACGATGGATCTGACCACCGCGCGCCTCGTGCTCGAGCCGATGTCACCACAACATGCGCCGCTGCTCGCGCAGTTCTTCGTGCGCAATGAGGAGCACCTGCGGCCGTGGGATCCGCCACGTCCGCGCGGTATCACCGACGTCGAATTCTGGAGCGCCGAGGCGCAGCGCGCGGTCGAGGATCACGCCGAAGCTGCAGTCGCACGCTGGGTCCTGCTGCTGCGCGGCGATCCGGGCCGCATCGTCGGGCGGGTCAACTTCACACAGGTCGTGCGCGGGCCGTTCCAGTCTTGCATGCTCGGCTATGCCATCGATGCGCAGTGCCAGGGTCGTGGTCTGATGCACGAGGCGCTCGAGGCGGCGCTGAGCTACGCGTTCGAGGTCATGCGGCTGCACCGGGTGCAGGCCAATCATCTACCGGAGAACCATAGAAGCGCGCGTCTGTTGCAGCGGCTCGGCTTTCGCGTCGAAGGGCTGGCGCGCGACTACCTGTACATCAATGGCGCATGGCGCGACCATGTGCTGACGGCGCTGACGTACCCGGGTTTCGACACCCGCGTCTATTACGCGGGCGCCTGAACCGCCGCGTCGCACGCGCTTGACCGGCTTACAAACTCGGGCGCTGAACGAAGCCGCCGCCGAGCGCGTCGTCCTCCTCAGTTACGCTTGCGGCGCGTCGCGTGACGACGGCGACGCGTGCGCCGGGCGGGCCGCGCCAGCACCATGCGAGCAGCATGTCGACATGCTCGGCCGGACCGACCACCACCGCCTCCACGCTGCCATCGCCACAGTTGCGGACCCACCCCTCGAGGCCGAGCATCGTCGCCTGCTTGCACATCCCGTAGCGGAAGCCGACACCCTGCACGCGCCCCTGGATCATCAGGTGCAGCGCGGCGATCACACGACCCCCGCAGCCCGCAGCGCCGCGATCTCGGTCGGACCGATCTGCAATTCGCGCAGGACATCTTCGGTGTGCTGGCCGAGCAACGGAGGCGGAGACGTGTAGGCGGGTGGGGTCCGCGACAAGTGGATTGGATTGGCCACCAGCGGCACGTGCCCCGCGAGCGGATGCGGCAGGTCGATGCGCATGCCCCGCGCGGCCACTTGTGGATCGGCCAGCGCCTGCGCAATGTCATTGATCGGTCCGCACGGCACCTTCGCCGCGTCGAGCGACTCGAGCCACCACGCGGCGCTGCGCTGTCGCACCAGTTCTTCCAGCATCGGCACGAGCACCGCCCGGTGGCGCACCCGATCCGCGTTGCGCACGAAGCGCGGATCGGTCGCAAGATCGCCGCGGCCGGCCACTTCGCAGAACTTCGCATACTGGGCGTCGTTGCCCACCGCGACGATCACGTGGCCGTCGGCGGCGGCAAACACCTGGTACGGGACGATGTTCGGGTGGGCATTGCCCGCGCGCTTCGGGGCCCGGCCGCTCGTCAGGTAGTTCATGTTCATGTTCGCGAGCATCGCCAGCATCACGTCGTAGAGAGCAAGGTCGATGTACTGCCCGCGGCCGCTGTGTTCGCGATCGGTGACTGCCGCCAGGATCGCGACGGCGGCGTACATGCCGGTCATCAGGTCGCTGACCGCAACGCCCGCCTTCTGCGGGCCGCCGCCCGCACGGTCGTCGCGCTCGCCGGTGATCGACATGAAGCCGCCGCTGCCCTGGATGATGAAGTCATAGCCCGGACGGTCTCGCTGCGGTCCGGTTTGTCCGAAGCCGGTAATCGAGCAATAGATCAGGCGGTCATGACCACTCGAAAGCGTCTCGTAGTCGAGGCCATACGATTTGAGCTGATCGACCTTGTAGTTCTCGACCACGATGTCCGACCGTCGCGCCAGCGCGCGCACGAGGTCCTGGCCTTCAGGTCGCGTGATGTCGATCGTCACCGAGCGCTTGTTGCGGTTCGCAGCCAGGTAGTAGGCGGCCTCGCCGGTTTCGCGGCCACTGGCGTCGGCCAGATACGGCGGGCCCCAACCGCGAGTGTCGTCGCCGGTGCCGGGCCGCTCGACCTTGATCACGTCGGCGCCGAGGTCGGCGAGCAGTTGCGTGCACCAGGGCCCGGCCAGCACTCGCGTCAGATCGAGTACGCGCAGATGGGCGAGGGCCGTCGTCATGGCGCGCGAGGTTAGCAGTGGTCGTCGAAGGCGGCGATACCGGCGCGAAGCCGCTTAAACTGCCCCGATGTCCCAGGCGTCGCCCTGCAGATGATGTCGGTCGATTGGCGCAGGCTGCGCGCAAACCTCGGTCCCGCGCATCTGGTGGGCGGCATCCGCGTCGAACACATCGCCGGCGACTGGCGCTCGATCACCGTGGCACTGCAGCCTCGCGGCTTGCGCTTCAGTCGGCGCGAAGCGCACAGCGGCGCCGCCCTTTATGCGATGACTGATCCTTTTCCGACATTGATGGTCCGGCACCTGATGGGACCGGGCTTTCTAGTGTGGGACCGGGCGGGCTCGGTAGAACTGCTGGCTGCCGCACGTGGACGCGTATGGGCGCGAATCGAACTCGGCGAGGACGATGTGCAGCGCCTGCATCGCATGACGGCCGACGGCGCGCGGCACCTGCATGTGCTCTCGATCGATATCCGGGATGCGGAAGGCATGGCGGTCGCGCGGGTCGAGAAAATGATCTACGTGCGCCGGACCGCCCCGGCCGTGAGCGGGCGCGCATGACAGTGTCGCGTCGTCCACCGTCGTGAGCCATTTTCAGCCGTGGCCGTGGCCGCGTGTGCTGGCACACCGCGGTGGCGGAACGCTCGCGCCGGAGAACACGCTGGCCGCGCTGCGAGTCGGGCTCGCGCGTGGATTTCATGCAGTCGAGTTCGACGCGATGCTGCCGCTTGATGATGTTCCGGTGCTGCTGCACGATGCGACGCTGGGGCGCACGACCAGCCTGCGCGGCGACGTTACCGCGCGCAGCGCGGCCGAACTCGCGGCCTGCGATGCCGGCGGCTGGCACTCGGTGGACTATGCCGGCGAGCCGGTGCCGCTGCTAACTCAGGCGCTCGACTTCTGCCGCAACAACGCGATCTGGCCGAACGTGGAGATCAAGCCTGCGCCGGGTCATGAAGTGCGCACGGGCTCTGCCGTGGCGCGCGCTGTTGCCGACGCCTACGTCGACTTTGTGCGCACAGGCGGCGACGGCGCCGAAAATGTGGATCCACGAGTGCCGCTGCTGTCGTCGTTTGCGCCGACGTCGCTGCAGGCCGCCCACAGCGCGGTGCCGAAACTGCCGCGCGCCTGGCTGGTCGACCGCATTCCGACGGACTGGGAGCGCACGATGCTTCAGCTGGGGGCAGTGTCGCTGCACACCAATCACAGGCACCTGACGAAGCCGCGCGCCATCGAGATCAAGCAGGCCGGCTACTGGTTGTTGTGCTACACCGTCAATGATCCGCAGCGCGCACGCGCGCTGCTGCACTGGGGCGTCGATGCCTTCTGCACCGACCGTATCGATCTGATTGGGCCTGACTTCGCATCGGCCGGCTGACCACAGCTACTTCGGCGGCTGCGTATCGACGAAGGAAGGTCGAGTTGCCAGCTTCTCGTAGTGACGTCCGAGGCCGGGATACTTGCCGCGCCAGTCGATAGAACCGAAGCGGAAATCCAAATAGCCCAGAGCGCACCCGACAGCGATATCGGCCAGTGAATACGCCTGGCCGTTGCACCAGGATTTCTCGCCGAGCCCGCGGCTCATCGCGGCGACGCCGGTGTGAACCTTTCCCATCTGGCGCTCGATCCAGGCCTTGCCCTGCTGCT
>DATEZE010000281.1:0-8305 GCA_035255845.1 Burkholderiaceae bacterium | reverse complement strand
GCATGCGCGAAGACAAGAAGGGCCGCCTCACGCCCGTGGCGTGCGACTTCAAGTGCGGCTTCGACCGCGACGACCCGCGCTGGCTGCGGCTCAAGCTGCCGCCCCACCTGTTCGCGGCCGACTACTCCAGCTTCGAGCAGGAGATCAACACGCTGCGCACCCACCAGGGCCAGAGCGACGTGTACGTCATCAACGACAAGGGCACGGTGCTCGCGCCGACTTTCGGCGGCGGCGCGAACTCGCTGGTGACCGAGATGCTGGGCGACGACGCGATCATCAGCTCCGACTTCGGCGGGAATCCACCGTACGAGAAGATGAAGGAGGTCGCGCGCATCTGCTTCAAGCACTGGCTGAAGCAGACCAATGTGCTCTTCATCATTGGCGGCAAGAGCAACAACACCGATATCTACGAGACTCTGCGGGCGATGGCCGACGCGCTGCGCGAACACTTCAGCCAGCATGGGCCGACGCCGCTCTTTGTCGTGCTGGGGCGCGGCGGACCGAACCTGGTGCGCGGCATGGGCGCACTGCGCGACACCTGCGATGCGCTCGGACTGCCGTATCGCCTGTTCGGTTTCGACTCCGACATGAGCGAGGTCATCCAGTTTGCAAAGAAAGTCGACGGCTGGATGAAGTCCGGTGGGCGCGAACAGATCGCGCACATGCTCGGCATGCCGGCTCAAGTGGCGGCCTGAGGCAGGAGCTCATCATGCAAGGCAACTGGCAGAAAAACGGCGTGGGCGATTTCAGGTACTACGTCGGCATCAGTTCACTGACGCAGGTGGCGTCGCGCGACGACCGCGTTTGCGTGCTCAACATTCTCGGCGGCGAGTCGAGCGATGTCACGCCGGTAAGTCACGCGTACTCTGGCGGCAACGTCGTGTGCGGGACGGCGCCAGGAAAGGGCGGTGCCGTGCTCGAGACCAGCATCGGCAACATTCCCGTCTACAACAGCGTGCGCGACGCTCTGGTTGCAGGCCGCCGCTTCAACTGCGGCGTCGTCTACTTGCCACCGTCCGCAGCGCGCGACGGTGTGGCCGAACTGATCCGAGTGAACCCGGACCTGCGCAAGGTCTTCATCATCACGGAGAAAATCGCGGTCCACGATGCGCGTGAGATTCGGGCGATGGGCCAGCACAACGGCGTCGACATCTTCGGCGCCAACGGGCTCGGCGTGGCCGATTCGTGGAACAAGGTGCGCATCGGCGGCGCGCTGGGCGGCGACAAGCCCGGCGACTCGCTACGGCCCGGCTCGATCGCAATCCTCTCCAACTCCGGGGGCTTTTCGACCACGATTGCGCAGTACCTGCGCATGGCGGGCTGGGGCACAACGACCGTTATCTCGTCGGGCAAGGACATTTACATTCATTACGCGGCGCCCGAGTTCGCCTTTGCGCTGGCCAACGATGCGCGCAGCAAAGCGGCGGTGCTGTATTGCGAGCCGGGCGGCTTCTACGAACTCGATGCCCAGTTCACCAAGCCGGTGGTTGCCTGCGTCGTAGGGCGCTGGAAGAGCAAGCTCACGCGCGCGGTCGGACACGCCGGCGCGATGGCCGGAGGCTCGGACGACGCACTCGCCAAGGAGCGCTGGTTCATGGAGAAGTTCGGCGTCGACGGTCTTTTTACGCCCGAGAAACCGGTGTTCTCTGCGAAAGGCGCCGTTGTCACCAACATCGCGCACATTCCGGCCGCGCTGACCGCGGTCATGCGTGCCAACGCCACGATGCCGGACTTCCCGGCCGAGGGCAATCTTGCGCTGAAGTCCTGGTTCGGCTCTGACGCCGGTCTCGAGTTGCCGGCCGAACTGCGCGTGCCGGTGGTCGAAGCGCTGGCGCCCTACAACGAACAGATCGCTCTGCTCAACACGCAGATTGGTGGCGTCGTGCCGCGTCAGACGTTGAAGGACGCGTCCGGCGCCTCGCAGATGGATGCGAAGACGCAGGTGAGCAGCTTGCATGGCACATCGATGCTGAAGGCGGCGACCTTGCCGCTTGAGTCGAACGTCGCGCTGGCGCTCGTGCACGACGCCGGCGGCGAGAACGACCGCAAGCTGATCGCCGCGGCGATTGCCGCGCACATCAACCTGCACGGCCGTCCCGAACTGACGGCAGCGCAGGCAAGCCGCGAGACCGGCAACGCGCCGAACGCGGTGCTCGCTGCCGCGGCGGCGATCGTTGGCCCGAAGCGCCAGCAGCAGGCGCGCAGCGCTTTGAAGTTCATGCTCGAGCGCTTCCATGCCGCGGGACTCGGAATGGAATTCGGCGCGTCGCTGAGCGAGACCTTCGACATCGGCCGCGTCGACGCCACGGGCGCGAGCAACCTTACAAGCGATTCGCGCGACGCCCGCGCCGATGCGTTGATCGCAGGCATCGATGCGCGCGGCGGACGCTCGGTGTTCCTGCGCTGGCTCAAGAGCCTGCGGGGACACCCGACCGAAGCCGCGGCACTGGCAGCGGTTTCGGCCACGCTCGCCTGGGGTCCGCTGTCGCGCAAACGCATCTCGCGCCTGACAGCCGAGTGCTTTCCGTGGTGGCTGCAGCTCTTCGGCACGCTGATCGGAGCGTCGGCCGACGCATCGAAGCACGAGCCCGGGCGTTTCTGCGGAATCGAGAGCAAGCAGATGCTGGGCGAGCTCAGCCTCGGCGAGATCGCATTTGCGGCGCTGCTGGGCCATACGCCGAGCGCTGATGATCTGTTCGCCTTCGAAACGCTGATCGGTCTGCTGTTGACCAACGGGCCTGGCGCGATATCGGCGCAGGGCGCCAAGGGGGCGGTGTCTGCCGACGGCCCGGAGCAGCCCGAGCGCGTGCAGCTCAACAAAGCGCTGATCGGTTTTCTGACGCACAGCGGGTATGCACACGGTGGCAATGGCTACGAAGGAATCGCCTTTCTGGTCGAGCAGTTCAAGGACAGCGGCCTTGTGGATCCGTCGGCGAAGGCGCACGGCATCGACCTGAAAGCGATGGCGACGAAATCGGTGGAACAGTACGCAAAGTACAAGGCGCAGAAGAAGACCGTGGGCAGCCTGGACATCGCCAAGCTGCCGGGCGTGAATCACCCGGTGTTCAAGGACAAACCGGTCAATCACGACCCGCGCGAGGTGTTCATTGCGAAGCTCTTCGAAGAACGCGGCGAAACCAACGTGTTCCACGAGTTCTACCGCGCGCTCGTGCAGCAGCTGTACGATGCAGGCGTCTCACGCAACGTCTACTGCGTGAACATCGACGCGGTGATCGCGGCTCTGTTACTGAAGATGCTGTGGAAGCCGCTGCAGGCTGGCAAGATCGGCGAAAGCGAACTTGAAACGGCCGCCTTCACGATCTTTCTGTATCCGCGCATGCTGGGCTGCGCGGCAGAGATCGATGACCACCTGAACCGTGGGCGGAACATGGACACCCGCACCCCCGCGTCCGCGTGCAGGTTCGTCGCATGAACGAGGATGCCGGCATTCTCGATAACGCCATCTGCACTACCCGGAATGCTGCGTCAGGCGTATGAGCCTTTCCAGCCAGTCACCGTCGCGGCGGTGTACGACGTAGGGCCGACGCCCGCTCCATTCGACGACCAGCAGGCGAGGCCCGGCACCGGGCCATAGTTCCAGCGTTACACGTCGACCCTTTTCAGGCGGGTTCGCGCTGCGGGCAGGCGCACGGGAAATGACGACTTGCAAATCTTCGAGCTGGAAAAAGCGCGCCTCGACCTGATCCTCGACATTCTGAAATGCCCGTTCGGTCATCGGCCAGAGGAATCGCTCGAGCACGCGCCGCAGGCCGTCGTCCAGGTCCGGCGGTCTGCGTGTCGAAGCCGGCGGCGCGGCCGGTGAAGGCGTGCTCGTGCCCTTCTCAACAGCAGTTCCTGCCGACTTGCGAGGCAGCTTCAGTATCGAACGAGCCAGCGCCTGGCCTTTCATCACCGTGTCCTTCCCCGAACGGCGTCCAGCGGACATGGCCAGAATTTGAAACGTTCATCGCACGCTTTCAAATCATCCGTTGGGGTGGTGACCGTTCGACCACATTGCCGAGACGGAGGCTCAAGGGTCGAGTCTCATGGACTGCAGATCAGAGGCACTGCTGGCTGGCGCGAGTTCGTCGACGTCCTCCTCGTCGGGCGAGTCTTCCCACTCGTAGCGTTTGCGGGGAGGCACATCGAGTCTGCGCAACGCAAATGCCAGTAGCACTCCAATGGCCGCCGCCGACAGGTGCGTTTCCCACGAGACACCCGGTTGGATCGGCAGCAGTCCCCAAGCCAACGATCCGTACATGAACACCACGAGCAGCGCGGCGGCAATCGCGCGGCGGTCGCGGCGGAGCAGGCCGCCCACGAACACATAAGCGACCAGGCCATAGACGAGCCCACTCGCGCCCAGGTGCACCGAACTGCGCCCGAACAGCCACACCAGCAGGCCAGGGCCTAGGTACACCGCAGGCAGCACGCGCAACGTCGACTGCGGATAGAGAAAAAGCATCGCCGCCCCGACTGTCGCGAGCGGCACCGAGTTTGCGAACAGGTGCCCGAAGTCACTGTGCACCAACGGCGCAGTGATGACACCCACTAGGCCGCTCCACTCGCGTGGCCGCAACCCGAGCGGCCACGGATCAAGATCGAGTGCCCAGTTCATGACATGAATGATCCAGAGCATGCTCACGAATCCGAGCGAAAGGCAGATCGCGATCGCGAGCAGCGCACGCGAGCTTGCAGAGCCGGTATAGCGGGGGTCTGGAACGTCGAAGTGCATGCGAGCGAGATGGGGGACTAACAACCGAAACGCAAGACTCGGATCGGTTCGCCCAAGGTGCCCGCCGTCTGGTTGGGCTACCTGATTCCCGAGTTGGTGATTCCCTTCATTATGGACGGCGCCCACCACGCCGGTCGGTGAGGGCGACAAGGCAAAATAGACTCTAGTCGCATGAGCCTTACAACAAACGCGCCCGACATGGAGATTGACTACCTGAACCCACAGCTCCCCGATGGGCTGCGGCGCGTCGTCATGCCCGTTGTAGAAGCGACTGCCGCGACGCTCGCCGGCTATGGGTACCTCGTGGACGACGCGGCCACCTGCGTCATCGAGATCGTCCGCTGGCCCGCCCTTGGCACTCGAGCGATTGACGCCGGAACAGGGGACCAGGGCGGTACGACCCAGGGCGTTTTCGTCAGCGAGTGGAAGGGCGATTGCCTTTATGGCCGCAACGAAGCCGTCGACGGTCACTACCTTCTCGCCTACGCCACCGAGCCGTCACTGGCGCGCGAGGATCACCAACGCGCTCCGTCCAGAATGCTGCTCTGGCATGCGAACTATCACCCGGATGGCGGTCAGCTGTTTTTCCCGCTGGAAAGACAGCCGTTCCTCGTGCCGCTGGCACTGGCAGGAGATGACGTCAAACCCGAGCACTTCGTCTGCTTCCGCTTCAGCGGTGAGCAGGGCCTGTACATCCATCCGAACGTGTGGCACGAGGGCGTCTTCGCGCCGAGCGGCACGCAGCGCTTCTTCGACAAACAGGGCGCCGTGCACGCGAGGGTCTCGGTCGAGTTCGCGCGCGAATTCGAGTGCCTGCTCGAAGCCCCGCTGGAAACGGCGAGGTAGCATCTGCGAAGTCCAACGCTCGGTTGAGGACTGAATTACCGATGCCTACTTACAAAATGACGACCGTCCTGGTCGCTGCGCTACCGGCGCTCGCTTGGGCCCAGTCGGCAACGGAAGCGCCGGGTGCAGCTATAGATCTGGTAGCGGTCCTTGTCGGACGACTGAATCTGGAAAGCTACAAGGCCACGATCAAGGGGCTGACTCAATTTGGCGATCGGAGAGAGGGGACCGATCGCAACCGCGCCGCGATCGACTGGATCGAAGCGCAACTCAAAAAGTATGGCTGTGCGAACACCGAACGTATGGTCTACGTTTACAACCCGCCCGCGCCTCAGACTCAACCCACGGTCGCGGCTGCGACTCCGGGCGCGGTCATCGCGAGCGGCGAACTGCGTGCGGGGGTCGGCGGTTCACGATTGAGGGGCATCACACGTTCGGTCGTGCCAAACAACAATCCGGACGCGCAGACGGATCCCGCACTGCGAGCGCTTAATGCGCAGACACCAACTCCGGGCCGACGCGAGCAGGTTTACTGCACCAAGGTCGGGACGACTCGCCCCGACGAGATGTACATCATCGGCGCCCACATGGATGGTCGTGGCTTCGGCGAGGCGGCGAACGACGATGGTTCGGGAACAGCCCTGGTGATGGAACTCGCTCGGATACTCAGCAGCCCGGATGTTGCGACCGAACGATCGATTCGCTTCGTGTTGTGGAATAACGAGGAGACCGGTCTTAACGGTGCAAGGGCCTATGTCGAACAGCGAGCGGCCCTGCAGGGCAAGGAGGATCCGCCTGGGTCAGGGCGTTACCCCGAGCCCAAGTGGCTGGCGATGATCCAGCACGACATGATGTTATGGGACCACGGCATGCCGCGCGCGGACGGCAGTGTGAACCCGGAACAACGCCCCGAAGCGGACGTCAATATCGAGTTTCAATCAGCCTCGAAGCTTGCGAATGAGTCGATGAAGCTCGCGTTCCTGTTTCGCGATGCCAACGAGAAGTACGCCACGGACTATCCCGCAGCAGTCGGCCACCACATGTCGAACACCGATTCGACGCCGTTCATGGATTTGGTCCCGTCGATCAGCCTGCGTGAGAACGAACGTGGCATGCAGATTGGCGCTGGATGGAATCCGCACTACCACGAGCCTACCGACCTTTACTCGTCATATTCAGACAAGGACTTTCGGCTTGGTCTCAACGCCGCCCAGACGACCCTGGGCGGTGTGGCGCGGCTGGCTGGAACCACGTTGAAAAAGTGAACTAAGAAGCCGGTTCGGCTATCGAGACCACATTTGGCTGCTTCAACTTCCTCAGCTTCCCATGTAGAGCAAAAAGACCAAGAACGTTGCTGAGGTGACGAACGTTATGCACAGGAGCGCAGCAGTCCGCCAGGCCGCGCCGAAACGATCGAGGCGATAGGCGCCCTTTAGCTGCTGGTACATGTGCGTCGGGGCGATCAGCACGCCCGCCAAGACGATCAGGGCATCGGGCACCCTGATTACGCTAAGCACCGTGAGCGCCACCACTGCCAGCGACATGAACGACAGCGAGTAGATCGCGAAGATCGCGTGGTGGTAGAGGCCGATGTCGCGCCGGAATGCAAAAAGGAGCCAGATGAAGGGCAGCGAGATGGGAATCAGTGCCCAGCTGTACTTGTAACCATTGCTCTTCAATTTGTAGAGGAGCAGTTCGGGCTGGGCGACCGCACCCTGCAAAATGCGGTCAAGCCAACCAACCCCCAAAGTAGGCCCCGATTTCTTCAGCCCCTGCAGCGTGTCGATCGCTTTTTGCTGCCCGAGTATCTGCTGGTCGAGCGCATCGCGTGTCCGGTCATCGGTTGCCATCGCGCGTTGCTGTTTGAGCGTATCAAGGTGCCGTAGTTGCGCTGATGCGAGCGAATCGGCCGGGTTTTGGGCATCGGCGACGATTGCAACTGTCCCGCTGCCGTAACGGGCGAGGCTGGAAGCCACCGCGAACATCAGGAACACCGAGAACAGAAACAGCCCGATCGGCGAGACAAATTTTGTTCGCTCGCCCCCGATGTAGCGACGCGCGAGCTCGCCAGGCTGCCAAGCCAGCAGCACGAGCGTGCGCCAGAACTTGCCTTCAAAGTGGAACACGCCGTGCGCGAGGTCATGCAGAAGTGCACGGAGGTCACTGTGAATGTGCACGGACTGACCACAAGCAGAGCAATACGGCCCGCGCAGCGTCGCGCCGCAATTCGCGCAGATCTCAGGCGCATGCCCGACCGCCCGTTTACGCGCAGTCGTGCCCTTCATCTGGCTCTCGTGGCGCCTCAGTTACCCGCCGCGATGCGCCGGCAATGGGCGAGAGCGGCTTCAACCAGGTTGACGCTGGACTCGGGAGTTCGAAACGCTGAGTGGGCCGACAGCGTGACGTTCGGCAAAGCCGTGAACGGATGCCGCGCCGGCAGCGGCTCGACGGTGTAGACGTCCAGCCCAGCGTGCGCGATCTTGCCCGAATTCAACGCGTCGAGCAGCGCAGCCTCGTCGAGCAACGCGCCGCGGGCGGTGTTGACGAGGATGGCACCATGCCGCATCGCTGCGATTCGCTCGCGCGACAGAAAGCCGCGTGTCTCATCGACGAGCGCCAGGTGGAGCGACACGACGTGGCTGCTGGTGAGCAGCGTGTCGATGCTGACGAATTCGACGCCCGCATGATCCCGCGGGCTACGGTTCCATGCGATGACCCGCATAC
>DATEZE010000280.1:0-4837 GCA_035255845.1 Burkholderiaceae bacterium | reverse complement strand
GCCCGAAGCCCGGGCCGCTAACTCCTCTCGACCGAGTGCGCGTGCGTCGCGAAGCGCCGCGTACACGAGGTCGAATCAGACATGAATCGATATCCACTCTGGAAGTACATCGTGATCGCGGTGGCGCTCCTGCTCGGCGCGATGTACATGCTGCCGAACTTTTTCGGCGAGTCGCCTGCCGTGCAGGTCTCATCGGGCAAGTCGACGGTCAAGGTCGATGCCGCGCTGATGGCGCGTGTCGAGAACGTGCTGAAGGATTCAAAGCTGCCGACGACGGGCGTGTTCTTCGATACCTCGACTCTGAACTCGACCGTGCGTGCGCGTTTCCCCGACACCGATGTGCAGCTGCAGGCCAAGGACACGCTGCAGAAGGCGCTTAACCCGAATCCCGAGGATCCGTCCTACGTCGTCGCGCTGAATTTGATTTCCAACACGCCGACCTCGCTCAAGAGCGTGCACGCGCTGCCCATGTACCTCGGGCTTGACCTGCGCGGCGGCGTGCACTTTCTGCTGCAGGTCGACATGCGCGCCGCGGTCGATAAGCGACTCGAGACCTTCAGTTCGGATATTCGCACGCTGCTGCGCGAGAAGAACATCCGGCATGCCGGCATCAGCAAGACACCGACGGCGATCGAGATCAAATTCCGCGACACGGAAACCCGTGTCCGCGCCGAGGACCTGATACGCGGGCAGCTGCGCGAGTTGACATTGAGAGAGGATGGCACCGCCCCCGACCTAAGCCTGGTCGCGACACTATCGCCGGCCGCACAGAAGGAAATCCAGGACAGCGCGCTCAAGCAGAACATCACAACGCTGCATAACCGTGTCAATGAGCTGGGAGTGGCCGAACCGGTGATCCAGCAGCAAGGCGCCGACCGCATCGTCGTGCAGTTGCCGGGCGTCCAGGACGTCGCGCGTGCCAAGCAGATCCTCGGCCGCACCGCGACGCTCGAGATCCGCATGGTCGACCAGGAAGCGATGGCGTCTGGCGCCGCCGGCGCGCTGACCGTGCCGGAGCGCAAGCCCGACGGTACGGTGCTACCGGTCACGCTGAAGCGCGAAGTGGTCGTCACCGGCAACCAGCTCAACAACGCCTCGGCGACGATCGAGAGCCAGACGCAGCGTCCGGCGGTGTCGGTGCGGCTCGACGAAGCCGGCGGCCGGGCGATGCGCGCGATCACGCGCGACAACATCGGCAAGCTGATGGCGATCGTGCTGTACGAGAAGGGCAAGGGCGAAGCAATCTCGGTCGCCCGCATCCAGGGCGAGTTCGGCAACCAGTTCCAGATCACCGGCAACTTCACGGTCCAGGAGACGACGGACCTTGCGCTGCTGATCCGCTCCGGTTCGCTCGCCGCGCCGATGGAGATCATCGAGGAGCGCACGATCGGCCCGAGCTTGGGCCGCGAGAACATCGAGCGCGGCTTCCGTTCGACGCTATACGGTTTTGCGGTGATCGCAACCTTCATGATCCTGTACTACCACGTGTTCGGCCTCATCTCGGTGTTGTCGCTTTCGGTCAACGTGATGCTGCTGATCGCCTTGCTGTCGCTGCTGCAGGCGACACTGACGCTGCCGGGCATCGCGGCCATTGCACTGACGCTCGGCATGGCAATCGATGCGAACGTGCTGATCAACGAGCGTGTCCGCGAGGAGCTGCGTAGCGGCCGCGGCGCCCAGCAGGCGATCGCAGAGGGCTACGAGAAAGCGTTCGCCACTATCCTGGACTCGAACGTGACGACGCTGATCGCGGGCGTCGCGCTGCTGCTGTTCGGCTCGGGTCCGGTGCGAGGCTTCGCCGTGGTGCACTGCCTCGGCATCCTGACGTCGATTTTTTCGGCGGTGTTCGTGTCGCGAGCGATGGTCAACCTGCTGTACGGCTATCGCAAAAAGCTGCAGGCGATCTCGGTCGGACAGATCTGGCGCCCCGGTACGGCCGCGGCCAAGTAGGCGGAGACCAGAATGGAATTCTTCCGCATCAAGCGCACGATTCCCTTCATGCGCTACTCGCTGATCCTCAACGCGATCAGCTTCATCTCCTTCGGCGTCGCGGTGTTTTTCCTCGTCACCCGTGGCTTGAGTCTGTCGGTCGACTTCACCGGCGGAACGGTCGTCGAGGTCAGCTATCCGCAGGCCGCCAACCTCGAGCAGATCCGCGGCGCGATCGAGCAAAAGGGCTGGGGCGAATTCCAGGTTCAGAACTTCGGCACCTCACGCGACGTGCTGATCCGGCTCCCACTCGAGAAGGGGACGACTTCCGGGCAGCAGGCCGAGCGCGTGATGGAGACGCTGAAAGCGCGCGACTCGACAGTCGAGCTGAAGCGTGTCGAATTCGTCGGCCCGGCGGTCGGTGAGGAGCTGGCACACGACGGCGCGCTGGCGCTGCTGCTCGTCGTCGTCGGCATCATGATTTACCTGGCATTCCGCTTCGAGTGGAAGTTCTCGGTAGCGGCGATCGTCGCGAACCTGCACGACGTCGTGCTGGTCGTGGGGGTGTTTGCCATCTTCCGTTGGGAATTCTCCCTGCCAGTTTTGGCGGCCGTGCTGGCGGTGCTCGGCTACTCGGTCAACGAGTCGGTAATCATCTTCGATCGCGTGCGTGAACACTTCAAGAAGTTCCGCAAGATGACGACCGTCGAGGTCATCGACAGCGCAATCACGGCGACCATTTCGCGCACGATCATCACGCACGGTTGCACGCTCGCGATGACGCTGGCGATGTTTTTCTTCGGCGGCCCGGCACTGCACTATTTCGCGCTGGCTCTGACAATTGGCATCGTTTTCGGCATCTACTCTTCCGTGTTCGTCGCGGCCGCGATCGCGATGTACCTCGGCGTCAAGCGCGAAGATCTCGTCAAGGCAGTGAAGAAGGAAGACGAACAGCAGGTCGTTCCCTGATCGAAGCGGTGGGCGGGCGGGCGCCGACACGCGATTGGGATCTGCCGACGCGACTCGTCCTTACGCGCGACGCGCGAGCTCGGCCGCCTTGCCGATATAGGTGCTCGGGGTCAGCGCCAGCAGCTGATCGCGCGCCTCGGCCGGCATCTCGAGCGTGCGGACGAATTCATGCAGCGCCTCGCGCGTGATGCCCTTGCCGCGCGTCAGCGCCTTCAGCTGCTCGTAAGGGTTCGGGATGCCATAGCGCCGCATCACCGTCTGCACCGGCTCGGCCAGGACCTCCCAGGCTTCGGCGAGGTCCGCCTGCACACGCTCCTCGTTGACTTCCAGCTTGTGCAGTCCGCGCAGGCAGGACTCGACGCCGACCAGTGTGTAGCCGAAGGCCACGCCGAGATTGCGCAGCACCGTCGAATCGGTCAGGTCGCGCTGCCAGCGCGACACCGGCAGCTTTTCGGCGAGGTGGCGCAGCACAGCGTTGGCGAGTCCGAAGTTGCCTTCGGAGTTCTCGAAGTCGATGGGATTGACCTTGTGCGGCATCGTCGAGGATCCGACCTCGCCCGCTCTCAGCCTCTGCCTGAAGTAGCCGAGCGCGATATAGCCCCAGAGGTCGCGGTCCAGATCGACCAGCACTGTGTTCGCACGCGCGATCGCGTCGAAGAGCTCAGCCATGTAGTCGTGCGGTTCGATCTGGATCGTGTGCGTGTTGAACGTGAGACCCAGGCCTTCGACGACATTGCGCGCGAACTTTTCCCACTCGACCGACGGATACGCCGCGATATGCGCGTTGTAGTTGCCGACTGCTCCGTTCATCTTCGCAAGCAGCGGGACGCGGGCAATCGCGTCGATCGCGGCCGCGAGGCGCATCGCGACGTTGGCGAACTCCTTGCCGACCGTCGTCGGGGTCGCGGGCTGGCCGTGGGTGCGCGCCAGCATCGGCAGTTCGGCATGGCTGTGTGCGAGTTCGCGCAGCAGCGCGTGAACTCCGCGCAGACGGCCCTGCAGCACGAAGCGGCCGCGCTCCAGCATCAGCGCGTGCGCGACGTTGTTGATGTCCTCGGACGTGCAGGCGAAGTGGATGAACTCCGACGCGTGGGCCAATGCCGGCACGTCCTGCGTGCGGCGTCGGATAAAGTATTCCACCGCCTTGACGTCGTGATTGATCTCGGCCTCGATCGCCTTGATCTCGGTGCAGTCCTCGATGTCGAAATCGGTGACAAGCTGGCGCAGGCGCGATTCGGCCTCGCGCGGCAGCCGCGGCAACTCGGGCAGGCCGAGCATCGATAGGTTGACGAGCCATTCGATCTCGACCCGCAGCCGCTCGCGCATGAACGCGTATTCGGAGAAGACTTCGCGCAGCTCGGCAGTCTGGCGGCCGTAGCGGCCGTCCAGCGGCGAAAGTGCAGTCAGGGAGAGCAGTTCGAGGGACACGGCGGGTCCGCGGGCACGGGCACGGGGCGCGGCAGCGCGCAGTCAGGCGCAACGAGTGTAGCAAAGCAGCATCATTCACCGGCATGCTCTACCTGCGGACATCGCGCGCGCCGAGGCTGCCGATATACTGGGCTGTCGTTGCCCTGCAAGATCTTCGCTTGTGTCAAAGAGCATCCGCCTGCTGGCTTCGCTGACCAGCCCGTACGTGCGCAAGGTGCGCATCGTGATGGCCGAGAAGCGCATCGACTATCACCTCGAGCTCGAGGATGTGTGGGCGCCGGACACCCGCATTCACGAGGCCAACCCGCTCGGCAAAGTTCCGTGCCTGATCATGGAAGACGGCGGCGCGGTGTTCGACTCGCGCGTGATCTGCGAGTACCTCGACGGCATGACGCCCGTCGCCAAGCTGATTCCACCCTCGGGACGGGAGCGCGCCGAGGTCCGCACCTG
Organism: Burkholderiaceae bacterium; assembly: GCA_035255845.1. Lineage (GTDB taxonomy): Bacteria > Pseudomonadota > Gammaproteobacteria > Burkholderiales > Burkholderiaceae_F > JALORV01. The sequence continues at coordinate 61 of DATEZE010000280.1, read as the reverse complement.
GGAAGCCCTCGCCGACGGTGTCATCGACGCAGCCATTCTGGTGCGCCTCGAGCAGACCCAG
>DATEZE010000279.1:0-4209 GCA_035255845.1 Burkholderiaceae bacterium | reverse complement strand
ACAGTCGGCCTTTTCCGTGCGCGCGGAGAGTTTGCACGAGCCGATCAATCCGCTCCGTACCCTGGACATTCGGCCACCACTCATACGGCTGGCGCTGCAATGCGTCCCGACAACAATTGCACTGCCCGGCCGCGTCGAATTCGATCGCGGGATTGCTGCCGTCCATCACGCAGAATGAACAGACCCGATTCACTACAGAGCTCATGCCGCGATGCTCCCGAGTGCGTCGATCTGCTCCGAACTCGGATACGTGACGAGCACAGCTCGCAAGCGGCCGATGAAGACGAACGCGCTTCCTGACGCGACCGCCGACGCGCCTGCGCTCAGCGCTTCCACCAGATGTTGCAATTCGCCTGCACCGCCGAGCGCCACGACCGGAATCGTCAGCGAATGCGAGACCTCGCCGATCAGTTCCAAGTCCATTCCGGTACGTGACCCGTCGCGATCGACCGACTGCAGGATCACCTCGCCGACGCCAAGCTCCTGCAGTTCGCGGCAGAACTGCAGCGGCGACCGCCCGGTCGGCTGCCGGGCCGAGCGCGTGAAGCATCGCGCTCCGGCGCCAACACCCCGGATATCGACACAGGCGGCCAGCGCTTGCGCTCCGAAATCGCGGCTGATCGACCGGATCAGGTTCTGATCCAGCGCCGAATTTCCGAGCACGAACTTCTCGACGCCGAGTCGGTTCAGCGCTTCGCAGTGCGCCAACTCGGTGATTCCGCCCCCGTACGCGAGCGGCATGAAACATTCACTCGCCAATTGGCCGATGAAGTCGAGGTCGGGTCCGCGCTGATCGATCCCGGCGTCGATGTCGAGCACGCAGATTTCATCGACCTCCTTTTCGTTGAAAAGACGCACGACGTTGAACGGGTCACCGACGTAAGTTCGCTCGCCGAATGCAACCGTCTTTACGAGCCGCCGATTGGCGTCGACGAGCAGCAGCGGGATCAGCCGTTTCCTCATGCAGACAGCCCCGCGAAAGAACGCAGCAGCCGCATCCCGAATCTGTGGCTCTTTTCCGGATGAAACTGGACTCCATGAACGTTTCGCGCACTGACCGCGCAGCAAAGCTCGCTTCCGTAGTCAATCACCGCGACAACGTCCTGCGCCCGGTCGCAGCAGACGTGGTACGAGTGATCGAAGTAATAGCGCTCGCCCGACGCAGCAAACAGTTCGCTGGTGCCGACGGCGCGGATTTCCATCCAGCCGATATGCGGCACTTTGAGATCCGAGTCGACCGGCAGATGGAGACGGCGAACGTCCGCATCGATCCATCCGAGGCCGGCCTCCCGACCCTCTTCGCTGCGGCGTGCCAGCAGCTGCATGCCGAGACAGACGCCGAGCACCGGACGGCGCCGATGCAGTACTGCCTCCTCGAGTGGGCCGATCAGACCCCGCCCTCGCAGTTCCGACATCGCCCGGTCGAAGGCACCAACCCCGGGAAGAACGAGCTTGTCCGCCCACGCGATGTCACGGGGGTCGCTGCTCGCACGAGCCTCGACCCCGAGGTGATCGAACATGTTGAGCAGCGCCCCGATGTTGCCCACCCCGTAGTCGACGACCGTGACGACAGGTTCTGCTCGCGGTAAAGGATTCGTGCTCATCCCGGCGCGCGCCTGCGGATTGCTGCCACGGCGCTCCGCATGATCTGACGGCCGCTCGGAGCAAAGGATGACGCGCCACATGCGACGATCACAACAGCACTCGCGCCCGCCGCGTACTGCGCAGCCAGCGATGGCCAGCTCGCGGCCCCCATGCCCGCCGCATATAGCAGCCATGCGACTGCCGTTCCTGCTGCAACCGGCAGCACCGCACCGACCAGCAGTTCCTCGAGGTGTGCGTCAGGAAAGAAGTCGCGGCGCGCTACGATCAACGCGGCAGCGACGCGGAAGAAGCTCGCGACCAGCAGCCCGACTCCGGCGGCAGCCGCTCCATAGACGCGAATCAGCGCGATGGACAGCACCACGGTGATGACGGAATACATCACCGAAATCCATGCCAGGGGCCGGATGCGGCCGGTCCCCATCGCATAGTAGGTGAATACGTTCGATCCGCAGCCGACGATTCCGCCGAATATCAGCGTCCTGAGCAGCGTCGGTGCATCGCCGCCGGCCTGCGGCCCAATCCATAGATCCAGGATCGAGGCTGCCAGAGGAATCATCGGCGCCAGCGCCGCGGCGCTGAAGACCCCGACCACCCACGATGCGGCATGAAACTCGGCGGCTTGTTCGGCCGCCGGGCGGCCGGCAATCCTTCCGAAGTGGGGAAACAGCACTTCGCCGGCCTTGACCACGCCGATATACACCGCCTCCTGCAGTCGGTTTGCAATGTTGAACTGGCCGACCGCGGATGTAGTCGCGAACGCGCCCAGCGCGTAGCGATCCACCTGGTTGCTGAGCGCGCCGGCGAGCTGCGCCACGCCCTGCCACTTTCCGAACCGCAGCAGCGCGCGCGCATGCGAAGGGCCCGCTATGGTCAGGCGCGGCGGATCGTGCCGCGCTGTCCAGAACCATCCGACCAGCGTCGATCCGAAGGCGGCAGCAACACCGGCGAGATAGCCTATTGCGGTCGGCAGCGCAGCCGTGAGCGCAAGCGTTGCAATTACCGTCAGCACGGCTGAAATCATTGCCATGCGTGCGACGGTCCGAAAATCCTGATGCGCCATCTGGTTGCCCTGGAACACCAGCGTCAGTTGCTGCCCGAACCAGCCGCAAGCGGCGAGTGCGAACAACGCAAGCAAGTCCGTCGCCCCGTGCTGTTCTCCGAGCAGGCCGGCTGTGAGCCATGGCCCAGCGGTGATCAGCGCCGCAGCCGCGATCACGCCGACGACCGCGCAAAGGCGCAGCGCGGCACCAAAACACTCGGCGGCGCCGCTGGCATCCGAATTGGCGAGGCGCGCCGAGACTTCCCGGGTCACCGCCTGACCAAGCACCGAGCCGATCAGCGTCAACGGTGCCGTGACAGCCAACACGATGCCGGCACGCCCAAACTCGGCTACGCCGATCCAGCGCACAACGAAGGGAACCGTGATCAGATTGGCGGCCAGGGTGCACGCGAACGCGATAAGGTTCCAACGCGAGTTCGCGACCAGCCGGGCACCGGACCCGCCTGCGGAAGCCGGTGCGGTTGATGTCATCCGCTGAAGCTCCCAACAGCCCGCGCCACGGCATCGATCTGCGACTGAGTGATTTCCGGAAACATCGGCAAAGACAGGATCCTCGACTGGGCTCGATGTGCGTTCTGGAACTCGTCGGGACGATGGCCGTAGCGCGCGTAAGCCGGCAGGAACGGCAGCGCCACCGGATAGTTGATTACCGTCTGGATCCCCGCGGCCTTCAGGTGGGTCGCCAGCGCGTCGCGGTCGGCGTGCTGGATGACATACAGGTGGTAGACGTGTTCGCGGTTTGGAGCAACGAACGGCGTCACGACGTCTGGCATCCCGCCGAGGAGCCCGTCGTACGCGGCCGCGACCTCGCGCCGTCGCCGCGTCCAGGCGGCAAGATGATCCAGCTTGACTGAGAGGACCGCGGCCTGGAGTCCGTCGAGCCTGCTGTTGATCCCTTCGATCTGGTGATCGCCTTTGGTCAGCCCACCGTGTCGCGCGAACATCGCCATGCGGTCTGCCAGGGTCGCGTCGTTGGTCGTAATGGCGCCGGCATCGCCCATGGCTCCAAGATTCTTGCCGGGGTAGAAAGAGTACGACGCCGCGCGGCCGAAGCTGCCAACCCGTCGACCACCGATGCGACCGAGATGCGCCTGCGCACAGTCCTCAATCACCCATAGTTGGTGCTTCTGCGCTATCGACATGATCGCCGGCATATCGGCGGGCTGGCCGTAAAGGTGAACCGGGATGATTCCCACCGTGCGAGGTGTGATCAAAGACTCGATGCGTGCCGGATCGATCGTGTAGGTCCGCGCATCGGTGTCGCAGAACACCACCTTGCCGCCGGCCTGGGTGATTGTTTCGCTGGTGGAGATCCACGAATGCGCGGACGTGATGACCTCGTCGCCCGGTCGTACGCCGAGGGCATGCATCGCGATGTACAGCGAATCGGTCCCGTTTGCGCACGACACGCAGCGTTCGGTCTCGACGGCGCGAGCGAACTTCTCCTCGAACTGCTGCACGTGCGGTCCGCGGATGAACGCCGACGTCCGGATCACGTCCGCGATTGCAGCGTCGATGTCGGCCTTGATGCCAAGGTACTGGGC